>JAGPFR010000035.1 GCA_018056425.1 Lachnospiraceae bacterium
TGCACTTGTGATCTGCTGCGTACTCGGAATGATCTATACCGGCGGCTTCTTCTCCGGTGAAACCTTTATTGATTCATTTGCTAATTCTGATGCATCGGTAGGACTTGTCATCGGATCATTTTTCGGACTTGTTATTACACTGATCCTTTATCTGTGCAGAAGAGTCCTCAGTTTCAAAGAGTGCATGGAGTGCATCCCCGAAGGATTTAAGTCGATGGTTGCTCCCATCCTTATCCTCACATTTGCATGGTCACTTAAGGCTATGACCGATTCACTCGGTGCCAAGGAGTTCGTTGCGGGAATCGTTGACGGATCCGCAGCAGGATTCATGAACCTTCTTCCTGCGATCATCTTCCTTATCGCAGTATTCTTGTCGTTTGCAACCGGTACTTCATGGGGAACCTTCGGAATCCTTATCCCTATCGTTGTAAGTGTATTTGAAGGCGTTGATAATACCATGATGATCATCTCCATGAGTGCATGTATGGCAGGTGCGGTTTGCGGAGATCACTGCTCACCTATTTCCGATACGACCATCATGAGCTCGGCAGGTGCTCAGTCGAATCACCTTAACCATGTATCAACCCAGCTTCCTTATGCACTTTCATGTGCGTTCATTTCCTGCATTTGCTATTGCATCGCTGGATATGCGAAGAATCCCGTTCTTCCTCTTATCGTAGGAATTGCGGTAATGGTAGGTATCGCATTTATCCTCAAGAATAATTCAAAGCAGACCGCTTAAATGATCTATTTAGATAACGCAGCAACAACCAGATTAGAAGACGCAGCATTTAATGCCATGCTCCCCTTTTTGAAAGAGGAGTATGGCAATGCTTCTGCTGTCTATGAGATCGCACGCCGCTCAAAGAGAGCAGTATTCGATTCAAGAAGGCGGTGTGCATCGCTTATAGGTGCTATGCCCAACGAAATCTTCTTTACGTCAGGCGGAACCGAGTCCGACAACTGGGCTTTATGCGGTGCATACGAATCCTTCCGGAAAAAGAATACGGATAAGGACATGCCCGGTCATATCATCACGACACAGATCGAGCATCATGCGATCCTTCATACCGCTGAGTTCCTGGAAAGTCTTGGCGTTTCGGTAACATATCTTAAACCTGATAAAGAAGGATTTATTTGTCCTGAGCAGGTTGCGGAGGCCCTTCGCCCTGATACATTTCTTGTATCCGTGATGACAGCCAATAATGAGATCGGAACGATCGAACCCATTCGTGAAATTGCAGATGCGGTAAGATCGATCAGAAAAGATGTGCTTATACATACCGATGCGGTTCAGGCATACGGTCAGATAGATCTGCAGGGATTTGCAAAACATGTCGATCTGCTGTCTGCAAGTTCACACAAACTCGGAGGTCCTAAAGGCGTCGGGCTTCTTTTTGTAAGGGACGGAGTTAAACTCTCACCCTATTTGAGAGGCGGAATGCAGGAAAGCGGAAGAAGAGCAGGCACAGAAAATGTTGCGGGAATTGCAGGCTTCGGAGCGGCTGCAGAGCTTGCTTTTGCAGGATTAGATGCAAAAATAGCCGCAGAAACCGCGCTTCGTGACAGAATGATTGCCAAACTTGCAGATATAACAGATGTTATTGTTAATGGAGCATATTCCGAGGGAGATCATTTAAAGAGGCTTCCGGGAAATGTTTCTGTTTGTATAAAAGGTATTGAGGGTGAATCAGCGCTCATTATGCTGGATCAAAACGGAATTTGTGCATCCAGCGGATCTGCATGCGCATCGGGTGCAAGAGAACCTTCACATGTACTTAAAGCGATCGGAAGGGCCGATGATGAATCCAAAGGCTCTCTGAGACTTACACTTTCGAATCACAACACAGAAGAAGAAATTGATACTGCCGCATCAGTCATTTCGGATGTGGTTACCAAACTCAGGAGCAGAGGATGAGTAAGACTGTTGTTGTAGGTATGAGCGGCGGTGTTGATTCATCTGTCTGCGCATATCTGTTAAAAGAACAGGGATACAATGTAATAGGTGTCACGATGCAGATCTGGCGTCCCGAGAATGCATGCGACGTTTCGGATAACGGAGGATGCTGCGGGCTTTCTGCAGTTGATGATGCAAGGCGCGTTGCGGATTGCATCGGCATTCCTTATTACGTAATGGATTTCAGAAGTGAATTCCAGAAGTGGGTCATCGACCATTTTGCGGCTCAGTATGTAAAGGGGCTGACTCCAAACCCGTGTATTGAATGTAACAGGCATGTTAAGTGGGAAGCACTGCTTAAGAAGGCGCGTGATATCGGTGCGGATTATCTTGCAACCGGTCACTATGCAAGGATCATGCAGCTTGAAAACGGAAGGTACTCCATCTCTGCATCCAAGACTGCTGCGAAGGATCAGACTTATGCATTGTATGCTCTGACCCAGGACCAGCTTGCACATACGCTTCTTCCCATCGGTGAATATGAGAAAAGTGATGTGCGTAAGATCGCAGAAGAAGCCGGACTTCCCGTTGCACATAAGAAAGACTCACAGGAGATCTGCTTTGTACCCGACGGCGACTATGCTTCTTTCATTGAAAAAGAAGACGGAGTAAGTGTTCCGGGACCCGGAGATTTTGTAACTCCCTCCGGTGAGTTTATAGCAAAGCACAAAGGAATTACTCATTACACCATCGGACAAAGACGTGGTCTCGGTGTTCCTGCAGGTGAGCGCATTTACGTTACGGACATCGATCCTGCATCGGGTAAGGTTACACTCGGATCCAATGAGGACCTGATGACTTCTGTGGTTTCAGCTAATGATTTACGCTGGATGGGGCTCGAAGGCATTGCTCCCGAAGAGCGAGTCAGAGTTAAGGCTAAGATAAGATACAATCATCCCGGTGAAACAGGCTATCTCGAATCTGCCGGCGAAGGCCTGGTCAAAGTCGTATTCGACAAACCCGTCAGAGCTGCAGCTCCGGGTCAGGCACTGGTCTTCTACGATGAAGCCGGCACCTACATATACGGCGGCGGCACCATCATAAAGACCTGAATATGCCACGAGCGGCGTAGTCGATGAAGTTTCAACGCGGACACGACTCGCGTCTCCGCGTTTTGCCGTAGCGGTACTAAACTCATGCTTCGCAAGACTCGCATTCGTTAAGTACCGACGACAAAACAAGGGTCCGCTTATGAAATCTTCATCACCTACACCGCTCTGTTTTATTAAATGTTTTTGTATGTAGTTTTTATGTTACAAAGACGTCAGTGATGATATTTTACAAGTGCACCCTTGTTTTGGCGTCGGTACTTAGTGAGAACAAGCGTTGCGCAGTTCGAACTTAGTACCGTTACGTCAAAACGCGGAGCCGAGAGGCGCGTGCACGGTAAAATATCATCGATGGCGTCTTTACCCGGCAGAAGGGGGAAATATGGAGAGAATTGCGACGTATAAAAGTGCATTGCCGGAGAAGTTTGGGGTGCCGAGACAGAGCGGTCTTGCTCCGCATCTTAAGGGGCGGATCGTTTTTGAGGCTGAGTTTTCCGACCCGGCTGCATTCGATGGTCTTGAGGAGTTTGAGAGGCTTTGGATTATCTGGAAGTTTGATGTGAAGGAAGACGATTCATTCAGAGCCAAAGTTAGACCTCCGAGGCTTGGCGGCAATACTTATATGGGAGTCTTTGCAACCCGTTCTCCTTTCAGACCGAATCACTTAGGACTTACGAATGTAAAGATAGAAGAGATAAGGCAAAGGGAAGACGGGCTGATGGAAATAGTTGTATCCGGAGCGGATATGACTGACGGAACGGAAGTTTACGATGTAAAGCCTTATATTCCTTACGCTGACGCATTTCCCGATGTAAAGGGCGGTTTTGCTCAGAAGGAAGAAAACAGAGAGCACAGGCTTGATGTGAATATTCCGGAGGATGTTCGTTCTCTTTTTACGGAAGAGGAATTGCAGGGACTGATTGAGATTCTATCGCTTGATCCGAGACCCTCATATCAGGATGATCCGAATCGCATTTACGGTTTAGCCTATGCGGGGCGAAATGTAAAGTTTAAAGTACGTGGTGAAGAACTTATAGTTGAAGATACCAAATAATCAAAAATTGATTATGCCTGCTTGACGTGTATACGTGTGGCGGGTATAATTTGTTTATGATTAGAAGTTTTAAGGATAAAGAAACTGAAAAGATATATAATCAGGCTTTTTCCAGAAAACTACCACATGATATTCAGCATATTGTACTTCGCAAATTGATTATGATTGACAATGCACGTTGTCTTGATGATTTAAAAGTACCGCCATCAAATCATCTTGAAAAATTATCAGGTGATAGAAACGGACAGTACAGTATTAGGATAAATGATCAATTTAGAATATGTTTTAGATTTATTGAAATAGACGCATACGATGTTGAAGTAGTTGATTATCATTAGTGATAGGGAGAATGATTATGGATATGCATATTAAGACTCCCGGAATGGGAGAAATACTTTTAGAAGAATTTATGGAACCCAATGGTATTTCCGCATATATGCTTGCGAAAGAAATACATGTTCCCGTATCGCGTGTTCAGGATATTCTGCATGACAGAAGAAAAATCACTGTAGATACTTCGCTTAGATTGGCAAGATTTTTCGGTGTATCCGATAAATATTTTTTGGATATTCAGAATGATATAGATTTAAGAGTAATGAAAGAAAACTTAAATGAAGAAATCAAAAGCATTATTCCGTATAAAAAGGTGGCAGCGATGTAAAAAATCAGCGACGGGATGTCGCTGATTTTTTTGGTCATTATTTAAAGTTTGTGATATTCGGGAAGTCGGTTTTCGTAGATGCAGTAGTATTCGAAACCGGCTTCTTTTAATACATCGGGAACCTTATCAAAATGATCTGCGATATTCTCAGGCTTGTGAGCGTCTGAACCGATGGTTACGATCTCGCCGCCAAGCTCTTTATATCTCTTTAGCGCCTGCATGCAGGGATGGAATTCTTTCATCCCTTTGCTCATGGCTTTGGTGTTGATCTCGATTCCTTTTTCATTTTCGATAAGTTCTTTGAAGATCTCATCGATGATGTCTCCGTATTCGGAATAGTTATACTCGTGATTTCCGCTGGGGAAATATCTTACGAGGTAATCGAGATGACCGAGTACATCGAAGTTGTGGAATCTCTTGATGTTTTGGTGATATTCGGTGAAGTATTCTCTTAAAGCCTGCTTCTCATCTTTACCTTCAAAGAAAGAAGAGTAGTAAGGATCTTTTCCTCCCACAACGTGCTGAGATGCGATGATGAAATCATATTCATGATCCCTGCAGAAGATCAGGTTCTGCTTTACGCAGCTTTGCTGAAGCCCCACCTCGAGACCGAATTCAATCCGGATCTTATCTTTATATTTTTCTCTCATGCTGAGAAGTTCATACAGATAAGAATCGGCGTTGAGCATGAAAGAGTTTTCATCGCAATATTCGGTTTCGCCTTCGGGCGATTTGGGATAATCAAAATCCTGATGCTCGGTAAAAGAGATCGTCTCGAGACCCGCATTAATAGCGGCTTCTATCATGGATTCCATCGAAGCATCAGAGTCACCTGAATGGTGAGAATGCATATGACAGTCAGCGAGTATGGCCATAAAAAGTCCTCCGAAAACTAGAATTATAATATCAGTTTTTAAGTAAATATGCTGATATTTTACCATTAATAATTGTACAATTGCATTCCTTTTATATTTTTATATCAGATGGTATAATATTTTCGCTGTCCCTTGTCGGGGAATACAAGAGACGGCTTTCCAAACAATTTTTTTAGGGAGGGTACTTATGGAAGAAAAGGTTTTGAACGCAGAAGAAGTAGTAGTTGATTTCGACAGCAAGAAGAAGATGGCTGCAGCATCTCATGTCGACAGAACTGCTGAAAAAGAAGAGCTTAAAACAGAGCTTGAGTCAGTCTATACAGAGCTCGGTCAGAAATTCTACAAAGAGTGCTGTGGCCAGAACGGCAAGGGACCCAGAGAGGTACCCAGAGCATCTCTTTTCAATGATCAGATCCAGAGAATAAACACTCTTAAGAATAAGATCGAAACCATTATCGCAGAAGAACTCGCTGCCAAGGGACTCAAGAGATGTCCCGAGTGTGAGAACGAAGTCATTCTTGCCAGCCGCTTCTGTAATATGTGCGGATACAAATTCCCTTCAAAGACAGAAGAGAAGGAAAAGGTTATGCGTCCCGCTTCACGCCCCAGATGTAAAGCTTGCGGAGCTGACCTCGAAGAGGATTCCTCATTCTGTCCCAGCTGTGGAAAGAGACAGTAATATAAAAGCGTGCGAAATGCCGTATTTACCGATAACTAACGTTATCGTTAATCGCGAAAAAAACGAGTTATTTCACTTGAATTATGGGTGTGAAAACTGTAAAATGAATTTCGTTGGCTGATAAAAATTTGACAAACTTTTTGTCAGTTAAAAATAATATATTTCTAGGAGGAAATAAAAATGGCAGTAAAAGTTGCTATCAACGGATTTGGCCGTATCGGACGTCTTGCATTCAGACAGATGTTTGGTGCAGAAGGATATGAGGTTGTCGCTATCAACGACCTTACCAAGCCTTCAATGCTTGCTCACCTTCTCAAGTATGATACCGCTCAGGGCGGATATTGCGGAAAGATCGGCGAGGGAGCTCATACTGTTTCTGCTGACGACGAGGCTAACACCATCACCGTAGACGGCAAGACTCTCAAAATCTATGCTGAGAAGGATGCTAAGGATTGCCCTTGGGGAGAGCTCGGCGTTGACGTTGTTCTTGAGTGCACCGGTTTCTATACTTCCAAGGAGAAGTCGCAGGCACACATCGATGCCGGCGCTAAGAAGGTTGTTATCTCCGCTCCTGCAGGAAATGACCTCAAGACCATCGTATTCAACGTTAATAACGATACCCTTACCAAGGATGATCAGATCATCTCTGCTGCATCCTGCACCACCAACTGCCTTGCTCCTATGGCTAAGGCACTCAATGATTATGCTCCCATCCAGAGCGGAATCATGAGCACCATTCACGCTTATACCGGTGACCAGATGATCCTTGACGGACCTCACAGAAAGGGCGATCTTCGCCGTGCACGTGCAGGCGCTGCCAACATCGTTCCCAACTCTACTGGCGCTGCAAAGGCTATCGGCCTTGTTATCCCCGAGCTTAACGGCAAGCTCATCGGATCAGCTCAGCGTGTTCCCGTTCCTACAGGTTCCACCACCATTCTTACCGCTGTTGTTAAGAAGGCAGGAGTTACCAAGGAAGACATCAATGCAGCTATGAAGGCAGCAGCTAACGAGTCATTCGGATACAACGAGGATCAGATCGTTTCTTCCGACGTTATCGGAATGAGATACGGTTCACTCTTCGATGCTACTCAGACCATGGTCAGCCAGATCTCCGAGGATACCTATCAGGTTCAGGTTGTTTCATGGTATGACAACGAGAATTCCTACACCAGCCAGATGGTTCGTACCATCAAGTATTTCGCAGAGCTTAACTAATCTGCAAGTGGCTTGTACAGGCATCTGAAATTTTAAAACAAGGGCCACGTCCGTAGCGCTCATCGCGCATGGCGCGGCCCTTATTTTTATAAATCTTCCCGTAAAAGGGATGCCGCAAATGCGGCGGAAAGGAAATGTATGTCTCTTAACAAGAAATCAGTGGACGATATCAATGTAAAGGGAAGAAGAGTCCTTGTAAGATGCGACTTCAACGTTCCCCTTAAGAACGGCGAGATCACTGACGAGACCCGTATCGTAGCAGCTCTTCCTACCATCAAGAAGCTCATTAACGACGGCGGAAAGGTTATCCTTTGCTCCCACCTTGGAAAAGTTAAGGAAGGACCTAATGAGAAGGAATCTCTTGCACCCGTTGCAAAGGCTCTTTCCGAGAAGCTTGGAAAGGAAGTTAAGTTCATCGCTGATTACACCGTTACCGGCGAAGCTACCACTGCAGCTGTTAACGCTATGAACGAGGGCGATGTTATCCTTCTTCAGAATACCCGTTTCCGTATGGAAGAAGAGACCAAGCCCGAGAAGGCAGGCGAGGCATTTGCTAAAGAGCTTGCTGATCTTTGCGATGACTATGTATGCGATGCATTCGGATCATCTCACAGAGCACACGCTTCAGTTTCAGTTGTTACCAAGTACGTTCGTGAGAAGGGCGGCAACTGTGCAGTAGGATATCTCATGCAGAAGGAGATCGACTTCCTCGGAAATGCAGTTGAGAATCCCGTTCGTCCTTTCGTAGCTATCCTCGGCGGCGCTAAGGTAGCTGACAAGCTCAACGTTATCAATAACCTCATCGAGAAGTGCGACACTCTCATCATCGGCGGAGGAATGGCTTATACCTTCCTTAAGGCTAAGGGATATGAGATCGGTAAGTCACTCCTTGACGAGTCCAAGATCGATTACTGCAAGGAAATGATCGCTAAGGCTGAGGCAGCAGGAAAGAAGCTTCTTCTTCCCGTTGACACCGTTCTTATCGAGAACTTCCCTGATCCCATCGACAATCCTGACATCAAGACTGAGGTTGTTAAGGCTGACGCTATCCCTGCTGACAAAGAAGGCGCTGATATCGGACCTGAGACCGCAGCTCTTTATGCAGAGGCTGTTAAGTCAGCTAAGACCGTTGTTTGGAACGGACCTATGGGCGTATTCGAGAATCCCGTTCTTGCAGCAGGTACCAAGGCTGTAGCTAAGGCTCTTGCAGAGACCGATGCTACCACCATCATCGGCGGAGGTGATTCCGCAGCAGCTGTTAACCAGCTTGGATTCGCTGACAAGATGAGCCACATCTCCACCGGCGGCGGAGCTTCCCTTGAGTTCCTTGAGGGCAAGGTTCTTCCCGGCGTAGACGCAGCTGACAACAAGTAATCTGTAATAGTAATAGGGTTCTGGCGAGTATATTTTAATTGTGCTGCCCGCCTGAGCCGATGCGGAATTGTCGGAGCATAAATCGGTTCCTGAGGGCATTGTTTGAGCAGCTCGTGCAGCTTAGCACGAGCGTTGCGAGTTGCCCGAAGGCGATTTAGAATTGCGCAGACAATGTAGCATCGATAAGCGAAGGCACAGGCAAACAATTAAAATATACTTGTCAGAACCCGAATTGTATAAGGAGAATATTTATGGCACGTAGAAGAATTATTGCCGGCAACTGGAAGATGAACAAGACTCCTTCAGAGGCAGTTGCACTCTGTGCAGAGCTTAAGGATCTTGTTAAGAATGATGCCGTAGATGTAGTTTATTGCGTACCCGCTATCGACATCGTTCCCGTTGCAGAAGCTGTTAAGGGAACCAATGTACATGTAGGTGCAGAGAACTTCTACATCGAGGATAAGGGTGCTTTCACCGGTGAGATTTCAGCTCCCATGCTTAAAGATGCAGGTGTTGAGTACATCATCATCGGACACTCAGAGAGAAGAGATATCTTCGGTGAGAATGATGTTCTCATCAATGCTAAGGTTAAGAAGGCATTTGCAGCCGGATTAAAGCCCATCCTTTGCTGCGGTGAGTCTCTTGCACTTCGTAAGGCTGATACTTATAAAGAGTGGATTGCAAGACAGATCAAGTGGGATCTCGACGGTGTTACCGCAGATCAGGTTAAAGAGCTTGTTATAGCTTATGAGCCTATCTGGGCTATCGGAACCGGCGAGACCGCTACCGCCGATCAGGCACAGGAAGTCTGCAAGCTTATCCGTGATCTTATCGCAGAGATGTATGATGCAGCTACCGCTGAGGCAGTTCGTATCCAGTACGGCGGATCCATGAATGCAGGCAATGCTGCAGAGCTTCTTTCCAAGCCCGACATTGATGGAGGACTTATCGGAGGAGCATCTCTTAAGCCCGATTTCGGACAGATCGTTAACGCATAATTTTTACTGCTTTTTTAAAAAGAGAGATCTTCGGATCTCTCTTTTTTGTGTATAATGAATTCATATTATTTGAGGGGTGTGCAGTGGAAAAAAATAAACTGTACAATTTAGCGTTGATCACGGCGATGTTTCTTACAGCAGTTATAGCCGGGTGTACGAATGATGAAGCACCTGGTACGCAGCAGCCTTCGCCCATTAACGAGGCTGAGGCACCTGAGGAAAACTTAGGCGAAGCACCTGAAGAAACGATCGAAGAACCGACTCCGGAAGAAATAGATGCAAGTGCATCCGAAGAAGCCGATGCATGGATAAAGGATCATCATATCTATTCTCAGGCGGAATATGTGGACATATCGCATACTGATGTAAGAAATGTTGATATGGATTTGGTAATAGAAAGGCTCCCTAATCTGAAACGTCTTGTGATGATAGATTGCGGTCTTGATAATGACGGATATGCATCTCTTCAGGACAGACATCCCGACATCAAGATTGTATTTGAGATAGTTCTTGAGCACTGGACTATACGTACGGATTCAGTTGCATTCAGTACATTCAAAACAACCGCAGAAGAGTTCTACATGAATAACGATGATGCTTATTATCTGAAGTACTGCAACGAACTTGTGGCACTCGATCTCGGGCACAATTATGTATCGGATCTTTCTTTTCTCGAATATATGCCTGATCTGAAGGTGCTGATCCTGGTAGACAATGTGAAGGAAAAAGAAGGCGAGACTCTCAGGCATCTTACCGATCTTTCGGAAGTCCGTTACTGTACGGAACTCAGATATCTGGAGATATTTGCAAATAATGTTTCTGATTTTTCCTTTATGGATAATCTGACAAAGCTTGAAGATCTGAACATAAGCTATAACTCGGTCAGCAGTATCGAGCACATGACAAATCTTCCGAACCTGAAGCGTTTGTGGATGGAACATACATATATTTCCTATGACGGTTATTGCAGGTTAAGACAGTTGTATCCGAGTGCGCAGATAGTGGTCGACGGTGAAGGCTCAGTTGATCAGGGGTGGAGGAGCGGTGCCAGATATTTCGCAATGCGCCGCATGTTCAGGGATAATATAATAGATGATCTCTACAGAGATTGATAATAAATGTATTTGGAGGACTTTATGGCAGACTTAAGTATCAGATTTTTTTCCAATTGTTTGAAGAGAACGGTGGAGTTTAAGATGTTTCTCCCAAACGATAAGAGAAACGATATCCCCTGGGAAGATGAGAAGCATGTAAAGGGTGATATGAAGACCATCCTTCTCCTTCACGGCTACACCGGAGACGGTGATATCTGGGTAAACAGGGAGCAGGCGGCATCACTTAATATCGCAGTTGTTGCTCCGTCAGGTGATAATAGTTTCTGGCTTGACGGTGAAGCAACGGGAAGACAGTATGCATCATATATAGGCGTGGAACTGATCCGGTATGTAAGGGATACATTCGGAATCGCAATGACTCCCGATAAGACAGGAGTTATGGGACTTTCAATGGGAGGATTCGGTGCGCTTCATACGGCGCTTATGTTCCCCGAAACATTCGCTGTATGCGCTGCATTATCCTCGGCTCTTATTCATAACGAAGTTGCTAAGATGAAAGAAGGAGAAGGAAATTCCGTTGCCAACTATGCATATTACCGTGAATGCTTCGGTGATCCCGCAAAGCTCCATGAGAGCGATAACAACCCTGAAGTTCTTGCAAAGAAACTAAAAGCTGAAGGAAAAAAGATCCCAAAGATCTTCATGGCATGCGGAACGGAAGATTTTCTTCTTGAGCCCAACAGAGCTTTTGACAAGTTCCTTACCGACACGGGAATAGATCATGTTTATGAAGAATCGGAGGGCATTCACGACATGAAATTCTGGAGCAAATATGCGGAGATTTTTATGCCCCGGATGTTCGACTGAGAGAAACCGATTTTCCTTGACATGGAAACGCAAAATATATATAATTTATTCAAGTGAAAGGGAGTAGCCCAAAGGTGGAAACTTTTCCATCCGGCTTGAAATCGTCACTCGGTAATATCGTAAGATAAAACCCGTATCAAGTTAGAAGGCAAGACTTTTACTGTAACTAAACGGTTGCGGTAAAAGTCTTTTTTTTAACCAAAGGCGGAGCCGCTTCCGCAAAACAATTTTCACAGCCGTATGAAGCGGCGGAAAGAGAGGAACTGTATGGAAGAGTATTTAGGAGCAATTGTGATAGCGGCGATAGTGCTGGTCTTGTTGATCATCATATTTATCACCGGCTACGTAAAGGCTTCAACAGATGAGGCATTCATCATCACGGGACTTCACAAGGAGCCCAGATATCTGATAGGCCGTGCGGGTATCAAAATTCCTTTTTTCGAGAAGAAAGACATTTTGAAGCTCCAGCTGATCCCTATCGACGTTAAGACAAGTTCTGCAGTTCCTACCGCAGACTACATCAACATCATGGTTGATGCTACCGTAAACGTTCAGATCGGTCATACTCCTGAGCTTATCAAGAAGGCATCCAAGAACTTCCTGAACAAGAAACCCGAGTACATCGCAGCTGTTGCAAGAGAAGTTCTCGAAGGTAATGTCCGTGAGATCGTAGGTAAGATGCATCTTGAGGAGATGGTTTCAGACCGTCAGAAGTTTGCAACTCTCGTAAAAGAAAACGCAGATCCCGATCTCGAGGCAATGGGTCTTGTGATCACCAGCTTCAATGTTCAGAATTTCGTTGATGACAATCATGTAATCGAGAACCTCGGTGTAGACAACGTTGTACGTATCCAGAAGGCAGCTGCTATTTCAAGAGCAGAGTCCGAAAGAGATATTAAGATCGCTCAGGCGCAGGCTGACAAGGCAGCAAACGAAGAGCAGGTTAAGTCTCAGACCGAAATCGCTACCAAGCAGAACGAACTTGCTATTAAGCAGTCCGAACTGAAGCAGGAAGCTGATACCAAGCAGGCAGTCGCAGACGCTGCATACGAGATCCAGCAGCAGGAACAGAGAAAGACGATCGAAGTCACCAGAGCAAATGCAGACATCGCACGTCAGGAGAGAGAGACCGAACTCAAGCAGCGTGAAGCTGACGTTAAAGAGCAGGTCCTTAACGCTGAAGTCAGAAAGAAAGCAGATGCTGAGAAGTATCGTCGTCAGCAGGAAGCTGAAGCTAATCTCATTGAGAGACAGCGTGAAGCAGATGCTCGTAAGTACGAGCAGGAGAAGGCGGCAGAGGCTGTTAAGGCTCAGGCAGATGCAGCAGTTTATGCCAAGGAGAAGGAAGCAGCCGGTATTGCAGCCGTAGGACGTGCAGAGGCAGAAGCTATCCAGGCAAAGGGTCTTGCAGAAGCAGAGGCAATGGAGAAGAAGGCAGAAGCATACGCTAAGTATAACAATGCCGCTATTACCGAAATGATCATCAAACAGCTGCCCGCTATCGCAAAAGAAGTTGCAGCTCCCATCGCATCCATCGACAAGGTTACCGTTATCGATTCCGGAAGCGGTGAGTCAGGTGTTGCAAGTGTCGGCGGATATGCTCCCGCAGTTATGGCCAAGGTTATCCAGTCCGTTAAGGAGACCACCGGCTTTGATCTTACAGAGGTCATGAAGGCTAATACCTACGATGCTAAGGTTACCAAGAACATTAACGTTACCGGACTTGATGCCGAGATTGTTAAAGAGACTGCAAAAGCCGTAAATAACACCTCCGAAGAGTAATTAATACATATCGGACCCGGGCACATAACCGCCCGGGTCTTTTTTGTTGAAAAAATTGATAAATAGCGCTATATAGGATAAAATTATTCTGTATGAATCTGCGATTCATACAGCGTTTCATGAGGGGTAACGCTGATATTTCTTAGGTGACAGATGGAAGATAACCACAAAAGAAATAACTTAAGAAACAGACCGGTTGTAATTATGTTCATTGTGTTTTGCTGTGTTTTAGTGAACTTTGTCGGGAAGCACAGTGCCGTAAACAATGAACTTCCTCTTTGGCTTGATTCATTAGGAACTGTTTTTGCAGCTTACGTGCTCGGTCCCATAAGCGGAGCTATCGTCGGCTGTTCTACGAATATAATCTATTATTTCTGGGATCCCAATTCACTTGCATATGCCCTTACCAGTATTTTCATCGGTATCAGTTTCGGGCTTTCAGCACGCAGGAGGTATTTTGATTCTTTTTTCGGCGCAACAACCGTTGCGGGTGGAGTTACTTTGGGTTCAGTAGTGATCTCAACAATTCTCAATCTCTTTTTCTATGACGGTTTTACAGGCAATATATGGGGTGACGGTGTCATCAGTTTCCTTATTGAAAAGGGAGTTCCCGGTCTGATAGCTTCAACAGTCGGCGAGTTGTATCTGGATTTTCTGGATAAGGTCTGCACCGTATTGTTTATGTACTTTATCGTAAAAATGGTAAAGGCAGCCAGGAAGAATCGAGGAATAAGACACCCCTCATCAGCACTGATTTTTTTAGCCGGTGTTATCGCAGCTTCTCTTGTTCCTGCTTTTGATTCACATGCTCAGGCAAGCGATTATACGTATATCCAGAGATATTATAATGCGGATAATGGTCTTCCCTGCGGCCATGCAAATGATATTGCACAGACCCATGACGGAATTCTCTGGGTTGGAAGTTACTCCGGACTTTACCGATATAACGGAAATACCTTCACGTTTATGGAGGAGTTCGACAGCGTCAAGAATGTTAACTGTCTTTATGTCGATGAAGAAGGACGTCTCTGGATAGGTACCAATGACAGCGGCGTTGTTGTTGCAATTGACGGAAGACAGGTCAATATTTTTGATACGAACAAGGGGCTTCCTTCAGATTCCGTAAGAAGTATTGTTCAGAGTGCGAGCGGAGATTATTATATCGGCACTTCAGATCAGATGGCTGTTGTTTGTCTTAAAGACGGAATCACCGTATTGAACGAAATATCCGAAGTTAAGTACGCACAGAGCATTTCTGCGGACAGAACAGGATATGTCAGTACGGTAACTGCCGAGGGAAGATTATATATACTGAAAGACGGCAAGGTCGATTTCGAGATCAGACCCAGTTCTTCCGATATCAGGTTTTCAGCTTGCAATTTCAGTCCTGAAGGTCTGTTGTATGTTTCAACATCTGACGGAAGAATCCTTGTTTATCGAGTAAGAGACGGCGGTGCCGCCTTACAGCATACCATCAAATGTGTCGGCGTAACGGAGATAAACAGAGTTTTCTTTGATAACAGCAGGGTTTGGGTTCTGGCTGACAATGGCATAGGTATAATCGAAGGATATACATATACCAAAGTTGCGACCGAAGATTTCAGTTCTTCGATCGTTAATATGACTGTGGATTATCAGGGAAATTATTGGTTTGCTTCAACGAGACACGGATTACTGCAGCTTTCCGAATCACGTTTTTCAAATCTGTATATTACATACGGCATTGATTCTGCGGTTGTTAACAGCACCGCGCTGCTGGGCGGAATACTTTATATCGGAGCCGATAACGGCCTGACTGCAGTTAATACTTACAACGGAATCGTTCTGGATAACGATCTGACCAAGATGTTTGAGGGTGTTCGTATCAGATGTCTTACAGAGGATTCGCTCGGTAATCTGTGGATCTGTACGTACGGTAAGGGACTTTCATGCCTTCTTGCAAGCGGTCAGGTCATTGAGTTTGATACAGAAAAAATGGGTATAGGCAGAAGAGTAAGAGGATGCATAGAATTGTCCGATGCTTCCATTGCGGTAAGTGCCGACACGGGACTTTCAATCATAAAGGGATACAGAGTTGTTAAGACGATTCCCTACGGATATGAACTCGGATCCTCACAGATCCTGTCAATGTGTCAGACACCTGACGGAAAGCTTTATCTGGGAACCGACGGAAACGGAATAGTTGTTTATGATAACAGCATGATCTCCGGATATCTGACCAAAGACGACGGTCTCGGATCCGAGGTCATACTAAAAATGGTTTATGACAAGGATTCCGATGCCATGTTCATCGTCACCAGTAACAGCATCTGCGTGATGAAAGATGGTGTGATCAGCCGTATTACCAATTTCCCTTACTCCAATAACTACGATATTGTCCTTGATGATGACGGTGAAGCATTCATTCTCGGAAGTGCGGGTATTTACGTTGTAAATAAGCAGGCGCTTTTGAATGATCAGCCTATGGATTGTCTGCTTCTTAATTCCAGACTCGGTCTCCAGTGCTCGCTTACCGCAAACTCATGGAATGAGCTTTCCAAGTATGAGGATCTTTATCTTTCAACCGACCGCGGAGTGGTTTCTTTTAATCTGGATGATTACAAAAACGACAGACAGGTGTACAGGATAATGGTATCCAGGATTATTCTGGACGGTGTTCCGGTTACCATCGAAAGAGGCAATTCCCTTACCATAGGCAGGAATGTTAATACGGTCGAATTCGTTCCCGAGATCATTAATTTCTCTCTTGAAGATCCGAAGATATCTTATTATCTCGAAGGAATGGATTCGGGATATAAGACCGTACCTCAAAGTGAGATCACAAGTGCAGTATATACAAATCTTCCTGCCGGAGAATATGTTTTCCATATAGCTGTTATCGATGAGGAAACAGGCGGGATCCTTGAAGAAAGTACATACGGATTTGTAAAAGAAAACTCCATCTATGACAACAACTGGTTTATGCTCTACATGCTTATTGTAGGCGGACTCTTTGTCGGATGGGCTACCTGGTTCGGAACCAGATACCACGCCCAGAAGACCATGGCTTTGCAACAGGAAAGGCTTGCTCTTGCACTTAAACAGGTATCAATGGGTAATGAGACCATTATGGCTATTGCAAGAACTGTTGATGCCAAGGATTCTCTTACAAGCCGTCATTCACAGAGAGTATCCGAATACTCTGTAATGATCGCAAGAAAGTACGGCTTTTCCGATAAGGAACTTGATAATCTCAGAAAAGCTGCGCTTTTGCACGATATCGGTAAGATCGGTATTCCCGATGCGATACTCAATAAGCCTTCGAAGCTTACAGAAGAAGAATATGAGAAAATGAAGAGCCATGTTACTCTCGGCGCTGAGATACTCAAGGACTTTACACTTGTTGAGAACGCGGAGAAAGGCGCGAGATATCATCACGAACGCTATGACGGGACCGGATATCCCGAAGGACTCAAAGGCAGTGAGATACCTCTTTACGGAAGGATAATAGCAATCGCCGATGCATTTGATGCAATGACGGCTAACCGTGTTTACAGAAAGCGTATGCCTTTTGAAAAGGTAATGAGTGAGCTTTGTGATGGACGCGGTACACAGTTTGATCCCGAACTTCTTGATATGTTCCTGGAACTTATTGAGAACGGAGATATAGATACAGCATCTCTTTATTCGGATTTGACGGAGGATGAGATTGGCCCGTGCTGAGAAGAAAAACTTAATATGGGTTATCATCGCAGTTGTTCTGTGTATAATCGGATTCTATTCCTACCATTATCTTCAGGCATACTTTACACCTGAACAGAAAGATGTGAAGATAGGGCTTATTCTTGATGGTGATGAGAGTACACCCTACAGCAGGAATTTTATCCGGGCTGTAGAATCGCTAACTTCGGAATACGGTGACAGGGTCTCATCGATCATCAGATGTAATGTGCCTTACGATGATGTTGAAAAGGTTCTCAGGGAACTTGCAGGAAGCGGATGTGATATCATCTTCACCAATTCTTTTGAGTACAGCGAGCATGTGAAGACTATAGCGGCGGAATACCCGTCTGTTCAGTTTTGTCAGGCTACGGGCAATAATGCGGGTACCAATCCGGTATTGCCCAATTACCATACATTTATGGGTGAGATATACGAGGGCAGATATATAGCCGGTATGGTCGCGGGGCTTAAGCTTCAGGAACTGATAAATGATGGCCTTGTTGCTCCGGATGAAGCGTACATCGGATATGTAGCCGCATATCCCTGTGCCGAAGTTATATCCGGATATACCGCATTTATTCTCGGTGCCAGACAGACTTGTTCTACCGCGGTTATGAGAGTTAAGTACTCCTATACCTGGACCGGATATATGAAGGAAAAGGAACTTGCCGGTCAGCTTATCGATGAGGGATGCATTATAATATCGCAGCATTCCGATACTATCGGTCCTGCGGTGATGTGTGAAAACAGTGATTCGGACCATCCTGTTTTTCATGTCGGATATAATCAGGATATGATAGATGTTGCTCCGACTACCTCGCTTGTGGGAACAAGAATTAACTGGACACCGTATATCAGTGATGCGGTCAGGGCTGTGATGAATGACCGCAAGATCGAAGAGGTCGTTAAAGGACATGTTCACGGTAATGATGTCGGTGCCGGTTTTGAAAGAGGCTGGGTAGAGATGCTTGAGCTGAATCCCGCCATAGCACCCGCGGGCGGACAGGAACTCATAGATCAGACCATAGAATCGTTCATTGCGGGAAGGGTTCATGTTTTTTCCGGAGAATACTACGGATATGACCCCGATAATCCTTCGGATACGATCAGTCTTCGCATCGAATATATAGAAAACAGAGACTCCTCAGCGCCCGCTTTTCACTATATCCTCAGAAATATTATTATCATAGAGAATTGAAAAGGATGAGAGTTACAGGCTTTTTGTGATATGATATAAGTGCTGTTTTGGAGGAAATCCTATGAAAATAAGAAAAATATTATTATCACTGGCTGCATGTATCGTTGCCGCTCTGTGCTATTCCCGGACAGCCCTTGCCGCACCCCGGCAGATGGCTGACGGCAATATATTTGATGCCGAGTATTATGCAGCCGCTTACCCCGATGTTGCAGCGGTTTTCGGAAATGATGCAAACATGCTCTACATGCATTATGTGCTTTGCGGACAGGCTGAAGGAAGACTTCCCTATGCTCCCGCTTCCGGTGTGGTTTCCGTTGCTGCGGTTCCCGCAAACAATTATATCCAGGTTCAGCTCGACGTATTCGGCGCTCTTGTCGGACACGGCAATGTATTTGAAAACGGCAGGATCACCGAGCAGTCTTCGGGCTATATGAGAATTGACTGCCCCGAGCATTGGTGGGGCCTCAGCGGTAGCGGAATCAATGTATATAAGGACGAGTCGGTTCTTTTCGATGCAGCCGCATATGCTGCAATGAATCCCGATCTTGCGGCAATTTACGGAACTTCCAAGGATGCACTTTGGAAGGAATATAAAAACGAGGGCGTATATCAGGGAAGACCTGTTGCAGGTACTACTCTGAATGCAAATGCCAAGATCATGATCATTCAGGTGGCTTCACAGATCACAACACCTTCTATGACCGTTGATCAGAAGATCAAGGCCGTTCATGACTGGATGGTCAATTATGCCAATTATGATGAGACATATATGGATGTCTCCCAGACTCTTGAAGGCTTCATGTATAACAGGACCGCTGTTTGTGCCGGATATGCCAAGACATTTGAGTATTTCATGACCGTGCTTGGAATCCCCTGCGAAACTATCGAAGGCGGAGATCATGCATGGAACCGCGTAGCCGTAAACGGTGCGTGGCTCTACGTCGATGTAACATGGGACGATCCCATCTACAGAGTAAACGGAGTCCGCAAGGATAAGCTTTCACATGTATATTTCCTTATCTCTGAGGCACAGATCAACAGAGATCATTTTCCTCAGAGCATTCATGACTATTATTAATAACAGGCGCGCTGCCGTCTGATAAATGAGGAGGAAGCTATGATCTATAAATGTAAAAACTGTGGCGGAGATATGGAGTTTGAGCCTTCGATCGGTAAGATGAAGTGCCCGTTCTGTGACTCTACGGAGTGTGAAGAGGAGAGCACCGGTTCCGTTGTTAAGGACGGTGACGTAGCTACAGAAGAGACTGCCGAAGAACTAGGTTATTCCAAGGCCGGAAATCTTCTTTGTCCCAACTGTAATTGTGAGATAGAACTTGGAAAATTCACATCGGCTCTCAGATGTCCCGCTTGTGATTCCAATATCATAGTGGATTCCAGAATGAAGGGTGAATACAAGCCTGAGTTCATGACTCCCTTTAAGATCAACGAGAAACAGGCAAAGGATATGGTTAAGCAGAAGTTTGCTTCCATGAGATTTGCTCCCAGAGATCTTGTAAGTGAAGCAAGACTTAATAAGATTCAGGGATGGTATATGCCTACATGGTTCTATGACATGGACACCACTCTTGATTTTAACGGAACCGGTATCCAGGAAAAGAAAACAACCAAGGGAGATACCGAGTATACCGATATCGACTCCTATGGTGTTAACCGTGTTATCGATGCGAAGTTTGACAGACTTCCCGTCGATGCAGCAGAGGCGCTCCCCGATGAGATGATGGATCTTCTGGCTCCTTTCGATACCGGGGAATCCATGCCTTATGATGCAAGATACATGTCCGGATTCTATTCCGAGCAGTATAATATGGGATCCGGCGAACTAAGACCCCGTGCAGAGGACCAGGTTAAGAAGTTCGGTATGGACATGTGTTCCGAAGCTGCTAAGAGCGGATCTCACGGCAAGTACGACAGAGTCGAGAATAAGAGACTGGACGTAACCTATAAATCCGTAGAACCTCATTACGGACTTATGCCTGTCTGGAAGTATGATTATTCATACAAGGGAACCCCTTATCCCTTCTTCATAAACGGCCAGACCGGAAAACTTGTCGGTAAAGCACCCGTTGATCCTGCCAGAGTATGGACCTTCTCGGCTATCGTGGCTGCGGTCATTCTGGTACTTGGCCTCGCTGCCGCATATTTCATGGAATTCAGCTTCGCAATTCCCGTAATTGCGGCAATCGTTATCGGCCTTATCGTAGGCTTTGTAAATCTTCATCCCGCACCCGGAACAGTTACCGTCAATGCGGCAACATATGTGGCTTCGGAGAACAAGAAGATTCTGGTTTCTACCGATAAGTACCTTGGAAGAGAGACCAGAACCAGAAAGCTTAACAAGAATTAACATAAATTAAGTAAAAATCCGTTGACAAACGCGGGGAAAATGAGTATATTAGCAAAGTGTGTGATGTTTTAGCGTGCGTGTCTCGCTTAGATGCAACCGTCATTGCATCCGGCTAAAGTCACCGGCACTTAAATATTTCATTGTTTATAACTTTTGGAGGTGTTACTTTGGCTAACATTAAGTCTGCAAAGAAGAGAGTACTTGTTGATCGCAGAAACGAAGAGAGAAACAAGGCTATCCGTTCTTCCGCTAAGACTGCTGTCAAGAAGGTTTATACTGCAGTTGAGAACGGCGATAAGAATGCAGCAGCTGAAGAACTCAAGGCTGCTACCAAGACTCTTGAGATGGCTGCTACTAAGGGCGTATACCACAAGAACAACGTCGCAAACAAGACTTCTAAGATGGCTAAGGCTGTTAACAAGATGGCTTAAGCTTTTTGCGAGAACATTTCAGCCCCTCGGAGATTCCGGGGGGTTTTGTTTTACCAGAGGTATTTATGGACAAGAGTCTTATCAGGAATTTTTGCATAGTTGCTCATATCGATCACGGCAAGTCCACGCTTGCCGACCGTATCATAGAGAAAACAGGCCTTCTGACCGCAAGAGAAATGCAGGAGCAGGTCCTTGATAACATGGAACTTGAGAGGGAGAGAGGAATCACCATCAAGTCCCAGGCGGTACGTACCGTTTACAAGGCACAGGATGGTAAAGAGTACATCTTTAACCTGATCGATACTCCGGGCCATGTTGACTTTAACTATGAGGTTTCAAGAAGCCTTGCTGCCTGCGACGGGGCGATCCTTGTCGTTGATGCGGCACAGGGCGTAGAAGCACAGACTCTTGCCAATGTATATCTGGCGCTCGATCATAATCTTGATGTTTTTCCCGTTATCAATAAGATCGATCTTCCCAGTGCGGACCCTCAAAGGGTAAAGGATGAGATCGAGGATGTTATCGGCATCGAAGCTCAGGATGCACCTCTTATATCTGCCAAGAACGGCATCGGAATAGATGAGGTTCTTGAGGCAATCGTAAAAAAAATTCCTGCTCCTTCGGGCGATGAAACCGCACCTCTTCAGGCACTGATATTTGACTCCTTATATGATTCATATAAGGGAGTAATCGTATTTGTCAGAGTCATGAACGGTACCGTTAAGAAGGGTACCAAAATAAAGATGATGGCTACCGGAGCCTGCGAGGAAGTTGTTGAAGTAGGTATTTTCGGTGCCGGAAGATTTCTTCCCTGCGAAGAACTGTCCGCCGGAATGGTAGGATATATTACCGCATCCATCAAAACTCTTTCGGAGACGGAAGTCGGCGATACCGTAACGGAAGCGGATAATCCCTGTGCGGAGCCGCTTCCCGGATATAAAAAGGTTCAGCCGGTTGTTTACTGCGGAGTTTATCCCGCAGACAGCGCAAAGTATGAAGACCTTAAGGAAGCACTTGAAAAGCTCCAGCTTAACGATGCTTCACTTTTCTATGAGCCTGAAACATCCCTGGCACTGGGATTCGGATTCAGATGTGGTTTCCTGGGACTGCTCCATCTCGATATCATTCAGGAGAGACTTGAAAGAGAGTACGATCTTGATCTGGTAACAACAGCACCTTCGGTTGTATATAAGGTTTATAAGACCGACGGAACGGTTATCGATCTGACCAATCCTTCAAATCTTCCCGATCCCAGCGAGATCGAATACATGGAAGAACCCATCGTCAATGCCGAGATCATGGTCACCAAGGATTTCGTGGGTTCCATCATGGAACTTTGCCAGCAGAGACGCGGACGCTATATCAGCATGGAATACATTGAAGCCGGAAGAGCACTTATCAAGTATGAACTTCCGTTAAATGAGATCATTTATGATTTCTTCGATGCACTTAAATCCAGATCCAGAGGATATGCATCATTTGACTATGATCTTAAGGGATATGAAAAGAGTTCGCTCGTTAAACTCGATATCCTTATCAATAAAGAACAGGTCGATGCGCTCAGCTTCATCGTTCATTCCGATTCGGCATATGAGAGAGGCCGCAGAATGTGCGAGAAACTTAAGGATGAGATTCCCAGACATCTCTTCGAGATTCCCATTCAGGCATGTGTGGGCGGAAGAGTAATAGCACGTGAAACCGTTAAGGCTATGAGGAAGGATGTCCTTGCAAAGTGCTACGGCGGTGATATTACACGTAAGAAGAAACTTCTCGAGAAGCAAAAAGAAGGCAAGAAGCGTATGAGACAGGTCGGAAGCGTAGAGATTCCGCAGTCCGCGTTCATGAGTGTGCTTAAACTTGATGATGATAACTAAGTCTGAGTTATATATTCATATTCCGTTTTGCGTAAGGAAATGCCTGTATTGTGACTTTTTGTCCTTTTCTGCGGATGAGAAGACTAAGGAAAAGTATATAGATGCTCTATGCAAAGAGCTGATGTTTATAGGAAAAGAGAGGTGTAAGACCTCTCTTTCTTCTGTTTTCTTCGGCGGAGGAACGCCCTCTGTATTGCCTGTCGGGCTGATCGAACGTGTGATGGAATGTGTAAAAGAAAACTTCACGCTGGATAGAGACGCGGAAGTTACGATCGAGTGTAATCCCGGTACGGTTAATGAAGATAAGATGAAGGCTTATTTCGCATGTGGTATCAACCGCATCAGTTTCGGTCTTCAGTCGGTGCATGATGAAGAATTGAAAAAACTCGGAAGGATCCATTCATACGAGGATTTCCTTGGAAGCTATGAAAATGCCGTAAAAGCAGGATTTACCAATATCAACGTGGATCTTATGAGCGATATTCCCGGACAGACCGTGGATTCATGGACCGGGACGCTTAAGACAATTTGTGAACTTAAGCCTGCTCCTTCACATATTTCCGCATACAGCCTCATCGTTGAGGAAGGTACTCCTTTTGCGGATATGGCAGAAGACGGAAGGCTTGATATTCCCGATGAAGATACGGACAGAGAGATGTATCATATGACATCGAGGCTTTTGTCCGATTACGGATACGGCAGATATGAGATATCCAATTATGCAAAAGAAGGCTTCGAATGCAGGCATAATCTCGGATACTGGACGGGGGTAACATATTTCGGAGCGGGGCTCGTTGCGGCATCATATTACGATGGCTGTAGATTTACAAACACTTCGGATCTTCCGGTATATATGGATGATCCAATCGATTCATGGAAACTTGATGAGAAGCTGACAAATGCAGATAAAATGAGCGAGTTTATGTTACTCGGGTTAAGGCTCACAAAGGGCATAAATACTGAAGAATTCAGAGATAGATTCAGCCGTAATCTGTACGATGTATATGGCAGAGAAACAGAAAGGTTCAAGTCTGAGGGGCTGCTGGTTGAAGAGAACGGATTCATTCATCTGACCGAACAGGGACTCGATCTTGCAAATCATGTAATGCAGGCATTTATCTGAATGATCAATAGTTTTAAGTGCTTTCCAATGTTTTAGGAAAGCACTTTTTCCTAAAGCGGAAAAAGCCGGATTATATTGACGGACTTGGTAATATAATTGACGTTATAAATTTAGCAACTTACTATGTATTTACAATTCTTATTCATTCAGATACAAGGAGGTAATGCATAATGAGTTTAAAGAAAGCAGTTTCAAAAGTCCTGGCTCTGGCTACCTGTTTTGGTCTTGTAATGGGTAGTTCTATATCGGTAATGGCTGCACCGGTTACCGGGAGCAGTATAGAAGTACTGTTGCGTGTGGCAGATCCTACTGCAGAAGGTGGTTATGCTTCGTCCGGAACAGCAAGTGTAAGTACTACGACAGAAGGCGTGTCATTTGAGTATGACTCCTCTGCATCGGATTTCTATTCTACATCTTATGTTAATTATGATGCAGCTCACGATGATGAATGTTTTGCTAAGTTGGTATTAGCATCTGTTTTGACATTTGATGGGGATGTAGCTATTGATATTGCATTCTCAATCGATGGAATAGCGTATACATCATCAGGAAGTGTTTATGGATTTAATGGAGATCCAGTTCTTTTCTATGATGGTACTGCATCGGTATTATCAACCGGTTCGGCTGGTGAGTCTGAGTCATCTTCTGAAGCGTCTTCCGAAACTGCCGGAACAACTGCATCTGCTGCACCGGTTCCTGCGTTCAGTAATAATACCGTTACCCTTGCTGACGGAACAAAACTGGAAAGCGCTATTGTTGGACAGTTTGTATCCGTGGAACCTGTAGCTTTGGTTAAGCCTAACGAAGCTAGGGACCTGGTTGCCGGTGCTGCTGTACCTGCTGCTCTTCCTGCAACATACAGAGCATCCGTGTCTGATGTGAAAGCTTCCGACAGCCCTGCTTCAACCGCAGTGCTTAATGCATTTGGTACTGCAACCGGTTTGGATGTTGCGTGTGCACTTAATGTTAATCTTGTGGATTCTGCAACCACGTCACTTGCAACGACAAGTGCATGGAGTGCGGTAAATAACACAAGTGGCTTATTTGCATTTCCTGCCATCTCAAACGGACAGCTCTCTACTTTATATGCTGATGAAGCAAGCCTTATGGTAGTTAATCTTGAAGCAGGGGAAGGTGCAAATGCAATGATAGTAGGTGTAACAGCCGGCGGAACTGCATTTGTCCAGAATGATCTTGATACTAATCCAAACACAGCTACATTCCTTGTTCTTCCCGGAAGCGGCGTTTATGGAGTACTTTCATAACCGATAAACCTCATCCGATAAAATGATAAAAATATACCCCATGGAATGAATTTTCCATGGGGTATTTTTATGCCGGTTCAAAATGCCGATTTTCCGCGTAAATACTTGAATTCCGAGAAAATAACGCATATAATTAAATAGATTTACTATGTATAAATATTCGATTGGTGAGAGGCTGATGAATTCATCCGAAAAAAGACAAAATTTCGGTTCCGGAAACGGCTGGCTTATTGCGTGTATTGCCTTTCTGTTAATTGCAGTCGCAGGCTGTGTCTGGATAGTCGTTCACTTTAAGAATTCATCGGATGCCAACATTACGTATGAATCTCTTGCGGAAAGTAACAACACGTCGGAACAAAGCGAGAATAATACATCCGGTGAAGACGAGACTGATCCGGGACAGAGTGATGCTTCCGAAATTTCGAGCTCTCAGGGCGGCTTATCCCCCGAGGGACTTGCCCAGGCAGCCGGAGAGGAAGAGGATCTTTCGGAAGAAGTTACCGATGCGAGAAACTTAGAAGCTGTGGAAGAAGCTCCCGTTAAAGGAATCGACTGGGACAAGCTTCACGAAACCAATCCGGATATCTATGCATGGATAAATGTTCCGGGTACGTCAGTTGATTATCCCGTACTGCAGCATCCGAGTAACAATGAGTATTACCTGATGCACAACCTCGACGGTTCATACGGATATCCCGGCGTCATCTATACAGAGGATTACAACAGCAAGGATTTTACGGATCCCAACACTGTGCTCTACGGACACAACATGGATAACACGACCATGTTCTCGACACTTCATAAATTCAGTGATCCCGAGATGGTTGAGACTCCGCATTACATATATATCTATACCGAAGACGGACGGACTCTGGTGTATGAAATATTTGCGGCATATGAATATCCTTCCATACACCTTCTTATCAACTTTGATGTGCATAATGAATACATCTACGAACAGTATTTGAGAAATATCCAAAACGTCGAGATCACTTCTTCGGGAGTTGCCAATATTAGGCATGATATAGAACCGTCGGTCAATGACAGGATAATTACTCTTTCAACCTGCACTACGGATCATGACGCTTCGGAAAGATTTCTGGTTGTGGGTGTTTTACTCAATCCGTAACGGAGCGGGCTGTTTTGATAGAAGATAAGATAATAACAGAAAAGAAAAAGATAAGCATCACGGCAAAACTGGTCACGACTTTGGTTATGCTATTGCTCGTGATCGCCGGAATATTCGTAGTACTTCGTACCGTCGGAAAAAACAATCTCTATGAACTCAGTTCCGGACTCGACGGTATCGTATCGGATCTCGGAGATACGGCTTTGACCGATGAACCTGTGGAGCTTTCCGAAGGACATATTCTTTATGACGGAAAAGAATACGCACCCAATTCCGATCTTGTATGCATACTGGTAATGGGAATAGATACGGAGACCGTTACCGAGATAGGCGGACAAAGCTGGGATGTAGATGAAACATCCGCTAATAACGGAGGACAGGCAGATGCACTTTTTCTTCTGCTGCTTAATCCGCATGATGAGAAGATATCTGTCGTAAGCATTAACAGAAATTCAATGGCAGATGTTGATGTATGGGATTCGACCGGGGCATACAGAGGAGTGTTTACCCAGCAGATAGCTCTTCAGCACGGATACGGTACCGATCAGATAGCATGTGCCGAGCACCAGGTTAAAGCAGTATCAAGACTGATGCATAATATCCCGATTCATGCATATGCTGCGATAAGTATGGATGCGATACCCGAACTTAATGATGCTGTCGGAGGCGTTACGGTAGAAGTTCTCGAGACCATCGTTTACCCGGAA
>JAGPFR010000036.1 GCA_018056425.1 Lachnospiraceae bacterium
GTGTTAAGAGGATACTTGCCCGTTTCGAATGTCCAAATTACTGATTCAAATGGGTAAAATCCACTTGCTTCGTAGCTACTGAGTTTCATAAAAGCATTATTTCTATAGTCCACATCATCCATCATTCCCAGATGTTCCCAATACAGTTCTTTCCGGGTTTTGATGTTCAACAGAGTAAAATCCGGATGGACAGTTCCTGTTCTTAGCCGAAGCGGCTTTTCATACAGAAACGGAATTCCCGCCTCGTCCAATATATCTGCGATTATCACTTCTGATTTGGATCTGACTCTTAAATTCTGTCTGGTGTAGTATTCCGGAAAGTCGGGATTAAAGTCCAATCCGGAAAATGTGGTATTTTTCCATGCTGAAATAAAACTTTCATTGGAGATATACGGTGGTTTTATCAATACTCTTTTCCCCGGAGGCATGCTGTTAAACACGCTTTCAAAGATTTCTTCAGAACAATTCTGCTTAATAAGCTTTAATGCAGACAGAGAATCCTTTAACATGCTTAACAGGTTCTCGTCATATTCAATCTGAGCAAGTGCAATGGCCTGTTTTTTGTTTTTGGTCTTTATGTATTCTCCGTTAATGTCTGCAGGATTCATCCGAAGAAAATACTGATATCCTCTGCGGTGTTTTGCAGAGCGTAGTTTAGCTCCTTCGGGTACTTTTTTACCAAAGCATCCAACTCACAGGATACGTTTCTGATGTGCTCTTCGATGAATAAAATCTCATTTTCAACGTCTGTTCTTCGCAACATATTATGTCCTTTCTTTGCTATTGCCTGTTGCAGTTCTAATAGTAACTGAGGAATGTACTTACGCTAATTTCGCGTTTGGAAAATTCAAGCGTCACGGCACCGGTTTCGTAAAGCGTCAGGTATGCGCACCCTGCGGTTTCCAGACGCTGCAGGGTTTCTGTATTCGGGTGGCCATAGCGGTTGTTGAGCCCGGCACTGTTGATAGCAAGGCGCGGGCGTGCCGCTTCAAGAAATTCAGTTGTAGTGGTGCCTGATGAGCCGTGGTGAGCGGTTATGTAGATATCAAGGCTTCTGCCACCCAGAGTTTGAATTACAGCTTCTGTCAGGACATCTTCTCCGGACCCCTGTACGTCTCCGGGAATTAGAAGCGTGTAAGAGCCTGTTCCTGTTTTTGCCGCGAATTCTGCAAGTATGACCATCGACCCGCTGTTTGGATCTTCGGGGACGTAGGTGGGCGCGGGATGGAGACACGTAAATGACGAACTTCCGCTTTCCCAGGAGTCACCGGCTTCTATGTCCGAGACAGGAATTCCGGCATCATCACATGCTTTCAGGAGGCCAGCGGTATTATCTGTGTTATCCGCCCTCATCTGAGGAGTGATACAGACTCTGCGAATCTTAACTCCCCATTTATCGCAGTTTTCGATCAGTTCCAGACATCCGTTTATGTGATCCTCATCAGAGTGGGAAAGGAATACCGCATCTATCACAGGCAGTCCGTTATATCTGAGATACGGAAGGATTGTGTATTCTCCAAGCGATTTTTCAGATGATGAACCTCCGTCGAAGATATATACATTCCCGGCATCCGTTATCGTCACATTGCAGTTCCCCTGTCCCACATAGAGCTGCGTACTTGTGTTTCTGAAGGGGAGGGGAAAATTCAGAATAATGATCATCAAAATACAGGCAGTTACTGTCACTAAGCCTGCGAAATATCTCTTGAGAAAACCCAACTCAATCAAGTGCCTGCCAAGGTGCAACCCTGGAATTCCTCGCATCTTTAACTTACCAAGTATCGTTAGCAGGGCAATCAGCCCGTAAAACAGCCATATCCACCCTGTACCCGGCCTTCCCGGATTCCATGTATGATAGGGCAGCCGCTCAGAAAGCATGCAAAGTCTTTCGAAAATTTCCAGGAGAAAACAACTGATTGATGCGACAATTCCAAGACCGGTATAAGACTCACCATTGCAGAAAAGACCAGTAATGACATGCACGGAAGAATCAGCAGATTCAGAAACACGCTGTACACGGAGACTTTGTAGAAGAAATACAGCTGGATCGGCAGTGTAAAAAGGCTTATCCCGAAGCTTCCTATAAACGCTGTTTTCATACTCCGGACAAAGCGTTTGCCTAAAATCTTCAGACGTTTACGCGGGCCCTCAGGCTCCCAGAAAATCTCTTTAGTCCTTTCCGTGTTAAGGAGAACCGTAAGTGAGGGCAAAAAGACATGTATTCCCAGAGCAGCCCCATATGAGAGCATAAATCCCGCCTGAAGAGCATATGAAGGATGAACGACCAGAGTAATTGCTGCCATGAGCATGAGTGAGGTGATCGGGTCAGCGGTTCTTTTGGCAGGATAGGCAAGCATTCTGATGGCAAAGGTTCCTATTGCCCTGACTGCTGAGATGCTCATTCCGGACATGATCCCGTAGAAAAAGAGTACAGTCATCGCACACATTGCAGCAGGTACCGTCTTAATCCTGCCCTTCCTCAGAAGCTCATAAAGTCCCATACCAAGTATCGATATGTGAAGCCCGGAAATGCTCAGAATATGCGCTATTCCGTTGTTTTTATACAGTTCATCGGTCTCTTCATCGATGCCTTCTTTATCACCGAGAAGAAGATCACACAGGATCGAGGCTTCTTTGGGAGGACATATGCTGTAGAGCCTGTTTTCAAGGCGCTCTCTTAGACGTCTCAAGCGTTCCCTAATGAAGTATTCGCCACCGTCACGGGAAATGATCGAAGAATTCCTTACGGCCCCGTCATAGCCTTTTGAAGTGTAGTAATCGTATGCATCAAATCCTCCGGGATTCATGGCATGGGAAAAGTGCGAAAAACGTCCCCTGACAGTCAGTTCTTCGCCAAGCATAAGTTCATCGGGAATTTCCCCGAGATAAATCATGAATGTGCCTGAATCCCGGCTTTTCAGGATCATGTATTTTTCAGTTATTTCAGATATGCGCCCTGTTATTGTTACCGTGCTTTGGTCTTCCGGAAGATCGGCATGTCTTTTCAGCGGCAGTATTCCGCACATCACTCCGATATAGATAAACGCGACAATAAGAGCGCACACTAAAGCAAGTGGCCGTCTCATGCATATGTCTCCAAGCAGTTGTTCAGTTAATATTGTTATCTTGAAAATGCGGCGATTTGCCGCGTTTGATAGTGCGGTCGCTTGAGATAGCGACGGATTCGCGCCTCCCGAACCGGGAGTCTTATCGTTTAAGAGAATAGCATTACAGGCAATCTGAGTCAAATAATATGAGCCTGAAGCGATGTATGGGCTAATAGAATGAGGTTTCTGAGGGGATTATTAGCCCACCTCAGTTGCTTACAGAGACCTGAAGCGACGAATGGGCTAATAGAATGAAGTTTCTGAGGGGATTATTAGCCCTCCTCAGTTGCTTACAGAGACCTGAAGCGACGAATGGGCTAATAGAATGAAGTTTCTGAGGGGATTATTAGCCCTCCTCAGTTGCTTACAAAGACCAAAAGCGACGAATGGGCTAATAGAATGATGGTTCTGAGGGGATTATTAGCCCACCTCAGTTGCTTACAGAGACCTGAAGCGATGTATGGGCTAATAGATTGGAGTTTCTGAGGGGATTATTAGCCCACCTCAGTTGCTTACAGAGACCAAAAGCGACGAATGGGCTAATAGATTAGAGTTTCTGAGGAGATTATTAGCCACCCAAGCCTACAGCAATCCCGGCCGTCAGCCACCACGGCCCCGCACAACAGCCTCACTTTTTCTTAAGTCTGGGCTTGATCCTGGTGTCGTAGAGGTACGACAGGACAAGAGTAGAGATGACGGCGACGGGAAGGCAGACGCCGTGGATGATGGTTCTTCTGAGCCTCGTAAGATGAGGGAAGATAAATGTATTGATATAGACAACAATGGGGAAGTGAATGAGGAATGCACTTCCGCTTCTGTCTCCGAGAAAAACCAGCACTTTGTTGGTCAGAAGTTTTGTCAGTATTCCCTTTTTCTTGGAGAAGACAAAGGTAAGAAGCACCGCAAGGAGCGTGGTTACGGGAGCGTGGGTATAGAAAATATTGGTATCTCCCATTGCCCAGACAAATACAAGATCCCCGCATGAAAGCAGGATGAAGATCTCAAAAATGGTGTAAATCCTGGGAGAAAAGTCCACATTCCTCTCCTCTTTTACCGTAAGAAGAAGTGCAAGCTGGATTCCGGCAAGCATGTCAAATATGCGGTATACGGGGAAGCAATGGGTCATGTATACGACAACAGTTTCGTAGTAGATGGTTCTGTAAACAAAGAAAACCATCAGAGTCTGAAGGAAGATCGTACATAACAGCATGATCCTGAGTTTGTCGGCATTCTTGATCCTGTAGAAAATCCTGTAGATAAAAGGGAAAACAATGTACAGAACAAGGATCGTTGACAGATACCATGCAACACCGTTAAGGGATGCGGCAACATTGGCACTGGGAACAAGCGACTGAACAAGGAAAACATTACATACAAACTTAAAGATCAGATCCCATATGGAAAAGACATCCTCTCTGACGATCGCAAGGGGGATGCAGATCACGGTAAGTACCAGGTGAAGCGGGTAAAGCTTTCTTATACGTCCGAGGGCTTCGTTAAAAGCTTCTTTAAAGGTATAGTCCTCATATCTTCTGTCCTCCCTGATCGCAAGTAGAAATCCGGAAAGCACGAAAAAGACGGATACCGAAATGGGGGTCCATCCGAAATAGTAGAAATGACCGAGGAAGATTCCGACGAATGCAAGGCCTCTGAGTGCCTGCAGCGATTTTTCGTCTACGGTCATGGATGTATTTTTTTCAAGTACTTTATCTGCCATAATAAACCTATTTACTTAAGAGTGCTGATAGATATGTCATACCGGGTGGCAAATCCGATCACCACTTCAGTCTGTGTAATTCTCCGTATTTTGTAAGTCCTGCAAAATCGCCCTGTCTGAGTGCTTCGAAAAGTACTATCGACACGGAATTGCAGAGGTTGATGCTTCTTTCTTCGCCATACATCGGGATCCTTACGCACTCTTCTTCGTGCTCCACAAGGATCTCTTCGGGAATCCCGCGGCTCTCGGGTCCGAACATGATATAGTCCCCGTCTCCGTAAGAAACATCAGTATATATCTTATGCGCTTTTGTCGTTGCAAGCCATACTTTCGGATTGTTATTTTTCTCTAAGAATTCTTCGTAGTTTTCGTATACGGAAAGATTCAGTTTTGGCCAGTAATCAAGGCCCGCTCTTTTGATCTCTTTTTGATCGAGCGAAAATCCGAGAGGCTTGATCAAATGCAGTTTTGTATTTGTTGCGACACAGGTTCTTCCGATATTTCCCGTGTTATACGGAATTTCGGGCTGGTATAAAACTATGTTAAGCATCATCCACCAAGTTTGCAGAGTTTTACCATGAGGGCTTCTGCAGCCATTCTCTCATTCATTCTGCCTGTTTTAAAATCTTCATCCGCGGTTTCGCACAATGATACCGCCTTTTGCAGATCTCCGATAAGCATGGGAGACGCCTGCTGCAGGTATATCTTGACCTGATACTCTCCGATCGGTCCTCTTGTACGCTTTACCTGTCCGGACTCGGGATCGGTTTCCTTTTTATATGCGATGGTTTCGATAATATCATTCTGATGGAAGCCGTTATCCGCCATGCTCTTAAGCTGAAGCATCCACAGAAACTGCTTTTCGAGCATCACGATGATACGCGCGGGCTGTACCTTGAGAGCAAGGAGGTCTTCGTATCTGTCCATGCAGGTTTGCATGTCTTTTTTCATGATCGAATCGATCATCTCGAAGATTCGGTCTTCGACATTTTTCGAGCAGATGGCATCGATATCGTCGCGGGTTATCACTTCTTTCTCATAAGCGTATGAGATCAGCTTCTCGAGCTCCGACATAAGTTTTCCCATGTCCGTTCCGATGACATCGAGCATGTATGCGGCATCGTCCTGACTCATTCTTTTGTCCGCTTTTTTCAGATATGCACCGATATTCTGAAGGAGATAGCGGTCGGGCTGAGTCGTAAATTCAACGCAGAGTCCCAGGTCCGAAATCTGTTTGTAGATCTTTAATCTGGCATCGGCTTCATCCTCTACAAAGATAAACTTCGTGGTATCGGGAGCCTTTGCAAGGAAGTTTGCGAGATCCTCGGGATTCTTCTTGAAAAATCCGGAATACCTTACGACGATCACTCTGTTTTCCGCAAAAAAAGGCATCGTCTGCGCCTGATCTATGATATCGGATGTCGAAACAGGCGACGTGTCATAGATATTGGTGTTCATATCGTCGCGAGCTCCGCCCATTGCGGCAAGGAGCTTCTTTTCATAGAAATTGCGAAGATACCTTTCACTGCCAAAGAGCAGATATGCTTTCCGGATGTTACCGGAAGCTAAGTCTTTTTTCAGTTTTTCGAGACTTTCCGCAGCTTCTCTGGGTTTCATCGTTATTCTCCGAGCATGTCTGCCTGTATCTGAAGCGCTTCATCGAGTGTTATGACCATACTATCGTTTGCTTCATAAGATGATTCTAAGATTTCGGGAACCACACCGTCAACAAGGATCTGGACCTTATCGACATTGGGAAGGTTGCACAGCGAATCGGTTATCGCATAGACGGAAACCGCGGTCGGAACATTGCCGTACGGAATGAGCAGATCGCTGCTTAAGTTGACATAGCATACCCTGTCCTTGGTACTGATGGAAAGGACCGAAACGGAAGGATTCACCGAAGGGTAAAGTCCCTCAACGCCTGCACTGGGGCCGGATATAAGCTCGTCCACCACGAATCTTTCGAGTGGCATCGAGGTCGAATAGAACTTGTTTCTGTATACGCTTATCAGGCTGTTTCCGTCAGCTGACGCAAAATAAAGCATGATGTCCGCTTCTTCGTATGTATTGATCTCATTTCCGTCATTTGAGATGAACGTGCCCGCATCCATCCAGCCCACTTCAAATCCGCTGTGGTCCTTGAGTGGCTTACCGTCAACGGTAAAACAAACCGCCTGAACATACTGAGAAGTACAAAGCGTTCTTACTATCGCTGCCCTTACTAAAACCTCGGTGGTAAAAACAAGCTTCTTGTATTCGATACTCATATCAAGAGTCAGATATCCGTCTTCAAGCTTCATGTCCTGGATGGTAAATCCCATGGCAAGAGGCGCTTTGTAGCGGGCCTTGGGGTCCTTGGTCGCAAGCGCATCCAAAAGAGCTGCGATCTCTTCATCGGCATTTTCCGCATTTATCTCGACATAATAAGCTTCCGTCTTGGTCTCATCGTTACCTATGTAATAGACGGGAGTAAGGCCTTCGGTATCTTCCGCTCCGGAATTTGCAGAGCAGCCGGATAACGTCAGTAAAAAGAGTACCTGCAGCATGCATATGAACTTTACGAATGTTTTATTTTGCATCAGCTATATAGCTTAAGGGAATCGTTACGATGAACTTGCTTCCCTCTCCTTCTTTACTGGTTACTTCAATGATCCCGTGGTGCTTTCTTACCACGTTTCTGCATATCGCAAGGCCAAGGCCCGTTCCGCCGATCTCTCTTGAGTGCGACTTATCTACGCGGTAGAACCTTTCGTAGATGTGGCTTATCGACTCTTCGGGAATTCCGAGGCCGGAGTCTTCAACGGTTAAGATAAACGACTGGTGGTCAGCATCGAGTGAAACTCTTACCCATCCGTCCTGATGATTGTATTTGATCGCGTTTTCAACGAGGTTTGAAATAAGCGATGTGATCTTGACCTCATCTACCTCCGCAACGACTTTACGCTTGGTTTCGAAGGTCACTTCGACGTTTTGTTTTCGGGCGATAGCCCTCAGCCTCTTAAGTACGAGCTCCGTGAGTTCATTGATGTCCGTGGGAGCTATGTTCAGGTTCTGATCCGACTTATCATCCATCTTAACGAGCGTAAGAAGGTCGGTTATGATGCGGTTTTCCCTGTCAATCTCGGATGCGATGTCCGTCATGAATTCCCTGTAATCTTCAACTGTTGCGCCCTGGCTTGCAAGGAGTGAATCGGACAAAACCTTCATGGATGCCATGGGGGTCTTGAGCTCGTGGGAGACATTTGCCACGAATTCTCCACGGCTTTCATCGAGAGTGTTTATCCTGTGCAGGAGTTTGTTGAACTCTTCGGATATATGCGCAGTCTCTGTACATTCATTAACTTCGCCGATGTAATTGTTGTATCCTGCCTTAACCGCCGCAATCCTGGATGTAAGCTTTTCGATGGGGTTTAGGAGGACTTTGGAAAGTACCAGTGACAGGGCAACTACAAATACGATGATGGTAAGTTCGAGAAGAAGTGCGTTGGTTCCGAGAACGTCCGCCATCTGGACAATGCTGTCGTCGGAAATCGATGTGAGCATGACGCCTCTGATCACCCCTGCCCCGCCGTCAGCGGTGGTATCGGCAATGGGAGTGGTAAGCTCGATATATCCGAGATTGCTGTCGTAATAGGATGTTGATACACCCTGGAAGCACTTGATAACCTCCTCGGAAATGATCGTTTTTCCCTCGGAGATCCCGTGGGTATCCTTGAGCACCTCAAAGTTATTTCCGATGATCATGATCCTTCCTTCGTAGATATTGGAAAGCATCTCGATCTCCGCATCCATAACGTCAAGAGAGCCGGTATAGTCGTCCGCCCGGCCCGTAAGTGCTGATATGTATTTGTACGTAACGAGGTGGTTTGCCGTTATCGTCAGCTGGTTTTGAACCGCGGCAACTCTGGTCTCTACCGCCCTCGACTCGTAATTGGATACGATGGTGATACGGACCAGGATACACGGAAATATCCCGAGTAAAAGGAAGGCTGTGACCAGTCTGGACCGCAGCGACCTGAACGGGATAAATGACTTTAGATTGGACAGAAATTCGCTCATACTGAAAAATAATATCCCATGCCCCATCTTGTATGTACGTAAAGAGGATTGCCGGCATCCGTCTCGATCTTTTCGCGAAGACGTCTTACATGAACGTCAACGGTTCTCTCGTCACCGGGGTAATCATCGCCCCAGACTGCCTTGAGAAGATCTTCTCTCTTATATATTTTGCCGGGATTTTCCATTAAGATCCTGAGCATTTCGAATTCTTTTGACGTAAGCGGGATTTCCTCGGATCCGCGGAAGGTTCTGCGTGCGGAAAGATCGAGGGTGATATCTCCGAGAGTCAGGGCCTTGCCCGAAGGACGAGCCTGCTCCTGTGCCTTGCTTCTTCTCATGACAGCCTTGATACGTGCCTTTACCTCAAGGATGTTGAAAGGCTTGGTCATGTAGTCATCCGCACCGTATTCAAGGCCGAGGATCTTATCCATATCCTCACCCTTTGCGGTCAGCATGATGATGGGAGTTTTGGAAAATTCCCTGATCCTCTGGCACACTTCATAGCCTCCGAGCTTGGGAAGCATAAGATCGAGAAGTATGATGTCATAGTCTTTGGAGCCTGCCATTTCAAGGGCTTCTTCCCCGTCATATGCACAGTCGACTTCCATTCCGTCCTGCTCGAGGCTGAACTTGATACCTTTTACTATTAGTTTTTCATCATCAACTACCAAAACCCTGACTGCCATTTTATCCACCTAAACGCAAATTAAATCCTTGATGTTGTTATAGAGATTTTCGCCTATTCCCGTTACGTTCATTATCATGCCCGTATCGGTAAAGCGTCCGTTTTCTTCACGGTATTTAATGATCGCCGCAGCCTTGGATGCACCTATTCCGGGAAGTGTGCACAGCTCCTCGGCACTTGCGGTGTTTATGTTGATAAGGCCGGAAGACGTGCCCGAATCAGGCACTCCCGCTCCTGTGCTTCCTTCCGGAATCTCTTCTCCCTCTTCGGGAAAATAAACCATATCGCCGTCACTTAAGTAACCCGCAAGGTTTATTCTGCTTTCATCAGCTCCTTCGGAAAAACCGCCGGCAGCCTCCAATCCGTCACATATCCTGCTTCCTTCGGAAAGCTCGTAAACGCCCGGATTTGCAACGCTCCCGCAGATATAGACCAGGATCACGGAAGACTCATCAGAAACGCCTGCTGCCCCCGAAGGCTGCCCTTCCGGACTTTCTTCCGAAATTGGTTCCCGGGGTTCACTTTCCGCATCACCATCTGACGCTTCCCCGCCCGTTATCTCGGATAAAGTCACGGCTTTATCGGAACAGCCGGTCACAGAAAGCGCCGCACAGATAAATACTGCAAAGAAATAAATATGTATTTTTTTCATTTGTTTTCCTCCTTGAGCGGGAGAAAAACGGTATATGCTTAACTCTTTTACAGAGTCTGATTCAGTACGTAATTGAGGCTTTCTTCGAGCGTCTTAAGCTCCGCCTCCACATCCTCGCCTTCCCAGATACGTGCAAACATGGTCTCGATCTGCATCCAGAAATTCTCGGTTTCCATCATCTTGGGAAGTGAAACGGATCCGTCATACTCAAGAACATAGATCTGATCCGCACCGCCCTCCATTCCGAACTGTCTTGAGCAGCTTGCAAGGCCTGTAAGTTCGGTAAAATAAGGAGCTTCATCCCTTGTCATGAAGAGTGCAAACTTCTGTGCAAGGTCTTTCTGAGCAGAAAATCCGTTAACGGAAGCGATCGTGGTTATCGAAAGCGAAGCACTGGGAATATCCGAAGTGATATTGGGCATCTCGGAAAAACCGTACTCATATGCAAAGCTTCCGTCCTCGGTAGCTTCCTGAAGTCTCTGTACAAGATCGTATCCGCCGATCGTAAAGACAGTCTTTCCGTCGATAAAGCTCTGAATTACGCTGTCGTAAGTGATCTGGGAGCTTTCTATCGAGAAGTAGTCGTGAAGTGCCTGATACTTGGTAAGGCATGTTACGGCTTCCTCGTTGTTTACGGATATGCTGTTCTGGTCGTCTCCAAGGGGACCGCCTACATTCATGGCACTTCCCACGATCCAGTAATTATACATGATGGATGAAACATCCCAGCTCATAATACCTTCGACGCCGTCGGGAACGCTGTAGGAGTTGGAGATGGTCATCAGATCCTCAAGTGTATAGGGAACCATTCGTGCGATGTAAGTCTTGGTCAGCTCTTCAAGCTCGGCCTGATCGACATCCTCCACAGAAACCTCATCGCTTTCCGATGCGGACTCTTCATCCTCTGCATCTCCGCCTTCCATGTCGATGGGGTGGCCCGCAAGGTCCGCCATAGCCATCTGAATAGCCCACTGCTCGAGATATGTTCTGTTATATGCCATTACACATGTATCGAAGCTTAAAGGGTATCCGAGCTTCATATTATCGTAAGTTACTGCATTTACGGCAGCTTCTGAGAAATTTAAGGGACCTATCTGCATCTCTTCGTCATTTATCTCGCTTGCAACGCCGGAAAGGTATGCTTTTTCGAGATTTTCGCTTCCGAAGATGATGACATCGGGACAGGACTCGTTTGCAACAGATGCCGTATAGCACTCATCGATAAAGTTTTCATCGGGCTTAAGAACGGGAATAACGGTTATGTTTTCCTGTTCACCGAATTCAACTGCAGCCTTTGTAATATATGGAGTTAATCTTTCGTCCGTATACCAAACGCTCAGACTTCCGGATCTGTTGAGCCATGAGGAAGTCTGAGTTTCTTCGGACGGTGTTCTGAATTCTTTGGTGGAGCCGTATACCGCAAAGCCGAGTATCGCAACTGCAGCAAGGGCTCCGATCCATCTGAACGTCTTATTCATTATGTGTTAAATTGCCTCTTTTAAGATTTTGATCATCTCGTCGATATCACTCTTCGAAATGATGAGTGCGGGAACAAATCTGATGATGTTGGTTCCTGCATTGATAAGGATAAGTCCCTTATCGAGTGCCCTGTTTATGATGTCGCCTACGGGCTTATCAAAAACAAGTCCCTGGAGAAGTCCTCTTCCCCTGTGCTCTGTGATGCAGTCAAACTCTGCCATGACTTCATCAAGCTTTTCCCAGAGATAGTCTCCGGCTTCTTTTGCCTTGGCGGGAATATTGTCACGCTCCATGATCTCGAGGACCTTGGCAGCCGCTGCACAGCAAAGAGGGTTTCCGCCATAGGTGGTTCCGTGATCGCCGGCAACCAGTGATGCCTGTCCTACTTTTTCGGTCATACAGAATGCACCGATGGGAACGCCGCATCCGAGAGCCTTTGCACAGGTCATGACATCGGGCTTGATGCCGTACTTCATATATGCGAAGGGATATCCGGTTCTGCCCATTCCGCACTGGATCTCATCAAGCATCATAAGGATATCATTTTCATCACAGATCTGTCTGATGCCCTTAAGAAACTCTTCGCTTGCGGGTGTAAGTCCGCCTTCGCCCTGAACGGTCTCAAGGAGGATCGCAATGGTCTTGTCGTTAACAAGAGCCTTTACGCTCTCAAGATCGTTGTACTCGGCAAATCTGATGTTTCCGATACCAGGCTCAAATGCATCACGGTAATGGGGATTTCCGGTTACGGAAAGAGCGCCCATCGTACGTCCGTGAAAAGAATGATTCATGGCAATGATCTCATGATCAGTCCTTCCATCCTTTAAAAAGCCGTACTTTCTTGCGGTCTTGATGGCGCCCTCAATAGCCTCCGCACCTGAATTGGTAAAAAATACCCTGTCCATTCCGGAGTACTTCTTGAGTGCCCTTGCAGCCTCGATGGCGGGCATGTTGTAGTAATAGTTTGATGTATGGATAACCTTATCGATCTGGTTTTTAAGAGTATCGTTATACTCTTTGTTTCCGTAGCCGAGCGCAAATACGGAGATACCTGCAACGAAGTCGAGGTACTCTTTTCCGTTCATATCGTAGAGATGAACGCCTTCTCCGTGGTCGAGCACGATCTGATAGCGGTTATATGTGTGGAGCAGGTCCTTTTCGGCCTGGTCGATGTATTCCTGCATGTTCATATCAGTCATCCGATCCTTCTTTTGCAATAATGTCGTCATCTGCAACAATGGCTGTTCCGAAACCGTTCTTGGTAAAGATCTCGAGAAGCATTGAGTGAGGTACTCTTCCGTCGAGGATATGTACTCTGTTTACGCCGCTCTTGATCGCGTTGGTGCAATTGGTGAGCTTGGGAAGCATTCCGCCGCCGATAACGCCCGAATCGATGAGGCTGTCGGCTTCGGATACGGAAAGTCTTCCGATGAATGAGGACTTGTCGTTGAAATCCTTGTAAAGACCTTCAACATCCGTCAGGAATACGAGCTTGTCAGCACCGAGTGCAGAGGCAATGGCGCATGCGGCATCGTCTGCGTTGATGTTATAGGTGTTGAATTCATCGTCCACGCCGATGGGAGAAACGATGGGCAGGAAATCATCATCGAGAAGATCGTAGAGGATCTTGGGATTAACCTGCTTGACATCGCCGACAAAGCCGATATCCTGACCGCCGGAGAGCTTCTTTTTAACCTTAAGTAGTCCGCCGTCCTTACCGCTGATTCCGGCTGCGGATACACCGAGCTCCTGAACCATGGTAACAAGCTTCTTGTTAACTCTTCCGAGAACCATTTCAGCGATCTCCATGGTCTCTTCGTCGGTAACTCTGAGTCCGTTGATAAACTGGGGCTCTTTTCCCACCTTGGATACCCATCTGCTGATATCCTTGCCGCCGCCGTGGACGACAATGGGCTTGAAACCTACCAGTTTAAGAAGCGTAACGTCTTTGATGACATTCCTCTGAAGTTCGGGTGATGCCATTGCGCTTCCGCCGTATTTTACGACAATGATCTTGCGGTTAAACTTCTGGATATATGCGAGAGCCTCTACGAGAGTCTCGGCTTTTTTCATTGCAAGATCCATATCTTTGTTTTCGGACATTTCTCAGATCTCCTTTTCCTGCTTTATCAGCAAAGTCCTGTTTTTTCATCAATTCCGAGCATGATGTTCATATTCTGAACAGCTGCGCCCGATGCACCTTTTCCGAGGTTATCGAAAAGAGCGGTAATTCCGATCAGGTCCTCATAACCGTAAACGGATATCTCGAGGTCGTTCCTTCCGGCAAAAGAATTCGCGTAAATTTTACCGGGCTCTTCTTCAAAATCCTTAACCTTAACGAAGTACTGGCCTTCGTAATAGGATTTGAGCTTCTCATGGATCTCTTTTGCGGTCGGTGCTCCGTTCAAAAGTCTTGACTGAAGCATGATCGTGGTCGCCATTCCCTTGTAGTAATCATCGACTACGGGAAGGAATGCGGGTGCATACTTAAGTCCCGCTACTTTGGTTATCTCAGGCACGTGCTTGTGCTTAAGGGTTCTTCCGTAGATCGCAGGTGATGAAAGGGTTACGTCTCTATCTTCATTCTCGTAATCTGCGATCATGTTCTTGCCGCCGCCCGAATAACCGGTGAGCGAGTAGATCGAAACGGGGTAATCCGCAGGCATGATGCCCATTCTGACCAAAGGAGCGATGCATGCGATGGAGCCTGTTGCATGGCATCCGGGATTGGCTACTCTCTTGGATGAAGCGATCTTTTCGCGCTGATCCTTTGAAAGCTCGGGGAATCCGTAGGTCCAGTCGTCATTGGTCCTGTGCGCCGTGGAAGCATCGATCACCTTGACGTTTTCATTTTCGATAAGTGAAACGGACTCCTTGGCAGCCTGGTCGGGAAGGCATAAGAACACGATATCTGCCTCATTTAAGAACTTCTTTCTCTCAAGGGGGTCGTGGCGCTTGTCCTCAGCGATCTTCATGAGTTCAAGGTCCTCGCGTGCTCCGATCCTGTCGTAAATCTGAAGTCCCGTGGTGCCGCTTTGTCCGTCAATATAAACTCTGGTTTTCATAACTTACTCCAAACTCAGCTTCTGTAATCTGCATTGATCTTAACGTAATCGTAGGTGAGGTCGCATCCCCAGGCCGTGCCTTGCGCATCGCCTTCATGCATGTCTACGAGTACGGTAACTTCCTTCTCTTCCATGATCTTTCTTGCCAGATCCTCGTCAAAAGAAAGCGGAACGCCCCTGTCGAATACCTGAAGCTTTCCCGCCCTGCTGACAAAGAAAAGCTCGACGTCGTTTTGGTCAAACTTTGATCCGGAGTAACCCATGGCACAGAGGAATCTTCCGAAGTTTGCATCGCATCCGAAGATCGCTGCCTTTGAAAGGTTTGATCCTACTACTGCCTTGGCAAGGATTCTCGCATCCTCTTTGGTCTTAGCATTAACAACCTTGCACTCAAATAGCTTGGTTGCGCCCTCTCCGTCACCTGCCATCTTTCTGGCAAGGAATTCACAGACAAAGTTAAGTGCTTCGTAGAATGCGTCATAATCTGCGTTCTTCTCGGTTATGGTTTTATTTTCCGCAAGGCCGTTTGCCATGAGAAGAAGTGTATCGTTGGTGGAGGTGTCCCCGTCAACGGTGATCATGTTGAAAGTATCTTTTATAACGGAGCTCAGCGCTTCCTGCATGAGCTTTTTATCGATCGCAAGGTCGGTGGTCAAAAAGCCGAGCATGGTGCACATATTGGGGTGGATCATGCCTGAGCCCTTGCTCATTCCGCCTAAAGTTACGGTCTTTCCGCCTGCTTCGAAGGTAACTGCGATCTCTTTATTGATGGTGTCGGTGGTCATGATTGCCTTGGATGCCGCGGTTCCTGCTTCTTTGGTATCTGAAAGCTCCGGAGCCATGGCTTTAACGCCCGCTGCAAGCTTTTCAGTGGGAAGCTGCATTCCGATGACGCCGGTTGAAGCAATGGCTACGGTATCAGCGGGAACCCCGAGTGCTTCGTTAACAGCCTCTGCTGTCTTTCTGCACGCGTCATATCCTTCCTGACCGGTACATGCATTTGCGATTCCTGAATTTACGACAACCGCCTGCATCTTGCGTCCGGACTCGACAATCTCTTTGTCCCACATTACGCAGGCTGCCTTTACGATATTGCTGGTGAATGTTCCGGCACAGTCACAGGGGACTTCGGAATAAACCATCGCCATATCGGTTCTTCCCTGATATTTGATACCCGCTGCGGTAGATGCTGCCTTAAAACCTGCGGGTGATGTTACGCCGCCTTCGATGATCTGCATAATATATCTCCTATCTGTTGAATGTGGTGATGTTCTCATCATTCAACACAAAATCGTAGTAATTGAGGTCCTCACGCTTTGTCCAGAGCATATCGTTCCAGAATGCGTTTCCGATATCGTTGACTGAAAAAGCGATCAGGCTGACTTTATTGATCTTCTCCGCCTTAAGAGCATTCATGCAATGAACTACCATGCTCTTTCCGATGCCTCGTCTTCGGTAATCTTCTCTTACGCATACGTGGTAGAGGCAGCCTCTTCTGCCGTCGTGGCCGCAGAGTATTCCGCCGATGATCTCGCCTTCGTCATTAACTGCAACGACGCTCAGGCCGGGATTTCTTCTTAAGAATCTGACAACGCCTTCTTCGGAGTCATCGATGCTTCGTATTCCGAACCCGTGGATGGTCATCCAAAGTGCCTTGAGGCCCTTATAATCGCTCTCTTCCATGGGGCGGACGGTAAAGTTTTTCTTTTCATAATCTGACATAAATCACCTTTTGTGCATAACCTTATAGATTATAGCGTATTTTCCCTAATTTATCATCAAAAAAAGAACAATCTTCGGGACGCGGGGCTGTGAAGCCTTCGTGCGGGTCCTGTCACGAAATATAACCGGCATCGCTTTTCGGCGTCCGGCGGAAATTCTTCACTACATGCATTTTAACTCATGACGCGTGACCATTCGCTACGCTCAGGTCGAGCGGCGGAATTTCTCGCAGACACCGAAGTCTCGCCGATTATATTCTCGTGCCACCCTCTGACGCAGTTAATTATGCCCCGCTGTTAAATATATTTTTGTATTCTAATCACTTAATTGGGGTTTGTCTATAGTAAATTTTATTTTTATGCAAGAAATTGCAAATATGATGTATTTTTATGCAATTGGGAACGAATATTCAACAAAGAATGCAAATATTTATAAATTTTTTCGTGAAAAGTATTGATTTATGAAAAAAGCCGTTGTATATTCGCTAAAGAGTTTTGAAAAAAAGCACGGGACGCATCCCGATATATGAAGGAGAAATGAAATGAAAGAAAAAGTTATACTCGCTTATTCAGGCGGACTTGACACCACAGCCATCATTCCCTGGCTCAAAGAGAATTTCGACTACGAAGTAATCTGCGTTTGCGTAGACTGCGGACAGGACGAGGAGCTCGACGGACTTGAGGAAAGAGCGATCAGCTGCGGCGCATCCAAGCTTTATATCGAAGATGTTACCGATGAATTCTGTGATAAATATATCGTTCCCTGTGTACAGGCAGGTGCCGTTTATGAGAACAAGTACCTCCTCGGAACTTCAATGGCCCGTCCCCTCATCGCCAAGAAACTTGTAGAGATCGCACGTAAAGAGGGTGCTACCGCTATCTGCCATGGCGCTACCGGTAAGGGAAACGACCAGATCCGTTTCGAGCTCGGAATCAAGGCCCTTGCTCCCGACCTTAAGATCATTGCAGCATGGAGAAACGAAAAGTGGACCCTTGATTCACGTGAGTCAGAGATCAAGTACTGCGAAGAGCACGGCATCCACCTTCCTTTCAAGGCAGATTCCTCATACAGCCGTGACCGTAACATCTGGCACATCAGCCACGAGGGACTTGAGCTCGAGGATCCCGCAAACGAGCCCAACTTCGATCACCTTCTTGTACTCGGCGTAACTCCCGAGAAGGCTCCCGACCAGCCCGAGTATGTAACCATGACCTTCGAAGCAGGTGTTCCCAAGTCAGTTAACGGCAAAGCTATGAAGGTTTCCGATATCATCCGCACTCTCAACGAGCTCGGCGGAAAGCACGGAATCGGTATCGTTGATATCGTTGAGAACCGTGTTGTAGGCATGAAGAGCCGCGGCGTTTATGAGACTCCCGGAGGAACGATCCTCATGGAGGCACACAATCAGCTTGAGGAGCTCATCCTTGACCGCGATACCTACGCTATGAAGAAGGAAATGGGCGGCAAGTTCGCAAGCCTTGTATACGAAGGAAAGTGGTTCACCCCTCTTCGTGAGGCTGAGCAGGCTTTCATCGAGTCAACCCAGAAGTATGTTACCGGTGAAGTTAAGTTCAAGCTCTACAAGGGCAACATCATCAAGGCAGGCGAGACCTCTCCTTACTCACTCTACAACGAGTCAATCGCTTCCTTCACCACCGGAGATCTCTATGATCACCACGATGCGGAGGGCTTCATCAACCTCTTCGGACTTTCAACCAAGGTTCGTGCAATGAAGCAGCAGGAAGCAGGCATCGATCCCCTTGAGGCAAACAAATAAGCTTCGGGACCGGAGTTTAGAAAAAAAATATTCATAAAACTCGCGGGCGGGTGTAAAATACACCCGTCCGTTTATTTTTCGGAAAAAGAAAAACAAAGGAACCGTCCCCCTGTTTCCGGGGCGGGATGAAAAGACATGCATATCGCTTTATGTGATGACAATTTAGCAGACAGACACCAGATGGAAAGACTCCTCGGAAGGGAATCCGACAGGCAGAAAGATACTTCCGACATGTTCATCGTGGATTCATACGGAAATCCCGAGGTAATGCTCTCCCATCCCCTGGCGTACGATCTGTTTTTTATAGATCTGTGTCAGACGGAAGGGCCGGATGCCGCCTCCGTAGTCAGCAAGCTTATGGAAAAGGGAGCAAACGCCCCCATCGTCATGTGCTGTTCGGATATCAATTACAGAGAAAACAAATCGCTTCCCGCAAATGTACTTTTCCTGGATAAGCCGATCAAGGTCGCTGAGCTCCACGATGTCATCGAGCAGGCCAAGGTCGTCAAGGCGGGAATGCCCGATAAGGTAGAGCTCAGAAAGCTCATGGATACTGTATATGCAAACGTGACAGATGTTATTTATGCCCGTGAAAAGAAGGGAAATACGTATGTTATGTTATCAAACGGCGAGGAGCTTATGAGCGTCGGTCCCATCTGGCTGTTCAAAAGATCCCTCGGTGACAGGCACCCCGAATTTGTCTTCGCAAGTCCCATGGTCTTACTCAACATCAATCACATCAGGTCATGGGGGCCCCTCGGTACGGCATCCATGACGGACGGAAAAAACTTCCACGTGGCCAGGGTATCCAGGGACCACATCAAAGAGATAACCGGAGATAGTAACACTTGATATTAATTTCAGCAGACAATCCCAAAGACTTCATGGCAAAGCTTCTTGTTTCCGATGTTTTCGATATTTTCAGGCTTCAGGAAGCTAATTTGATAACAGTTGTAACATATAATATAAGCGGACGTATCCGTCCCGACTTCTACCCTTCCGAAGAACGTGAAAACCTCTCGGAAGAATTCATCTCCTGGTCCGATATGAGGCCCAGGCTCTTTGAACTCATCAAGGGCAAGAATGCCCCTGTTTCGTTCAGGATGACCCTTTCCCTCGAAAACGATAAAATGCTCGCCCTTATGGCAAAAGGAAGCCCTGAGGGGCATTCAGACGCTCTCAGGGCTCTTGTTATCAATATTCGTTTCGAAAACGGTGCCGTATCGATCATAACCGGCACTTCTTACGATTCTTTTGTCCTTGATAAGTCGGAAGAACAGATCTGGGACAAAGCTTTCGTAAAATTCTTATCATCCAAAGGGATCGAGTTTACACCTCAGCAATGATCTCTATCTCGCAAAGGACTCCCTTGGGGAGATCTTTAACGGCTACGCAGCTTCTTGCGGGCTTTCCGGTAAAATACTTTGCATAAACTTCATTAAATGCGCCGAAATCTGCGATATCCGCAAGGAAACAGGTTGTCTTGACGACCTTGTCGTAGGTTGTTCCGGCTGCCTTAAGGAGCTCTCCGATATTGGTGCATACGGTCTCGGTCTGCTCTGCTATGGTCTCTCCCTTAACAGCTCCCGTTGCGGGATCGAGTGCGATCTGGCCTGAAGCAAAAAGGAGATTTCCGGTTACGATGCCCTGTGAATAAGGGCCGATTGCTGCGGGTGCTTTATCCGTCGAAATATATTTCATACGTTATCTTTCCTTTCCGGAGGGTTATTCGGGCTCATCCTCGTCGAACTGAGCCGTTACATAGTACCCTCTGTCATTTTCGATTATCGATACCACGGTGCCTTCCTTGGAGGTGAGCCTTTTTCTGAACGGAATGTTGGGGCTCATCGCAAGGGACATATCCTCGGGAATTCCTATGGTGTAATAGTAGTTGCTGGGCAGTTCACCCTCCCATACATATACCTTCTGGCCTTCGGAAAGTTTCCCCTGGCGCTCCATCTTGAATTCCATCGTCCTCATTACAGGCTCTCCGTCATTACGAATCCCTTGCCTACGAGGCAGCTCTCAACTTCGTAAGGGCCGTCGCAGTGGAACACCATGATGGGTCTTCCGGATTCTCTGTTAAACGAAAGATACAGGTAATCAACATTGATATTGCTCTCATCAAGTGCTTTTAGAAGCTTGTTCAAGTTACCTACTTCATCGGTTACCTCGACTGCAAGGACGGGAGTAAGGCGGCAGTAATATCCTTCTTTTTCAAGAGCCTCTACAGCCTTCTCGGGGTCGGTGGTGACCATTCTGATGATGCCGAACTCGGCACTGTCATTGGTTACGGAACCGAGAATATTGATGTTTCCTGCAGCAAGAACACCTGTTATGTGTTCCATGGTGCCCTTCTTATTCTCGGCGTAGATTGATACCTGTTTAAGCATTTTAAAAACTCCCTTATGGTTACATTTATATGTACTCTATTCCTCTGATATCCGCCTCTCTCTGAAGATACCTGAGCTGTGGCGGAAGGTCGGACAGTCTCATCCTTCCCTTCTGGAGAAAATCGATCATATATTCAAGCTGGTTTCTGTACAGGGGATAATTATGCGAGCTGGCGTTAAGAACAGGTACTCTCCATCCGCCTCCGAACATTCTCTCGGCATAATCATATATATTCCTGCACACGGGGATCGACCCCGTTTCAAACGGAACCTCTATCAGGTCCGAAAACCACTCCCCGGGCAATTGCAGATACGCATTATTTACCGCAAGGAAGAAGAATCTGTTCACATACGGCCCGCTCCCGGGCAAATTGCTGCCGGCAATCTTTTCTGCCATCCGGGTAAGCCTGTCTCTGACAGCATCGGGCTCGTTCCATGCCTTTGAAGGATCGATACCCACCGCCTTAAGAGCATCCGAAGCCTCTTTGTCCCCCGGTTTCCTTTCACGGAAGAGATTGATGGCAAGAAGCAGCTTCAGGTATTTTCCTCTCCAGATGTCACGCTCATTCCTGTCTTCGGGAACGTGATCGTAGGGATAAACATCGAATCCTACGGGAAAAGGACAGAAAAAGTACTCTTGTAACACTTCCTCTTCGAAACTTACGGCTCTCAGGGAATTAACGACTGCGATACCGTTGTAATTGTGCCTCGGAGGATCATCCTTAAACTCCACGGAGTATCTGGCCGGGAGCTCTCCCGGGGCGATTTCGAGGAATCTGTTAAAATCCTCTCTCATCATGCCTATGTCGATGTCGTCATCCCAGGGGATAAATCCTCCGTGACGCACCGCACCGAGCATGGTTCCGCAGTCGGCCCAGTATTTAAGGCCGTGTTTACGGCATATTCCGTCAAATATCTCAAGTGAGTGCAGTGAAGCGGCCCAATAGCGCTTCATGCATTCCGTAATCAAAAATCCCGCACGTTCTTCATCCTGAAAGTATTCTTCCGGGAAATTGTATTTAGCACGGATTTCCATAGATCACTCCCAAAAAGGTTTGAAGCACAGATCCATGTCGACATCTCCGCCTATTCCGGGAACTCTTCCGGTTGCGGAATACTGAAGCATATCTATCTCATAGGGATAGAAAAAATCGGTGGAATATGATGCATACCATTTCGGGATATCCTCGAGACGGGTAAGGTCGACATACATGATACTCATCTCGGTATTGTAGTAAACATAGGGTTTGTAGCCCGCATTTGAAACAACCTCGCAGAACTTGACGATAAGGTCGGTTCTTTCTGCGGGTGTAAGATCGTCCATTCTTCCTTCGCCGCCCGAGATCCTCTCGACATCGATGACGATGGGAACTCCGGTGCAGTAAGGTGAAAGGGCATCTATTGCGGACTGTGCTTCTTCGATAACCTCTTCCTCGTTGATGGCCTGTGAGAAAACATAGGCTCCGACGTGGATTCCGGCATTCATAGCGCCTGTTATATTTTCTTCAAATCTCTCGTCTTCAACGAGCTTTCCGGTACCGTAACCGCGCAGTGTTGCCCTGATTATCGCAAAGTCAACGCCCGATGCTCTTACGGTATTCCAGTCGATCTCTCCCTGATAGGAAGATACGTCGATTCCCTTATAGGATGTCACAACACCGTTCTCGACATAGGTCATGACGCCGTCAATGTCGGTCTGGAAGTTGTTCGCATCCAGGGTCGTAAGCTTAAGATCTGTGTTGATATCAACGAAATTGAAGGTTCCCTGGCTTACGACAATGACCTTGTCGGGATAGAAAGGTCTGAGGCTTGTGATGCTCGATCCGGTCGAGATAAGATTCTCCATAAGCTGGGTAAGGGTGCTTCTTCTGCCCTCCTCAACGCCCGAATCGAATGCGTCGGATACTCTCTGGTCCGCAGCCATTCTGACTGCCTGAAGTTCTTCATCAAGCTGAGCCTGGGTATATATGGGTTTGTCCGAATTATGCGAGTTTTGGTCGTATTTTGTGAAAAGAAGGAGGTATACGGCTGCGCCTATAGCTGCCAAAACGGCTAGTGACAGAAGGATTATCACGAAGACAAATCCGCCGTAGCCTTTCTTTTTACCCTTTTTCCTCGCGGGATCGGGTTCGGGATCGTCTGCGTACTCTTCTTCGTCGTAGAGATCGATTTCATCGTAATCTTTTAAATTCATCCGTTCTCACTTTCAAGTTCTTCGAGAGCTAATGAGCTCTGAGATTCAATATAGGTACCGGGATAGGTATCGACAACATACTGGAAAAGAGCCTTAGCCTTGACCTTATCCCCTGCATTGCGGTATGAAACCGCCGCAAAATATATGGCTTCGGAGTCCTCTTCGTTAAAAAAGTACGCTTTTTCGAGAAGGACGGAAGCATTCTCAAAATCATTCTGGTAATAATATCCGAAAGCCTCGGTTCGAAGAGCCCCTGCGATCTGAGGACTTACCGCTGCCATGAGCGCATCATAGAGCGCGGAACAGCTGTCGGACATGGAATCGGGATTTACATCCCTGCTGATGGTCCAGAGATCTTCTCCGATCTCAAAAACATCAGCTCCGGATACATATTTCTCGGCGGTATCGATGAGTTTATCGATATCGGCAAGGGTTCCGGCTTCACCCGTATAGTCCGCAAGAGTCTCCTCAAGGCGGATCCTCTCGGCATTTACTTCGTTAAGGTCCTGCATAAGAGCGTCGTAGTCGGCGTTTTTCTTATCCAGGTTGGTCTCGAGCTGGGCGATGTTTTCTTTTACCTCTTCCCTTACAGCTGTAACTCTGGTGGGAAGTACAAGGAAATACATGACGGCAAGGCCGAGTATAAGTCCGATAAGTATGTTAAAAATGGTTCCGAAACTTCCGCTCTTGGGATCACGGACATTAGCGGGCTGGATGATCAGCTCATTGTCCACGATCTTCCTTACGGGCTCGTCATCATTCTTAAAGATGCTCTTTCTGTCCGAATCCGCGGGATCCGACATGTTCTGGATCAGCTGAAGGTATCTGAGGCTGAGGGTATTGGTCCTGTCTATGGAAAGGCAGTGGCTTATCTCTCTTTCGGCCTTATCAAAGTCCTTCGCATCCATGTACAAAAGAGTAAGGAGCTGATGTGCCCTGATATAGCGGCTGTTTGCGGTTACGATCTTCTTGAGGCGGATGGTCGCAAGGTCCTTGTTACCCTGTCTGCACATCTCAAGAGCGCTGTTGTAATCCCTGGCAGATCTTCTGAGCACGTCAAATTCGGTATGATTCTCCTGAATCATGCCGATGTATTCACTCGCCATATTCTCAGCGTCCCTGAAATTGGAACTGATAACCCATTCGCTGAGGGCTTCCGCGGTCTCACCCATCTCAAAATAGATAAGTCCGAGAAGGTTGCGGGCGTCGATATTTTCTTTGTTAAGCCGTAAACTCTGTCTGAGGCTCTTTATCGCACCGGTCAGATCCCTAACTCCAGCCTTTTCAAGGCCGTCGTTATAGAGTCTGTTCGACATATAGACGATCTTTTTGTACTGGGACATGTCCCTCTTACAATTGGTGCAAAAAGATACTTCAGAAAGCTCTACGCCGCAGTTATAACACTTCATTGGATCTGTTGCTTTCCGATCAGTAACGTCTGCCGGGCCTCATATCCCTGACAGACTGGACCTGCTGCTGCATGGCCTGGACATTGTCCTTGCCCATTTTGACATAGAGATCCACGGCGTCGGTGAGGTCTGCGCCGTTTACGGTCTCTTCAAGCTGTCCTACTTCCATACTGGGATAAAATTTTTTGAGTTCTTCTTCAAATTCGATCATGATAAAACTTTCTAAATAATCCCTGCTTTATCCATGCGGGATTTCCGCGTTTTTGCGCAAATCCCGCATACATATCAAATATAAAATATAGTGTGCCTAAAATCAAATTAAAATAAGTTTAAGAAAGGGATGCAAGTCTTTCCTCAACCTGTGCCATCATCTGGCGGTAATTCTCCTGCTTTGCCTTCTCTTCGTCGATCTTGGCCTGGGGAGCTTTGGAGAGGAACTTCTCGTTGGTGAGCATGCTCTCGGATCTCTTAAGCTCGCCTTCAAGGCGCTTTTTCTCTTTTTGCAGACGCTCGATCTCTGCAGAGATATCAACAAGCTCGGCAAAAGGAATGTAAAGAGTTGCACCGGGGATAACAACCGAAACGGCATCGGATGCGATTCCGGTCTTGTCAGCCTGTGTCTTTACGTCCGAAGCATATGCAAGGGTAGCAAAGAAGAGCTTGCCTTCCTCGAATACATCAAGGATTGCCTTATCCTCGGAAACAACGAATACTTCGGCCTTTCTGGAAGGTGCTACGTTCATCTCGGAACGGACATTTCTGATGCCCTTAACTGCGCTCTTGATGATCTCAATGGCTCTTTCCTCCGCATCAAAAGCTCTTTCCTCGGTGTACTTGGGCCAGGAGCTTATCATGATTGATTCTTCCTCGTCCTGGATGTTGCAGAAGATTTCCTCGGTGACGAAAGGCATGTAAGGGTGAAGGAGCTTGAGAGCGTCGATAAGGACGGTCTTGAGTGTCCAAAGTGCCGCATTCTGGCCCTTTACATCGTCGGTTGCATAGAGTCTGGGCTTGACCATCTCGATGTACCAGTCACAGAACTCCTCCCACAGGAAGTCGTAAACCTTCTGAACGGCGATTCCGAGCTCAAAACGGTCCATATTGTCGGTCATGTCACGGATAACGGTATTGAGTCTGGAAAGGATCCACTTATCAACGGGAAGAAGGTCTCCCGCATCGGGCCTGGTAATGGTATTTCCGGTCTTTTCCGCAAACTGATCGGCGTTCATCATGATGAATCTTGATGCGTTCCAGATCTTATTTGCGAAGTTTCTGCTGTTTTCAACACGCTCATAGTAGAAACGCATGTCGTTTCCGGGAGCGTTGCCGGTTATAAGTGTAAGTCTGAGCGCATCTGCACCGTACTTATCGATGACCTCGAGAGGATCGATTCCGTTTCCGAGAGATTTACTCATCTTACGGCCCTGGGAATCTCTTACAAGTCCGTGGAAAAGAACGGTCTTGAAAGGCTTTTCTCCCATCTGCTCATATCCGGAGAAGATCATTCTGATAACCCAGAAGAATATGATGTCGTAACCGGTTACGAGCACATCCGTGGGATAGAAATACTTGAGATCTTCGGTCTGATCGGGCCATCCGAGGGTTTCGAAGGGCCAAAGCGCGGACGAGAACCAGGTATCAAGGGTATCGGGATCCTGGGTGAAGTGCGTGCATCCGCACTTGGGGCACTTTTCGGGCATTTCCTTGGCAACTACGGTCTCACCGCACTCGTCGCAGTAATATGCGGGAATTCTGTGTCCCCACCAGAGCTGTCTTGAAATACACCAGTCGCGGATGTTGTCGGTCCAGTTAAAGTAAACCTTCTCCATTCTCTCCTGGGGAATAAGCTTGATCTCGCCATCCTTGATTGCCTTAACGGCAGGCTTAATGAGCTCATCCATCTTAACGAACCACTGCTCTTTAACAAGGGGCTCGATGGTAGCCTTACATCTGTCATGTGTGCCTACATTATGGCTGTAATCTTCGATCCTTACGAGAAGTCCGAGTTCATCAAGCTCTTTAACGATGGCTTTTCTGCACTCGTAGCGGTCCATTCCCTGATATTTGCCGCCGTTTTCATTGATGGTGGCATCATCGTTCATGATATTGATAACAGGAAGGTTATGACGCTTTCCTACCTCGAAGTCGTTAGGGTCGTGAGCGGGGGTGATCTTAACTACACCGGTACCGAACTCCATGTCAACGTAGGAATCCTCAACGATGGGGATAGCCTTGTTAACGATGGGAAGCCATACGCTCTTACCCTTAAGATGGGTATATCTCTCATCTTCGGGATTTATCGCAACTGCGGTATCACCGAGCATGGTCTCGGGTCTTGTGGTGGCAAATTCAAGGAATTCGGTCTTTGAAGGCTCTCCGTTTTCATCAACGATGGGGTACTTGATGTGCCAGAAATGTCCTGCCTGCTCCTCGTACTCAACCTCGGCATCTGAAATGGAGGTATTACATACCGGACACCAGTTGATGATCCTCTTTCCCTTGTAGATATAGCCTTTTTCATGCATCTTTACGAAGACTTCGGTAACTGCCTTGTTGCAGCCTTCGTCCATGGTAAAGCGCTCTCTGTCCCAGTCACATGAGGAACCGAGCTTCTTGAGCTGGTTGATGATGGTTCCGCCGTACTCTTTTTTCCACTCCCATGCCTTCTCAAGGAAGCCTTCACGGCCGAGGTCATGCTTGTCTATGCCCTGCTTTTTGAGGGTCTCGATGATCCTGACCTCAGTTGCGATGGACGCATGGTCGGTTCCGGGCTGCCAAAGGGCATTAAAACCCTGCATTCTCTTCCAGCGGATGAGAATGTCCTGCATGGTGTTATCAAGGGCGTGGCCCATATGGAGCTGTCCGGTGATATTCGGAGGCGGGATCACGATGGTGAAGGGGGTCTTGGAATGATCCACTTCAGCGTGAAAATACTTCTTATCCAGC
>JAGPFR010000075.1 GCA_018056425.1 Lachnospiraceae bacterium
GGTCTTGGTATCTGGGGAGCGATAAACCTCATGGAGGGTTACGGTAACGATAACCCCGGCTCTAAGTCCCAGGGCATGAAGCAGCTCATGGCCGGTGGTGGAGTTGCACTCATCGGTATCACTCTTGTACCCCTTCTTTCCGGCCTTTTCTGAGAAGAACGGAAGAGGAAGATGCGGAGCCGGGAAATGAACCCCGGCTCCCGGGAACAGAACAGGAGGTAACAAGTGGACAGCATACTTCAGTCGATCGAGGACTGGTTTCGCGAGCTGCTTGTTTCAGGCATTATGAGCAATCTCACCAATACCTTTGATACGGTAAACGCACAGGTGGGGCAGATTGCAACTGAGGTGGGACAAACTCCCGCCAACTTTTCACCGGCGATCTTCAATATGATCCGTACTCTTTCCGAGAACGTGATCATGCCGATCGCCGGATTGATACTTACATTTATCGCCTGTTACGAGCTGATCCAGCTGGTCATCGGCCATAACAATTTGGCAAACTTTGAAACTTGGATCTTCTGGAAGTGGATCTTCAAAACCTTTGTAGCAGTAACCTTGATAACCAATACGATGAACATCACCATGGCAGTATTTGATGTGGCACAGCATGTAGTTTCCCAGGCAGGAGGACTGATCGGTGGAACTACAGCAATCGACGGTAGCACACTTGCAACGATGCAGAGCAACCTTGAAGCCATGGACATCGGGCCGCTTTTATCAATACTCTTACAATCCTTTGTGGTTCAGTTTTTGATGTATTTATTGTCGGCACTGATCTTCGTCATCGTATATGCACGTATGATCGAGATCTACCTGATGGTATCTCTTGCACCGATCCCTTTTGCAACCTTTGGTAACAGAGAGCAGAGCATGATCGGACAGAACTATTTAAGGTCACTGTTTGCACTGGGCTTCCAGGGATTTTTGATCATGGTGTGCGTAGGAATCTATGCAGTGCTTATCCAGAGCGTGGCATTTTCATCCGATATCATCGGATCCCTTTGGGGAGTCATGGGCTATACGATACTTCTGGCATTCACACTCTTTAAGACCGGAGCGGTCGCAAAGAGCATACTCCATGCACACTAAAAGAAAGGAACTAACAATATGGCAGCATCATACATTTCGGTGCCTCGTGATCTTACGAAGGTGAAGAGTAAGGTGATGTTCAATCTGACAAAAAGACAGCTGATCTGCTTTTCAGTGGCGGCACTCATCGGGGTGCCGTCCTTCTTTTTGATAAAGCAGATAGCTTCTACAAGTACGGCAGCTATAGGAATGATGGTCATCATGATGCCATTCTTTTTCTTGGCTATGTACGAGAAGAACGGACAGCACCTGGAAGTCATCTTAAGACATTTGATCGAGGCGACTTTTGTGAGGCCCAAGGAAAGGCCTTATAAGACAGACAACAAATATGCAGCGCTGAAAAGATTTGAGGAAGCGGATCAGGAGATCATGGAGATCATCATGTACAGCGAGGCAATGAGACCGGAGAAAAAGAAAGGAGGAGACGATGTTTTCGATTTTTAAGAAGCAGGAAAAAAGAGATATCAAAATGCCTGCGCATTTAAGCAGAGCTGAGCAGAAGGAGATCCGTGAGATCATCAAAAGAGCTGAGAATGATGACGGAATTCCTAGAACGGCACAGCAGTCGATTCCCTTCGACAGAATGTTTCAGGACGGTATCTGCAGGATAGGGTCGGATTATTACACAAAGACGATCCAATTCCAGGATATCAACTATCAGCTTGCTCTGCAGGAGGATAAGACAGAGATCTTTGAGGAATGGTGTGCATTCCTTAACTTTTTTGACAGCTCGGTGCACTTTGAACTGAGCTTTATGAACATGGCAACGGATGTGGAGGATTTCAGGACCGGGATCGCTATCCCACATAAAAAGGATGAGTACAACGGAGTCAGAGATGAATACAGCTCCATGCTCTTTCATCAGATGGAGGCAGGAAATAACGGTCTTACGAAGACCAAGTATCTGACTTTCGGTATCCATGCGGATTCCATTAAGGCTGCAAAGCCCAGGATCATCCACATCGAGACAGACATCTTGAATAACTTCAAGCGTCTTGGCGTGCAGGCGAGAGTCCTGAACGGAAAAGAAAGACTGGCTCTCATGCATCAGCAGTTTCATATGGGAGACAAGGAGAGGTTCCATTTCGATTGGAAGTATCTTTCCGGTACCGGCCTTTCCGTAAAGGATTTTATCGCTCCCAGTAGCTTTTCGTTTCCTACGGGAAAGAGATTTACGATGGGAAGCCTTTATGGGGCTATGAGCTTTTTGTCCATCGATGCATCGGATATCAGCGACAGAATGCTGGCAGATTTCCTCAATATGGAATCAAGCCAGATCGTGACCATGCATATACAGTCGGTGGATCAGAATGAAGCCATCAAAACTGTAAAGCATACCATCACAGAGCTTGACCGTAGCAAGATTGAGGAGCAGAAAAAGGCAGTGCGTGCCGGATACGATATGGATATCATTCCTTCGGATCTTGCAACTTTCGGAAAAGATGCAAAGGCTCTTTTGAAAGAACTGCAGAGCCAGAATGAGAGAATGTTCTTGCTTACATTTCTCATCATGAATACCGGAAGAACGGAACAGGAGCTTGAAAACAATGTATTCCAGGCAAAGTCCATCGCACAGAAGCACAACTGCAATCTGGTTCGTCTGGACTTTCAGCAGGAGCAGGGGCTTATGAGTTCGCTTCCTTTGGCAAACAATCTTATTGAGATCCACAGAGGTATGACGACTTCCAGCACTGCGATCTTTGTTCCGTTTACAACCCAGGAGCTTTTCCAGTCAGGAGATGAGAGCCTCTATTACGGACTGAATGCACTTTCCAATAACCTGATCATGGTAGACAGGAAGCTGCTTAAGAACCCGAACGGACTGATCCTCGGAACTCCCGGTTCCGGTAAATCCTTTGCTGCGAAGAGGGAGATCGCAAATGCATTCCTGGTTACGGACGACGATGTGATCATATCGGATCCTGAGGCAGAGTATTCGCCGCTGGTTGAAAGGTTTGGCGGTCAGGTCATTAAGATCGCACCGACCAGTACGCAGTACATCAATCCGATGGATATCAACATGAATTATTCGGATGATGATAACCCGATAGCTCTGAAGGCAGATTTTATTTTGTCTTTGTGTGAGCTTATCGTGGGCGGTAAGGAGGGCCTGCAGCCGGTAGAGAAGACGGTCATCGACCGTTGCATCCATCAGATCTATCAGAAGTATTTTGAAGATCCGAGACCGGAGAAGATGCCTCTTTTGGAGGATCTGTATAACGCGCTTCTTAAGCAGGATGAGCCGGAAGCAAGGCATGTAGCAACTGCTCTTGAAATCTATGTAAGTGGTTCGCTGAATGTGTTCAATCACAGGACCAATGTAGATATCACCAACAGACTTGTGTGCTATGACATCAAGGAGCTCGGTAAGCAGCTTAAAAAGATCGGCATGCTGGTGGTACAGGATCAGGTGTGGGGCAGAGTTACCGAAAACCGTGCCCAGGGAAAGAGTACCAGATACTATATGGATGAGATGCACCTTCTTCTTCGTGAAGATCAGACAGCAGCCTATACGGTTGAGATCTGGAAGCGTTTCAGAAAGTGGGGTGGTATTCCTACCGGTATAACGCAGAACGTTAAGGACCTTCTGGCATCAAAGGAAGTCGAGAACATCTTTGAGAACTCGGACTTCATCTACATGCTGAATCAGGCGGTCGGCGACAGACAGATCCTTGCAAAGCAGCTCAATATCAGTCCTCATCAGCTTTCGTATGTTACACACAGCGGAGCAGGTGAAGGGCTTATTTTTTACGGCAATGTAATACTTCCTTTTGTAGACAGATTCCCTACGGATATCGAGCTCTACCGCATCATGACCACGAAACTTTCGGAGATCACTGAGGCGAAGGAAGAGGCTAAGGCATGAAAGGATATGGATAAATGAATGAAGAGATCTATACCAGGGATAAGAGCGCCAAACGGCGCGTAGAGCCTGAAAATCAGACACAGAGCAGGTCACATGCCGGGAAGCTCAAGAACGAGACTTCCCGTGCAGAGGCCATGCGTAAAAAACTTCGTACCGGAAAAGCGGATACGGCTGAAACAAAGCTTGAGATAAAAAAGACAGCGAAAATCCATAAGCAGGGAAGAAAGGCTGCAAGAAAGAACGCTGTGGTCTCAGGCGAAATCAGACGTCAGCTGAATGAAGCCAATGAAGATCAGAACGCCGGTGGTGATGCAATCAACGCAGGAAGCCAGGTGGTTGAGAATGGAATATACAGTATCAAAAAGAAAGGTGGTAAATCTGCAGATGCCAATGGTTACAGCGTGAAGCTCCATCGTTCGAAGCATGGCGAGATCCAAGGAGGAAACGGTGCAAAAAATGCGACAGTTGCCGAGGGTGATGCAGCAAAACATCAGGCACAGAAGAATCTCATAAAAAAGGAGATTCAGAAGCAGGCCTTTAAGGAACGTGCCAGAGAGACGGCAAATGCATCCGGCGGGTTCATGAAGAGGTTCGTCGATAAAGCGGAGGATATGGCAGGAAGACTTGCCGAAATGGTTGCTGAATTCATAGAGGAGCATCCTCTTGGGTTCCTGATCGCAGGTGCGGTACTGATCATCGTCCTGGTCATTTCCGGCTCGCTCAGTTCATGCTCACTTATGGCAGGTGGTGGAAGCAATTCGATCCTGGCAACGAGCTTTACTGCTCAGGATGCTGACATCGTAGCGGTTGAAGGCGATTATGTTTCACTTGAAACGGAGCTTCAGAATACCGTGAATAGGATCGAGGCTGATCATCCGGGGTATGACGAATATCAATATGATCTGAGTGAGATCGCTCATAATCCCTTTGAACTGGCAGCACTTCTTACCGTCCTGTACGAAGATTATACGGAGAGCGAAGTTCAGTCGATGCTGCAGACCATCAAAGATTATCAGTATACGCTGACTCTTACACAGGTCGTGGAGACCAGGACCCGGACGGAGGAAAGAACCGGAACCAGGACGATCCATCATGCAGATGGTACGACCACTACGGAAGAATATACCTACGAAGTGGAAGTCGAGTATGACTATTATATCCTGAAGACGAAGCTCACCAATAACGGCATACAGGCTGCGATTAACGCATTGGGGCTTACCGATGAGCAGCTGCAGAGATACGCAGTGATCCTGGAGATGAGAGGGAATAAACCGGATATCTTTGGTGATAACCCTTATGCCAATCCGGGCGTATCTGAAGAATATCAGGACTATGATGTTCCGGCAGAGTATCTTACGGATCAGCAGTTTGCAAACATGCTGAATGAAGCGGAAAGGTATCTTGGTTATCCGTATGTGTGGGGAGGAAGCAGCCCGTCTACAAGCTTTGATTGCTCAGGCTTTGTAAGCTACGTGATCAACAATTGCGGGAACGGATGGAACTATGGACGACTCACCGCAAACGGATGGAAGAATACGACCGCAAGGGTGAATGCGAGTGATGTAAAGCCCGGAGATCTGATCTTCTTCCAGGGAACTTATGATACATCCGGTGCTAGTCATGTGGGGATCGTAGTAGATCCGGCAAATAAGATCATGATCCACTGCGGTAATCCAATCCAGTATGCAAGCTATGACAGTAACTATTGGCGGCAGCATTTTTACTGCTACGGAAGAATAAGATAAGGAGGACTTATGTACGAAAAACTTGATAAGCTCCGCGCGGAAGTAAGGCGCTGGGAGCAAAGAATAGAAGATGATAAGGCAAAGCTTAGGATTGCTCAGGAAAAGCTTGAAAAAGCTGAGAATGAACAGATCCTGGCTGATGTCGGTGCACTGAAGCTGAAGCCTGAACAGCTGGCTGAGTTCTTAAAGCTTGCCACCAGCGGGAAGCTTGGTGCGGCAGGCAGTGGGAATGCTTTTGTCGAAAAATCCGACAGAAGTGCTTATGCCACTGATGATGAAACTGAAAACGAAGACGAAACGGAGGATTTCGAAGATGAAGAGAATTAAAAACAAAATACAGATCAGA
>JAGPFR010000007.1 GCA_018056425.1 Lachnospiraceae bacterium
GGTATAGATACTGTTGACCGATACATCACCGCCCAGAAGATCTGCCAGCTGTTTAACGATCGAAAGACCCAGACCGGTTCCTTCTATATATCTGGTTTTCTTCTGGTCCTCGCGCCTGAACGCATCGAACAGCAGAGGAATGCTTTCCTTACGGATACCTATTCCGGTATCCTCCACCGAATATGTGACAAGAACCTTATTGGGTTTTGTTTTCTGACAATGAATGGAAAGGGTTACGCTTCCTTCCTCGGTATATTTAACCGCATTGTTCAGAAGATTTATCAGTATCTGTTTGATCCTCACTTCATCGGAAACAAGGCTGGAAGGAAGTGCGGGATCAACATCGATTGAGAATTTAAGTCCCTTTTCACTCGCACGGATCCAGATCATATTTACGATATCCGAAAACATCGCACCGACATCATAAGGCTGGATGACAATATCCATCTTACCTGACTCAATCTTGGACATGTCCAGTATGTCGTTGATAAGCGACAGAAGGATCTTTGAAGCGGAACGGACATTTCTTGCATCATCCGCAACTTCATCGGATATATCCTCTCTCAGGATCATCTCGTTTAATCCGATGATGGTATTGATGGGAGTCCTGATCTCATGGCTCATGCTTGAGAAGAATCTGCTCTGCGCCTTGTTAAGTTCCTCGATCTTCTTGGCCTGTTCAACCGCACGTGCATTCTCCCACTGGAATATCTTGGTCATAATATAGACCACTGCATATACGAGGAAACCGACAAGCAGAACGGATACCGCCGAGTCCGCATACCACACGGGGCGCGTATGCTGCACGGTCAGTTCCGGACACCAGAATTCCAATGTATATTCCGCTACGGTCAGAAGAGTCAGCATGATCATCATGATCTTTCTGGGGACGCTCTTCAGCAGGAGGCCGATATACAGGAAGGAAACAACTATCCATACATTCGATCCGCCGGTAAGTCCCCCGCCGTAAAAATACGAAATGGGCAGGAGTATAAAAACTATGGACATTGCAACAACAAGCGCCATAAGATCCGTTTTGTTTTTGCGGACGGCAAAGATGACCACAAACGGTGTGAGCACCGCAGCGATCAAAAGAGAGAGAGTCTCGACAATGCTCTCCCCGATTATGAAATCGCAGATCAAACCCAGAACAACCGCTATCTCGGCAAGCCAGGTAAGAATTATAAAGAGTCTTTCCTGGAAACTTCTGCCGGTGCTTATTACTTCGTCATATAATTTCTTGGCAAGTTTTTTCATTTATCACCCTCCGGAGCAAACTCCATGATCTCGTCATCTTCCTCCTCGGGTGAAAAATCCGCTGCTTTTCCGCTTTCACCGGAAGCAGGGTCACTTCCCTCTGCGCCAAGGGCAGAGTTGATCGCTTTCATCAGTTTCTCATATCCCGACATAAATTCGTCATGTCTGGTATCGATCATCTTGACATCGGAAGCCTTGGAAGCATCCTCCAGAAACTTGGCCAATGCCGAGATCTCCGCAGCGCCGATCATCTTGGACGTACTCTTAACCGCATGAACCCTGATTGAATAATCGCTCCAGTCCGATGTGTCATAATACTTTTTCAGTTCCGCGATCTTCTTGGATACATTCTTGGAATATTCGAGAAGAAGCGTCTTATAGAATTCGACATCGCCTCTGCAATACCTAAGACCGTCCTCAGGCTCAACACCGGCCTTGCGAAGGCTTGCAAGCTCGCTCGGAATTGAAGAAGATACTGCACTTCTTGATACGCTGTTCAGGCTCATAATGCCGTTTTCTTTTTTATCGGATGCGCCTTTCTTTGTATCTTTCTCGGACGATGCATCAACCTTTTCGAAAACGATCGCAGACTTGGGAAGAACTCTTCTGAGCACTCTTTCAAGCTCGCTTATCTCGATGGGCTTGGGTATGAATCCGTCAAAGCCTTCCGACATAAACATCTCTTTGGCAGAGCTGATCGCATTGGCGGTAAGTGCAACAATGCAGATGTCTTTTCTGAATCTTGAAGCATTGAATCTGATCCTCTTCATTGCTTCCACGCCGTCCATCTCCGGCATCATGTGATCCATAAATACGAGAGCATAATCTTCCACACTGCACATTTCGATTGCTTCGGGTCCGTTCGATGCAGTGGAAACGATCATGCCGTATGTCTCGAATATCCCTCTTGCAACAAGAAGGTTCATGGGCTCATCGTCAACAACCAGCACCTTAAGTCCGGGACAGGTCATTCTCTCTTCACGGGTTTCTTCGTTTCCGTCAAATGTATGGTTCAGGAAATTAACAACCTGAGCGCCGTAAAAAGGCTTGGGAAGAAGCTGTACCCTTCTTCCTACGATGCCGTTAAATCCTCTGTCCGCAACGACCGCAACATTCATCTCCGATGCGATCTTGTCAATGTATTCCATGTTCTCGAGGTATTCGCCTGTTCCTACAAACAGATGGGTTACCTTCTCGTTTCTGATGATCCTCTCAAGTTCTTCCCTGGACTGAACTCTCTTAAATCCGATACCGAGTCCGCTCACGAGATGATTTACCATCTCCATATGGAAATCTCTTACGCTTTGATGTCCCGTCGTCATAAAGCCCAGGAAACCGACAACAACACAATTATCCTTGTCTCTTACCGTAAGGCAGGGTGCGTCGTTTTCTACCTCCTGAGGGATACTTACGCGTACGGTCGTCCCTTCACCTTCATCACTTTCGATTGCAAGGACACCGTCCATGGCTCTCGTAAAACCGCTTATGATCGGAATGCCGAGTCCGAGTCCTCCGGCTGTTCTTGTCTTTCCGGAATCCGACTGATAGAACTTCTCATAAGCGTGCTCTATCTCAGTTTCACTCATTCCTATACCGGTGTCTCTGACTTCCAGTACAAGGTTTATTCCGTAATCTCTTCTGACGTGATAGATATGGACATACACTCCGCCTTCCTTGGTGAATTTAAATCCGTTGCTTATAAGATGCCAGAGGATTTTCTTGATCTTGCTTCCGTCTCCGAGAAGTTCCGAAGGAATATGTGCATCCATATCCACTATAAGATCGAGACCGTAATTTTCGGTAAATGAAAGCTGGACGAGCAGGTCGTTAATGAGAGAGTCTATCATATAAGTCTCTCTCGTGACGGCAAGCTTACCCATATCGATCTCGGTAAAATCGAGAATATCGCTTATCTGTTCACTTACTCTGTGTCCCGCTTCCGATATTGCGCGGATATTGGCCTGTGCTCCGTCGGGAAGGTCCTCTTTTTCGATTACCGCGGTAAGACCTATGACCGCATTTACGGGAGTTCTTATCTCATGCGAAACATTGGCAAGGAAGTTATCTAGTCTCTCCGTTGCACCTTTAAGTTCCTCGATCTCTTTACGGGTTCTCATGGTAACTCCATTCCAGTTGTCGATTATCATCCTGCCGATCCAGCCGGCCATCGTTACGACAACGACATGAAGAAACGCCCTCGATACAGCCAGGACATCAAACTTTTCACCCATTGTAATGAGCATGAGAATATCGTACGCGAATGTGATATAGAAGGTACCCTGACAAACCCAGATGAGCGATCTTACGCACGTGATGGAGTAGATCATTATGACCACTACCATGATAAGTGCCGTATCAAATGTGCTCGTCATATGTGTACCGTAGAAGAAGTACAAGATCATCATCATGACGGCATATATCCACAGCCTTGCATTCGGTGCAAGTATCTGCTGAATATGCATGACCCACGCTCCGCAGAGCGCAGCGATGACCAGAACAAGTGCCCACCTTTCCCAATCCATCAGGATGCATTCACCTATCAGGATCAGGGCAAAGGCTGAAAAGCACAATAACAGAATCATATGTGAGGATTTAAATACCTCATTTTCTTCGTTCCCCCGACTCATAAGAATCCCCTTTAAATCAAAAGATCAATTATCTTTTTCCCTCATGTTGTACTGCGTGTCTTCGTCGATCATCTGGATCATAATGTCTGCAAATACGGGATCAAACTGCGTCCCCCTGCCCTTGATGATCTCCTGTCTGATGACTTCCTGCGGAAGCACATCCCTGTAACTTCTCCGGCTGCTCATCGCATCATACGAATCCGCTACGGCAATGATCCTTGCTTCTTCCGGAATGGCTTCTCCCACAAGCCCGTCCGGATAACCTCCGCCTCCGAATCTTTCGTGATGCCATCTTGCACCTGTTGCAAGAAGCGGCATTTCCTCAATGGTTTCAAGTATCCTGGCTCCCTTTACGGGATGAGTCTTGATGATCTCGAACTCTTCGTCCGTAAGCTTTCCGGGCTTATTGATGATAGCATCCGGAATACCGATCTTGCCTACATCGTGGAGAAGACCGAGCATATAGATATCTTCAAGCCTCTTATCACGATATCCGTATCTCTTGGCTATCTCTCTGGTATAATCCGCCACTCTTCCGGAGTGACCGTTTGTATATGTATCCTTTGCATCGATGGATTCGGCAAGTGCCTGAACGACATGGATGAAAAGGGTATTGTTTTCCTTTGTCTTTTTCTCTACCTCGTTGGAAAGAGACCTCTGCAGTCTTACGAGTTCGATTATGTGTCTGACCCTGAGAAGAAGTATTTCGGGAACGAAAGGCTTCTTGATAAAATCCATCGCGCCGAGTAAAAGCCCCTGCTTTTCTGCTTCTTCGCTCTCATCCGCAGTCAGGAATATGACAGGAATGTCGGAAACCTTTCTTTCCATGGTGCGAAGTCTTCTCATGGTCTCAAAGCCGTCCATTCCGGGCATCTTGATATCGAGAAGGATCGCATCGGGAATTGTTTTTTCGAGATAATCCAGAAGTGCCTGTCCCGACTTAAGAGCCGTTACATAAAAACCGCTCTTGCTCAGTATATGTCCTGCGACCTGAAGATTTGCCGTATCGTCATCAACAACGGCAACTCTCACTTCACGATCGTATTTGGGATTATCATCACCACCGACAAACTCTGTCTCATACGTGATCTCGAGCTTGCCCGGATTCTTATCGTGCCACTCTCCCAGGAGTTCTCCGACAACCTTTTCTATGGAATCCTGGCGGATATCGGACAAAAGCACAAAGTATCTGTTAAACCTGTTCTTCATGAACAGATCGGATTTTCTGAGCGATTCACCGATGTGATTTCCGAAACTGTCGCAGAGTTCCTTGAACTCCTCTTCCGTCTTCCCGACGGCAGGCTCCAGATTGATCAGAACCTTGCATGCGGTTCCCTGATTACGCATCAGGTATCTCATGATATAGCGGTAAACGTAGATGAAGGAATCCTTGTCGAGGCAGAGAGCATTGTTCGAGATCGAACGCTCATCGAGGATCTTCGAAACGGTATGGATATCCATTCCGTTATTGTCGTCATCATCATCCTGACCCGTTCCGGAATATACGGAATATCCGTGTTTGCCGTGCTGCTTTACACTGTAAACCGCTTTGTCGGCAAGCTTTTCAAGAACGTCATGATCATTGCCGAATTCGGGAACAAATACGACACCGAACGAAGCACCGAGGGGAATCTCCATATCATCGCCCATCATCTGCTTCGCATCTTTTATCATCTCCTCATTAACCTTATCGGAGAAGCGGGAGATGCTTTCTTCATCCGTAACACCGGGAACAAACGCTTCGAACTCGTCTCCGCCCATTCTCGAAAGAACGCTTCCGGCGGGAAGAACCTCCGACAGGATCCTCGCAAAGCTTATGAGAACTCTGTCACCCATATCATGGCCATAGATATCATTGACGAGTTTAAATGAATCAAGATCTATCATCATCAGCGCACCTTCTCCGGATGCGCAGATCTTGGAATATTCGTTTTTGCCGGACATCTTGTTCAGAAAGCCCGTGAGCTTATCCGTGGATGCCTCGACTTTAAGGTTGAGCATTTTCTCGCGATTGGAGAGAATGTTATTGATACGCCTGAGAAGAACCTCAGGGTCGAAAGGTTTCTTGATATAGTCCGATACACCGACTTCAAATCCCATGGTCTCGGTATCGGGTGTGTCGTCCGCTGTGAGGAATATGACGGGAATCTCTTCTCTTCCGAGCTCGTTCTCATATCCGCGAAGTCTCATGAGAGTCTCGAAACCGTCCATTTCGGGCATATTTATGTCCAAAAGAATAAGATCCGGAAACCCCTTCTCGCTGACATAGTCAAGAAGAGACTGCCCGGATCTGAGCGCAGTAACACGCATATTGGCCTTACTTAAGATGTGACCTGCCATCTTAAGATTACTGGTATCGTCATCAACTACAATGATCCATTCCGCCATTAAAACATTGTCCCCATAAACATAAGAAAAAACTAAAAGACATTAGTAAGACGATTTTACGATAAACAGGCGGATTTGGCAATTAAATAGGCGAAACTCCGATGGTCATTTCCTCGAGAACATCAAGGAGAACCCTGACGGTATCGAGTGATGTAAATGTAGTGATCCTGTGCTCGCTTGCACATCTTCTGATGGCAACACCGTCCTCGTAATGAACGCCCGAAAGGATCGCTCTGGTATTGATAACATAGCTTACATATCCCGCACTGATGGAATCGAGGATCTCGGTGCTTCCTTCGCTGAGTTTATGACGGAGTCTGCATCTGATGCCGTGATCCTTGAAATAGAGCGCGGTCATGGTGGTAGCTTCTATATTGAAGCCCATGTCGTAGAAACGCTTTGCGAGGGGAAGAGCTTCCTCCTTGTCCTCGTCAGCAAGCGTAAATGTAACCGTGCCGTAATTCTGAAGCTTGATGCCGGATGCCACAAGCGCCTTGTACATTGCACGATGGAGCAGCCTGTCATATCCTATCGCTTCACCTGTGGACTTCATTTCGGGTGAGAGGTAAGCATCCATTCCGGAAAGCTTCGAGAATGAGAATACGGGAGCCTTTACGAACCACTTCTCACCGGGAACGGGTGTCATGTCGGTGATTCCCTGCTCTTTAAGTGAGATGCCCAGGCTTACTCTTGTTGCAATATCGGGAAGAGGGAATCCCGTAGCCTTTGACAGGAAAGGAACGGTTCTCGAGGATCTGGGATTTACCTCGATGATGAATACATCCTCATTCTTATCACAGATAAACTGAATATTGAAAAGTCCCTTGATTCCGATTCCGAGACCGAGCTTTCTGGTGTAATCCCTGATGGTCTCTTTTACCTTATCGGATACGCTGAAGGTGGGATATACGCTTATGGAGTCTCCGGAGTGGATACCTGTTCTCTCTACAAGTTCCATGATTCCGGGGATGAATACATCTGTTCCGTCACAGATCGCATCAACCTCAAGTTCCTTACCGCTGATGTATCTGTCTACGAGAACGGGTCTGTCCTCATCTATTTCAACCGCAGTCTGAAGGTAGGTTCTTAAGTCCTTTTCCTTCGATACGATCTGCATTGCTCTTCCGCCGAGAACGAAGCTGGGACGTACAAGAACGGGATAACCGATGGACTCCGCAGCCTTCACGCCGTCTTCGATATTGGTAACCGCAAGTCCCTTGGGCTCGGGAATCCCGAGTTCTTCGAGAAGCTTTTCAAAGCTGTCACGGTTCTCTGCCTTATCGATTGCATCGCAGTCGGTTCCGATAAGCTTTACTCCGCGCGCATGAAGAGGCTCTGCGAGGTTGACCGCAGTCTGTCCTCCGAGAGTTGCGATGACTCCCTCGGGCTTTTCAAGCTCTATGATATTCATTACATCTTCAACGCACAGAGGCTCGAAATAGAGCTTGTCGGAAGTTGTGTAATCGGTTGATACGGTCTCGGGGTTATTGTTGATTACGATTGCTTCGTATCCCGAATCCTTGATGGTCTTAACAGCATGAACGGTTGAGTAGTCGAACTCGACACCCTGTCCGATCCTGATGGGGCCTGCACCGAGTACGATAACCTTGGGCTTGTCGGAAACCTTTGATTCATTCTCTCCTTCATAGGTCGAGTAGAAATAAGGTACATAGCTTTCAAACTCGGAAGCACATGTATCGATCATCTTATAAACGGGGAAGATTCCGTTTTCTTTTCTCAGATCGAATACTTCCTTCTCGGTAATGCCCCAGATATATGCGATCTCCACATCGGAGAATCCCATTCTCTTGGCATCCCTAAGGACAGCAGGATCATTCTTATGGTCGAAAAGAATACTCTCTTCATCGATGATGTTCGAAATCTTATCGAGGAAGAACATATCGATCCCGGTTCTCTTCGAGATCTCTTCGGGCTTGATCTTACGGCGAAGCATCTCCGCAATGGCATAGATTCTGTCGCCGGTCATCTTAAGTACGGGATCCCAGAGTTCTTCGTCCGACATCTCTGTGAACTTGCTCATGTAGAGATGAACGGTTCCGCACTCAAGGCTTCTTACTGCCTTAAGAAGGCTCTCCTCAAAGCATCTTCCGATACTCATGGTCTCACCGGTAGCCTTCATCTGGGTTCCGAGGCTTTGGTTGGCATCTGTGAATTTATCAAATGGGAAGCGAGGCATCTTGGTTACGATGTAATCAAGTGCGGGCTCGAAACATGCGGGAGTATTTGCAAGACGGATCTCCTCGAGGTTGTATCCTACGCTTATCTTCGCAGAAACTCTTGCGATGGGGTATCCGGATGCCTTGGAAGCAAGTGCGGAGGATCTGGATACTCTGGGGTTAACCTCGATGAGGTAATACTTAAATGATTTGGGATCGAGAGCAAACTGAACATTACATCCGCCGCATACTTTCAAAGCTCTGATGAGCTTGAGAGCCGAATCACGGAGCATGTGATACTCTTTATCGGTAAGTGTCTGTGAGGGGCATACTACGATCGAATCGCCGGTGTGGATTCCGACGGGATCGAGGTTTTCCATGTTACATACGGTAATCGCGGTATCGTTTGCATCGCGGATTACTTCATACTCGATCTCCTTGTAGCCCTTTACACTCTTTTCTACGAGAACTTCGCTTACGGGAGAAAGTTCAAGTCCCGCTGCAAGAAGCTCGACAAGTTCTTTTTCGTTATCGGCAAATCCGCCGCCTGTTCCGCCGAGAGTAAATGCAGGGCGCAGAACCACGGGATATCCGATTTCCTCAGCTGCTGCCTTCCCTTCTTCAATGCTGTGAACTACGATGGAAGGAAGAACGGGCTCACCGAGTCTTTCGCAGAGCTCTTTAAATTCCTCTCTGTCCTCAGCCATCTCGATACTGTCGGAATCGGTTCCGAGAAGTTCGCATCTGCACTCTTTAAGGATGCCCTTTTTCTCAAGCTGCATTGCAAGGTTAAGACCGGTCTGTCCGCCGATTCCGGGAAGGATTGCATCGGGACGCTCGGTTCTGATTATCCTCGCAACATATTCGAGATTGAGGGGCTCCATATAAACCCTGTCCGCAACCGATGTATCGGTCATAATGGTAGCGGGGTTTGAGTTACACAGGATTACTTCGTAGCCTTCCTCTTTAAGTGCAAGGCAGGCCTGGGTTCCAGCATAATCGAATTCGGCAGCCTGACCGATGACAATGGGTCCCGATCCGATAACCAGTATTTTGTTTATGTCTGTTCTCTTGGGCATTTTTTCTACCTTTCCGTATCCGCAGTCGTTAATCCATCAGTTTAAGAAATTCATCAAACAGATATGAACTGTCGTGCGGGCCGGGTGAACTCTCCGGATGGTACTGCACGCTGAAGATCTTATCCTTCTCACACTTGACTCCCTCTACGGTACCGTCGAGAAGATTTTTGTGCGTGACAACAAGACCGGTTCCCGCAAGTGAATTCTCGTCCACAGCATAGGAATGGTTCTGTGATGTAATGTCTGTTTTTCCTGTCTCAAGATTTTTAACGGGATGGTTTCCGCCGCGGTGACCGAACTTAAGCTTATAAGTCTTTGCTCCGCAGGCAAGTGAAATGATCTGATGTCCGAGGCAGATTCCGAAAATGGGATATTTACCGCGAAGCGTTCTTACAAGCTCGATCGCTTCCTTGACATCTTCGGGATCTCCGGGGCCGTTTGAAAGGAAGATTCCGTCGGGCTTTACATCCTCAACTTCCTCAGCCGTGGCATTCCAGGGGAATACCGTTACACTGCAATTCTTGTTGAAAAAAGAACGGAGAATGTTCTCTTTCATACCGAAGTCAATTGCAGCGATGTGATATTTGGAATTTACTGAAATATATTTCTCGATAAGGGGACGGCTTACTCTGGGAACCTGATCGTGTCCCATGACCGTTTCTTCCAATATCTTAAGTCCCTCTTCCAGAGTGGTGCTTTCATCGGTAATGAGAGCTTTTCTCGTACCTACATCTCTTATCTTACGAACTATCTCTCTGGTATCGACTCCGGTAATTCCCGGAATACCAAGTTCTTTAAGTGTCTGTGAAAAAGTCTTGCTGCTTCTGAAATTGGAAGGGAGGTCGTTATAATCCCTTACGACAAAACCTCCGATGGTGGGATGCTTGGTTTCGTAATCGTCATCATTGATGCCGTAATTTCCTATAAGAGGATAGGCCATGGTAACGAACTGATCGGTATATGAGGGGTCGGACATTATCTCCTGATAACCCACGGGTGAAGTATTGAACACGAGCTCACAAACTCTGTTTCCCGTATCCTCTCCGAATCCGATGCCGACGTATTCACTGCCGTCCGACATTATCAGTTTTCTTTTCTTCCCCTTGTAAATCATTACCTGACCTCCGAAAGTTTTTTCTCGAATCTGTCCTTCCTCGGATCCGACGGTATCCTTGTGGGATAATCTCCGTCAAAGCAAGCACTGCAGAAAGACTTAACTCCGCTCATCTCTTCAAGACTGTTTATAGGAAGAAATCCTATCGAATCTGCTCCGCAAAGAGCGGCTATTTCCTCGGGTGTATGATGGTTTGCGATAAGCTTGTCCTCGGAATCGATATCAACCCCATAGAAGCAGGGATGTCTGAACGGAGGTGATGAGATCCTTAAGTGAATCTCCTTAGCTCCCGCATCCCTCAGGATGCTTATGATCCTCTTGCTGGTGGTTCCTCTTACTATCGAATCATCGATAAGAACCACTCTCTTGCCTTCAAGGACGCTCTTTACGGGACTGAGCTTTATTCTTACGGTATCCGTTCTCTGATCCTGGGATGGTGCTATAAAGCTTCTGCCCACATATTTATTCTTAACGAGACCGATCTCGTAGGGGATTCCGCTCTCCCTTGAATAGCCTATGGCTGCATCAAGTCCGGAATCGGGAACGCCCACAACCACGTCCGCATCCACGGGATATTCCCTGGCAAGAATTCTTCCTGCCCTGACTCTCGTATCATGCACCGCTATACAATCTATCACAGAATCAGGTCTTGCAAAATAGATATATTCAAAAATACAGGGACTTTTTTTGCCGCCGCAGTTTTCCGTGTAGGATTCGGGCTCAGAAAACGGTTTATCTGCCTGGAAGACCAACATTTCACCGGGGACGATATCCCTTACGAAGGTTGCACCGACCGCATTCAGGGCACAGCTTTCGGAAGCTACAACGAAGCTTCCGTCCTCCCTTTTACCGTAGCAAAGAGGTCTGAAACCGTGAGGATCGCGCACCGCAAGGAGCTTTGTCGAAGACATCATGACCAGGCTGTATGCGCCTTCAAGGTGCTTTACCGCAGCAAGAACCGCTTTTTCGATGCTGTCCGTTTTAAGCCTTTCCCTGGTAATCATGTAGCAGATTGTCTCGGTATCGCTGGTCGAGTGGAAAATAGCACCGGAAAGCTCGAGAGAATCGCGAAGATCCAGGGAATTGGCCAGATTGCCGTTATGTGCAAGGGCAAGATTACCCTTCTGATGACTTACAACCATGGGCTGAATATTGCTTGCGACATTTCCGCCCGTTGTCCCGTATCTGACATGTCCGATCGCCATGCATCCGCCCGGAAGATTATTTAATTCAGTCTCGGAAAAGACCTCGCCGACAAGGCCGAGGTCTTTATGTGTTGCAAAAACGCCGTCGTCATTTACCACGATACCGCAGCTTTCCTGCCCTCTGTGCTGAAGCACATACAGCCCGTGATAAACGTCGCGTGCAATATCATTATTCTTACTTCCGACTACTCCGAATACTCCGCATTCTTCATGAATTGCCATTTCGTTTACAAGCCTCCTTTACGAATCCTTTGAAAAGAGGATGAGCTTTGTCGGGTCTTGACTTAAATTCGGGATGATACTGGACTCCGAGGTAGAAATTCTTATCGGTGATCTCCATCTCCTCAACAAGTTTTCCGTCCGGAGACATACCCGCAAATGTTGCTCCCGCTTTCTCGAAAGCTTCTTTGAAATCATTATTGAATTCATATCTGTGGCGGTGACGCTCGGAAATCTCTTCCTTACCGTAATATTCCTTCATCTTGGAATTATCGCTTATCTTACAGGGATATGCTCCGAGTCTGAGTGTGCCGCCTTTATTGATGATATCGCTTTGCCCGGGCATAAAGTCGATGACCTTATGTGCACAGAGTTCGTCAAACTCACCTGAGTTTGCATCCTCATATCCGAGAACGTTTCTGGCAAACTCGATACATGCGATCTGCATTCCGAGACATATTCCGAAATAGGGAACGTCATGTGTCCTCGCATATCTGGCGGAGGTGATCATTCCCTCGATACCTCTGTCACCGAATCCTCCGGGAACAATGATCCCGTCGATTCCCTTAAAGGTTTCTTCAACATTTTCTTCGGTGATCTTCTCGGAATCGATCCACTTTATCTGAACCTTTGCATCATTCTCATATCCGGCATGACGAAGTGCCTCCGCAACGGACAGATATGCATCGTGAAGCTGTACATATTTTCCTACAAGACCGATAACCGCAGTCTTCTTAAGATTCTTGATCCGATCGACCATCTCTCTCCAATGGCCGAGGTCAGGATCACCTGCTTCTATACCGAGTTCCCTGCATACGATCTTGGAAAATCCCGAATCCTCAAGCATAAGAGGCGCTTCATACTTTGCTATCGTTCTGATCATTCTCTGATAATCTCTTGCGATTACTTTCTTGAAGCAAAGAAGCTCTTCGTCAAAATTATCGAGTATCTCTTTACCGAGCTTTGAACCGGTACACTTAACGTAATCTTCAAGGATCGTCTTAAGCTCTTCCCTGTCGACCTTCTCCGATACTTCCTCGAGTTCGATCATATCCTTGTTGATCCTGCGGTAAAGGCTGTGATCCTTATCAAGTACATAAGCGATACCGCCGCTCATACCTGCCGCAAAGTTCTTGCCGGTGCTTCCGAGTATTACGACTCTTCCGCCCGTCATATATTCAAGGCCGTGGTCTCCGCAGCCTTCGGCAACTGCTGTAGCTCCCGAATTTCTTACACAGAATCTTTCGCCCGCAACACCGGTGATATATGCCTTACCCGATGTGGCACCGTAAAGAGCCACGTTACCTACGATTATATTCTCCGAAGCTTCGAATCTGCTGCCCTCTGGAGGAACCACGACAAGTTTTCCGCCGGATAATCCTTTTCCGAATCCGTCGTTTGCATCAGAGGATAATTGTCGGAAAGAGAAGCAAGCGGTACGTCATGGCCCATTGATACGGTAGGCTCCGCACCGTTTTTGGCAGCTTCAAGTATGTATGACTTAACCTCCTCGTAGCTGTATCCGAATACCTTGTAGAGTCTGTCCCTTTCAGGCTGCGTATGAACGGGAACCTGATGATTGGGAATGGTCAGATCCTTAAGTCTGATCAGATGTGCATCGAGCCACTCACCGTAAGGATTGGAAGATGCATAGTATTCCTTGCACTCTTCATCGGAAATGATCCTCTTCTTACGGGTATCGACAAGGAGCATTCTTCCGGGAGTGAGTCTTGATTTCCTGACGATATGCTCGGGCTCGATATCAAGAACACCCACTTCGGATGAAAGGATAAGTCTGTTGTCATCCGTTACATAGTATCGTGAGGGACGAAGTCCGTTACGGTCGAGTGTAGCACCGAAGAGCTCCCCGTCTGTAAAAAGGATCGCTGCGGGGCCGTCCCAGGGCTCCATCATAGTTGCATAGTAGTGATAAAAATCCTTCTTGGATTCACTCATGAATCTGTTATGCTTCCAGGGCTCGGGGATCAGTGTCATCATCGCAAGAGGAAGATCCATTCCGTTCATGTAGAGGAATTCAAGAGTATTGTCGAGCATTGCAGAGTCGGATCCGCTTGCAGAGATAACAGGATAGATCTTGCTCTTTTCGGATTCCAGAAGTGCAGAGTGCATGGTCTCTTCACGGGCAAGCATTCTGTCTGAGTTGCCTCTGATGGTATTGATCTCACCATTATGAGCGATGAATCTGTAAGGATGAGCCCTCTCCCAGCTCGGAAGAGTGTTGGTGGAAAATCTTGAATGAACAAGAGCAACGGCAGTCGTATATTCAGTGCTCTGAAGATCGTCATAGAAACGTCTGAGCTGCGAAACAAGGAACATTCCCTTATAGACTATGGTCCTGGATGAAAGCGAACAGATATATGTATCATCGGAAGACTGCTCGAACTCCCTTCTGATGACATAAAGCTTTCTGTCAAAATCTATACCCTTCTGAACTCCCTCAGGTCTTGCGACGACGCACTGCCAGATGGAAGGCATGCATTCAAGTGCTCTCTCACCGAGGATCTTGGGATTTGTGGGAACCTCTCTCCATCCCTTCACCTCAACGCCCTCTTTGCCTGCAATGACTTCAAAGAGTCTCTTGGCGAAAGTACGCTTTAAATCATCCTCTGGAAGGAAGAACATACCGATCCCGTAATCTCCCGCATGACCGGCTTTAATACCCGCCTTCTTAAGCGCTTGCGCAAAAAAAGAATGAGATATCTGAAGCATGATACCTACGCCGTCTCCGACCTTGCCGCTCGCATCTTTACCTGCTCTGTGCTCAAGCTTTTCAACGATGGTAAGAGCATCATCAAGAACAGAATATTCGGGTACGCCGTCAATCTTAACTACTGCGCCGATTCCGCACGCATCATGTTCTCTGTCATATGAAAGATTATTGTCCATGTCTTCTTCCTTTCACCAATTGCTTTACTTAACCATATCGGGCCGGGCCCGTTCTGCATTTCAATCTCCGGAAAAAAAGAAAAAGACGCCTCTAATGTCATTAAAACATTAGAGACGCCTTTGCCTCTTTCTCAATAAAATAGACTTTTAAAACTGTTTTGTCAACAAAATACTTTATCGCTTTACCGCGATGTATTGTGCACAGTGTAAAATCCGATTGATGTTTCTTACACCTCGAGGTAGTTTCTGAGCATTTTTCTGCCCTCCGGAGTAAGGATGGATTCAGGATGGAACTGAACTCCGTATACCTTAAATTCTTTATGCTCAACAGCCATTACTTCTCCGTCATCCGTCTTTGCAGTTACTTTAAGGCAGTCCGGCATTGTGTTTTCATCAGCAGCAAGGGAATGATACCTTGCAACTTCCGTTGTCTTTCCAAACCCTTTAAACAGAGCGGATTCATTATCGAGAGTTACTATGGAACTCTTTCCGTGCATAAGTGTCTTGGCATAGGTTACCACAGCACCGAATGCTGCACAGATCGACTGGTGTCCGAGACAAACTCCGAGAATGGGAATCTCACCGGAAAGCTCTTTGACAACATCGATGCATACTCCGGCATCCTCGGGTCTTCCCGGACCGGGACTTAAGATAATGTGAGAAGGCTTCATCTGCCTGATCTCGCTGACCGTATAGGCATCATTTCTTATGACACGAATGTCGGGATTGATCTCACCTACAAGCTGGAACAGATTATATGAAAAGCTGTCATAATTATCTATAAGAAGAATCATCTTACACCTCCGAAGCCTGTGTGATGGCCTTAATAACCGCAGCTGCTTTGTTGATGCACTCGGTAAACTCGGACTCCGGTACGGAATCTGCCACGATCCCCGCTCCGCTTCTTACGAAGACCTTACCCTTCTTTTTATATGCAAGTCTTATAGAGATGCAGGTATCAAGATTTCCGGTAAAGTCGATGTATCCTATGGCGCCGCCATATATGCCTCTCTTATTACCTTCAAGTTCATCGATAAGTTCGCATGCCCTGATCTTGGGAGCACCGGAAAGCGTACCTGCGGGAAGGACCGCACCGATCGCTGACATTGCATCCTCGCCTTCTCTTATCTCACCTCTTACCGTGGATCCGATATGCATTACATGTGAGAAGAACTGGACTTCACGAAGCTTTTCAACTTCGACGGTTCCGAATTTAGAGATCCTTCCGATATCGTTTCTTCCGAGATCCACGAGCATGTTGTGCTCAGCAAGCTCCTTGGGATCTGCGAGGAGATCTTCGACAAGCGCTTTATCCTCCTCTTCATCCTTACCGCGCTTTCTCGTACCTGCAAGAGGGAATGTATGAAGCACACCGTCCTGAAGCTTTACAAGTGTCTCGGGTGAAGCACCCGCAAGCTCAAGATCATTGGAGCTGAAGTAGAACATATAGGGTGAAGGATTGATCGTTCTGAGCATCCTGTATGTATTAAGAAGAGATCCTTCAAAAGGAGCACTGAGCTTATTGGATAGAACGATCTGGAATATATCCCCCTCAACAATGTGATGCTTTGCTTTTTCGACCATTTCGCAATATGCATCTTTATCGAATACGGGTGTGAATTCTCCCATTGCTCTGCCCGATGTATTTTTACACATCTCACCGTTTTCGATAAGATCTTTTAACTTAGCAAGTTCTTCCTGCGCCCTTTTATACTCTGCTTCGATATCATTTAAGTGAATATTTACGATGATGATGATCTTCTGTTTGAGATGATCGAATGCGATAACCTTATCAAAGAGCATCAGATCGATATCGTTGAACTGTTCTTCATCTTCTTCTGTAAGATGGAGGGATTTTTCGGCATACTTGATGTAATCGTATGCAAAATATCCTACAAGTCCGCCGGTAAAAGGAGGAAGTGAAGAAACCTTTGGACTTCTGTAACGTGAAAGAAGTTCCCTGATATGCTTTTCGGGACAATCCGTTTCAAAACAGTCATCACCGATCTTCATCCTGCCGTTAAGACATGTGATCTCAAGCTTGGGATCAAAACCAAGGAATGTATATCTGCCCCAGTTGTCATTGTCCTTCGCAGATTCCAGAAGATAGCAGTGATCAGATACATTCTTAAGTATTCTGAGAACCTGTATCGGCGTTCTCATATCGGAAAGCATCTCGCAGCTTACCGGAGCGATGTCATATTTTCCCTGATCGTTAAGAACTTTTAATTCTTCAATAGTCATATGCTTTCCTCCAAACAAAAAATCCCTGACAGTACGGTTATACTGTCAGGGACGAATCAGTTAATTCGCGGTGCCACCCTGCTTCATGGTTTGACCCATGCTCTCGCGGGATACCTTCATATCCCCGGCAACTAACGTATGCCTTACGTCATGGTATTTCCTCCATGCCCTCCGAAGTCCATTCACAAAAGCCTTTACTGTCCGGATCCCACCACCCCGGGCTCTCTCTGAGCAAGCATCCTTTGCTACTCCTCTTCGTCATCGGTTTCTATGTGATTTTATTCAGAATAATACATGTCGAAACTCTTTGCAATCTTTTTGGGAAAAATTATAAGAGTTTGAGGAGTTTATCACGGATTCCGTCAAGTTCCGGAGCGATAAGTCCAAAGTTCATCTCCTTATATGACCATGCGGCTCTTCCGATACTGAATTTATTAAATGATTCGCTGATCATTTCATACCACTTAAGAGCATCCTCTGCGGTTGCACACTCGATAACTCCGTATTCGCCGCAGTACAGGGGAACATTCCTCTCCTCGGCAAGCGCAACGGCCTCTGCAAAACACTTGTCGAAATACTTTGAACTGAACTTTTCGCTCTGATCAAAGAGCTTAAGATCTCCGCCTATTCCGTTTGTCTGCTCCTCGGAAGCCTTAGCCATTTCGCCATAGGTTGAATCTACAGATATTCTGAAATCAAGATCCATATTATCGACCCAGCCCGCTCCCTGATGAGTAAAGATCAAGGGATCATAGCAATGGAAATTGTAAACGATATTCTCATCGTAAGGAGCATCAAGGTCCTTAAGCGCAACGATGCTGTTGTTGTAATATCCGCCGACAAGGATCTTAACATCGGGAAGGATTGCACGGATCCTTCTTATACATTCCCCGGCAATCCTGTTCCAGGTTTCGCAGTATTCCTTGCTTGTAACTTCGTTAAGAAGCTCAAATGCAAGAGCATCACCATATCCTCCGAACTCGGAAGCCAGCTTCTCCCACAGCTTATAGAATCTTTCCTGATACTTCTCATTATCGAAAAAGCTGCTCTCGCCGTATCCCTTATCAAAAGAATACCCGAAGGTCTTATGAAGATCGAGAACCGTGTTCAGGTTATATTTTCCTGCCCACTCGAGAGCCTTTCCGATACGGTCAAAACCGTCCTGTCTGTATCCGCCGTCATCATCCTCAACCAGTTCGTAATCGATCGGAAGTCTTACATGATCGAGCCCCCAGGATGCGATGGTCTTATAATCTTCTTCCTTAATAAAGTTGTCATAACGCTCAGCAGTATGATCACACTGGGAAAACCAGCCTCCCAGATCAACCCCGTGAACATATCCCTTGAATTCTCTCATACGATTTTCCTTTTTTGTCAAAAACAGTTCAGTCTACCGCATAATTATATCAAAGAGCCCCTGAGTACTGCCAATAAAAAAAGATAAAAAAATCCGTCAAAAAAATGCTTTCTTTAACGCGCGTTATAATGTAATATATTGTTAATGCTGGTAATTACCAGCTTTGTCATTGACCTGTTTTCTAAGGATAGAATTATGTCTTTTTCAGAACGATTGGATTCATACTTGAAGGAACTTGGCGTTTCAGCCAAAGAGTTGTCACTCGAAAGCGGCGTTTCACAGGTCGTAATAAGCCGCTACCGTACCGGTCAAAGAATACCCTCTCTTGATAACAGAGGAGTATTGGAGGAGCTGGCATACGGCATTGAAGCTCTGTCACACAAAAATGACAGAGAACCCATTAATGCAACCGATGTTCTTGAGGCATTCGATTCCGACCTCTCTTTATTGAATGTTCCTTTCAATTATGAGAATTTTAACTTTCTTATAAGAGAGCTCTCTCTTAATACTTCCGAAATGTCCAGGGTAATGAACTATGACCCTTCATACATTTCCAGAATCCGAACAGGAAAGCGTCGTCCTCCCGATCCGGAAGAATTCGTCAGCACACTTTGCAAGTTCATATATCCTTCCCTCGGAAAGAACGTATCTGTTACGGCTTTCAGAGATCTTTTGAATGTACCTGCATCGGAGAAATTCGATTCGTACGATTCATTCTGTACTCTTTTGAAAGCATATATCCTCAATAACGATAATGTATCGGAAGACAAGAATGTATCCGTCTTTCTTAAATACATGGATGAATTCGATCTTAACGATTATATAAGATCGGTTCATTTTGATGAGATAAAGCTTCCCAATGTACCGTTCTCTATCCCCAAGACTAAGGTCTATTTCGGGGTCGAAGGACACAAAGCCGCAGAGCTGGATATACTGAAGCTGATCATTTCGTCCAAATCCAATGAACCGGCATTCTTATTCTCGGATTTCGAATTATCCGATCTGATCAATGATCCCGAATTCAACAAGAAGTTCATGACCGGTCTTGCGATGATCCTTAAAAAGGGCATAAAGATCCAGTATATTCTTAATCTGGATTCCACCCCCAACGAGATCCTCTTCGCACTGGAAACGCTTCTTCCTCTTTATATGACCGGACAGGTTGAAGTATACTATCTTCCCGAAAGACATAATGATATTTTCAAGCATCTCATAAGAGTAGCGGGCGGTGTTGCCATGATCGGAACAGGCATTTCCGGTGACCGGAAGGGATACTGTTTCCGCACAACAACATCCAAAACCTTTGTAAGCGGTGTGCGGCAAACGGCAAATGCACTCCTTGCCAACGCATCTCCCCTTATGGAGATGTATACCGATTACAACCAGCCTGAATTCATTGAATTTCTCAAGATCAACACATATCAGAAAAAACCCAGATACAACAAGCTGTCAAGCCTTCCCATGTGTACCATTCCCGAAAAAACTCTCAGGAATGTACTCAAGAGAAATAATGTTTCCGAGGATATCATTTCCAAGGAGATCGAATATTTAAGAGCTCTCAAAACCATGATGGAAGTCTGGTTAAGAGATATCGAGGTTGTCGATGAAGTTCCCATCATCTCCAAAAAAGAGTTTGAGAAGGCTCCTTTATTCATGCAGCTTCCCGGTGGGCCTCTTCCTTTCGACCTGCCCTATACATATGAAGAGTATTCGGAACAGCTTGAAGTATCCAGAGAATACGCTAAGAAAAATAAGAACTACAAACTTGTAGAAAATCCCAACAGCACTTTCAGGAATATCAACATCATAATCTACAGAGGTGAATTTATCTGGATCTCTAAAATGAGAGCTCCCTCAATCCAGCTGATCATAAGGAACGCCGAACTGAGGGAAGTTTTTGAGAAAATGTATTTTAATGTTGAAGAATAATTACAGTATTTCCGAGAACTGTTCTCTCTTCGGAAACACTCCGTATTGTCCGCCGGTGTGGATGAAAAGTATGTTTTCGGATTCTTTGAAGTATCCCTTTTTTATCTCATTATACATACCGTAAAATGCCTTTCCCGTATAAACGGGATCGAGCAGGATACCCTCTTTGGAGGCGACTTCGGATATAAAACGAAGCTCGCCTTCTTTTGATATTGCATATCCCAGGCCTTTATAGCCGTCTATAAATTCAAAACTGATATCAGCCGGATCCTTTTCACCGAGTATAGAATAAACCTCCTTAGTGATCCTGCCGCACACCATACTGTGTCAAACCTGACTCCGATCTGTTTTTCCTGAAGAGATATTTCATGCATCGCTTCAATGTATCCGAAACTTCCGAGCCCGTCCGATGCACCAACCGGGATCACAAAGGGTTTAAGTCCCTTCGCGGTATAGTCAGCTGCTATTTCCTCCATCTTCTGAGACAGAGTGCATTTCTCCTTTTTCTCATTCAGAAGAGTTATCCTTGCTCCAAGGATCTTATCCACGAGGTAATTACCTTCAACCTCGGGTGTCTGCGATATGCTCAGTACAAGGTGTGACAAAAGCCCGAGCCTCGCAGCGACTGCTGCGGTAGCCCGGGCATGATTGGACTGTATTCCGCCGCATGTTATCAGAACATCTGCTTTATCCGCAATCGCTTTAGAAACTACGTATTCAAGCTTCCTTATCTTGTTTCCGGAAGTCTCAACTCCCGTCATATCATCTCTTTTGATCCATATCTTCTTACCGAGGTCGTCTGAGATACGTGTTAACTCAAAGACCGGAGTCGGAAGAGCCGCCAGAGATATTTTCTTAATAGCTTCAGTCTTGTCGATAAGGTTCATTGTTCCGGTAATATCGGCTTTATTATCCTTTTGATCAGTTAGCGAAAAGATCGGTTGAGTAATATCTGTCTCCGCTGTCGGGAAGCAGTACGACAATGGTCTTGCCTTCAAATTCAGGACGCTGAGCTACCTGAATTCCTGCCTTAAGTGCAGCGCCGGAGGAAATACCAACCTGGAATCCCTCTTCTCTGGACACTTCCTTTCCGCCTTCAAATGCTACTTCATTCTCAATGGTGATGATCTCATCATAGATCTTGGTATCAAGAGTATTGGGAACAAATCCTGCACCTATACCCTGGATCTTGTGAGCTCCTGCCTTGCCCTCAGAAAGTACGGGAGAAGTAGCAGGCTCAACTGCGATGACCTTGACATCGGATTTCTTTTCCTTAAGGAACTTACCTACACCTGAGATGGTTCCGCCGGTTCCTACACCTGCGATAAATGCATCAACCTCTCCGTCGGTATCGTTCCAGATCTCGGGACCGGTGTACTTGTAGTGTGCTGCAGGGTTAGCGGGATTCTCGAACTGAGCGGGGATGAAGCTGTTTTCGATCTGCTCATGAAGCTCATTAGCCTTAGCGATAGCTCCCTTCATTCCCTTTGCTCCCTCGGTAAGAACAAGTTCTGCACCGTATGCCTTGATGATATTTCTGCGCTCAACGCTCATGGTTTCGGGAAGAACGATGATGAGCTTATATCCCTTTGCGGCTGCAATGGCAGCAAGTCCGATACCGGTGTTTCCTGAAGTAGGCTCAATGATGGTTGCGCCGGGCTTCAAACTTCCGTCAGCCTCTGCTGCTTCGATCATTTCCTTAGCGATTCTGTCCTTAACGGATCCCGCGGGATTAAAGTATTCAACCTTTGCAAGAAGTCTTGCCTTGAGGTTATATTTCTTTTCGATATGAGTAAGCTCCAAAAGGGGAGTATTTCCGATCAGATCAATTGCACTTTTATAAATTTTAGCCATAATTATCTCCTTACCGGATCATGCGATCCTTAAAATTTCTTAATGTAGTATTTTGCGAGGTCGAAGCTTTTCTTTATCTATTAATTATTTGTACTACATCGAAATCCGCTTGTAAACATACTCTTCATCCTCCCAAATCTTAAAGAGCCTTTACGGCTTCAAAGCCCTGTTCCAAATCCCAGATGATGTCATCTATATGCTCGGTACCGATGGAAAGACGGATGGTAGCCTGGCTGATACCTGCTTCTGCAAGCTGCTCGGGAGTCATCTCCGCATGAGTGGTGTCATAGGGATGGATAACAAGGCTCTTAACATCCGCAACGTTTGCAAGAAGTGAGAATACCTTGAGTCCGTCTATGAATGCGTATGCTTCCTTCTGTCCTCCCTTGATATCGAAGGTAAAAATAGAACCTCCGCCGTTAGGGAAATATCTCTCATAAAGATCATGCTGAGGATGATCCTTAAGTGAAGGATGGCTTACCTTCTCTACAAGAGGATGATTTGCAAGGAACTCAACAACCTTAAGAGTATTCTCTACATGACGCTCAAGTCTGAGTGAAAGGGTCTCAAGTCCCTGAATGAGTGCCCAGGCATTGAAAGGAGAAATAGCTGCTCCGGTATCTCTGAGAAGGATTGCTCTGATGTAGGTTACATATGCCGCAGGTCCTACAGCGCCTACGAAGGATACTCCGTGATAGCTTGCATTGGGCTCGGTGAATCTGGGGAACTTTCCGCTTGCTGCCCAGTCAAACTTTCCGCCGTCTACGATGATACCGCCAAGGGTGGTTCCGTGTCCGCCGATGAACTTGGTTGCGGAGTGAACTACGATGTCAGCACCGTGCTCAAGAGGACGGATGAGATAGGGAGTTCCGAAAGTATTATCTATAATAAGAGGAATCTTATGGGAGTGTGCGATCTCTGCAATCTTCTCGATATCGGGAATATCCGATCCGGGATTTCCGAGGGTTTCGATGAAGATTGCCTTGGTCTTCTCATCAACAGCGGCGGCAACTGCTGCATGATCATGGATATCAACGAACCTGGTATCAATGCCGTAGGTAGGAAGCGTATTATCAAGGAGGTTGTAGCTGCCGCCGTATATGCTGTTCTGGGCTACGATATTATCGCCTGCGCCTGCGACTGCGAGGATTGAATATGTTACTGCGGCTGCACCTGATGCAAGAGCAAGTGCTGCGACTCCGCCCTCAAGAGCTGCTACTCTTTCTTCGAGAACGCCCTGAGTTGAGTTGGTGAGTCTTCCGTAGATGTTACCTGCATCTCTTAAATTGAATCTGTCAGCTGCATGCTGAGCTGAATGGAATACATAGGAGGTAGTCTGGTAAATGGGAACCGCTCTGGAATCGGTTACAGGATCTGCCTGCTCCTGTCCTACATGAAGCTGCTTTGTCTCAAATTTGAATTCGTGATCTGACATAATGTGTACCTCCTGAATCTCTTTAATCTATCTTCCTCAAAGCCCTGAGGAAATGTTGTTTTGTTTGATGATGTTAAGATACACCTTTTTAAAAAGCCTGTATAATTCTTAAAAGCAAGAACGGGTTATAGCCTGAGACTATAACCCGCTTTGATGTCAATATCCGTAATTTGCTTCTGTCACTATATCCCATATTAATATAAAATGAGAAGGGAATATATCCCTTCTCATCTCTTTCTTTTATCAAGTTTTTTGGACAATCTCATTCCAATGACCTGGAACAGCTGTACAAGAAGGATCAGGATGATTACCGAAGGCCACAGGATCTGAGGCTGGAATCTGTTATAGCCGTATCTGATCGCTATGCTTCCGAGTCCTCCTCCGCCTACGGCACCCGCCATTGCGGAATAACCGAGAATAGTTCCGAATGCGATCGTAGCTCCGACTAAAAGCGAAGTTCTTGCTTCCGCTATTAAAACCTTAAAGATTATTGTTCCGTTACCCGCTCCGAGACTCTGCGCAGCTTCTATCGTGCCTTTATCAACTTCCTTCAGAGAACTTTCAACCATTCTTCCAATGAAAGGAGCTGCGGCAAAAACCAGAGGAACGATCGTTGCTCCTATTCCGTAGCTCTTTCCGACGATAGCTCTTGTGATGGGGATCAGAACGACCAGAAGGATTATAAACGGAAAGCTTCTGAGTACATTTGTCACAAGATCAAGCGTCTTATAGATGATCGGGTTCGGTTTAATTCCTTCTCTGTCGGTTACAGCAAGTATTATTCCGAGAGGTAGTCCTAGAACATATCCGAAAAAAGTTGAAAAACCTACAATAATAAGAGTATCTCTGAGCCCCTCAATTATCATCAGTATTTCCTGCTGTGATAACACTTGCATTCACCTCCTCCGGATTCAAACCTTTTTCTTCGAAGTATTTGATTATATGATCTGCCTTCTCATTATCGGACGGAAGCTGTAAGAGCATTTCACCTTCCGCGTTTCCGTTAACGGTACTTGTATTTGCATATAATATATTGATCGGAGTCTTCGTCTCCAGAATTATATTTCCGAGAGTGGGCTCATAAGCGCTCACACCGTGAAAACTGACTCTTACGACTCTTTCAGAGGTCATCTCAAGGATGTGCTCACTGCCGCTGAAAACAAGTTTCTTGGCTTCCACGGTTTTAGGTGCTCTGAACAATTCTTCAGTAGGTCCGCTCTCAACGAGTTTACCGTGTTCAAGAACGGCAACGTGTTTACAGATTTCCTGTATCACACTCATCTCATGAGTGATAACAACTATCGTGATGCCATACTTTTCATTGATCTCTTTTAACAATGAAAGAATGGATTTGGTAGTCTGCGGATCGAGCGCACTTGTTGCTTCATCGCAAAGAAGGATCTCCGGCTTTGAAGCAAGTACTCTTGCTATTGCTACACGCTGCTTTTGTCCGCCTGACAGCTGCGCCGGATACGCGGATGCTTTCTCCGATAATCCTACCGCATCGAGATACTCGGCAGCTTTCCTGCGTGCTTCCTTTTTGGACTTACCTGCTATTTCCAATGGAAAAGCGACATTGTCCAGTACGCTTCTTTGCATCAGCAGATTGAAATGCTGAAATATCATTCCAATCTTTCTGCGCTCGCTTCTGAGCTGTTTGTCGCTTAACTTAGTCAGTTCTTTTCCATTTACGATCACCTGCCCGGAAGTTGGTCTTTCGAGCAGGTTCATACACCTGACAAGAGTGGATTTACCGGCTCCCGAAAGACCTATGATACCGTAAATGTCATTTTTCTCTATCTCAAGGCTCACATCACGGAGAGCCTCCACCTCTCCTTTATCGGAGACAAATGATTTATGCAATTGTTTGATCTCAATAATGTTACTCATTTTATCTCCTCAAAAGGATCGGTCAGTGTACATATCAGTTAAAAGGAACTACTGCTCCGTCATAGGCGTTGTTAATGAACTCGGTGATAGCATCGGACTTAAGAACCTCTACGAGAGCAACGATTCCTTCATCATTCTCATGTCCTTCCTTAACAGCGATAACATTTACATAGGTCTGTGCGGCGGTTGAATCATTTGACTCATAAGCAAGTGCATCCTTACCTACGGAAAGTCCTGCTTCAAGTGCATAGTTACCGTTAAGGATTACGAATGCCGCATCGGGAATAGCATCCTTAACGCTCTCTGCTGCAAGCTCGATGATCTTAACCTGTACATTGTAAGTCTCGATATCGTTAACGGTTGCGGTAAGGCCTGCGCCTTCCTTAAGGGTGATGATTCCGTTGTCCTGAAGGAGAAGAAGTGCTCTTGCTTCATTGGTGGTATCATTGGGGATCGCAATTTCATCACCGTCTGCAATGTCATCAAGGCTGCTCTTGGTTCCTGCATAGATTCCGAAAGGCTCGTAGTGAATTCCGCCTGCGTTTACAAGATGTGTTCCCTGCTCCTCATTGAAAGAGTTGAGATAAGGAATATGCTGGAAGTAGTTTGCATCAAACTCTTCTGATTCAACTACATTGTTGGGCTGTACATAATCATCAAATACAGTTACCTGAAGATCCCATCCCTGCTCTGCAAGGATCTTAGCTGCTTCTGCAAGGATCTCGGAATGAGGGGTCTGGCTTGCTGCTACGGTAATGGTTCCCTTAACCTCTACTTCAGCATCCGCTGATGTATTATCTTCTGCGGAAGTGTTGTCAGCCTCCTGAACGGGAGCCTCTGCTGAGGGAGCGGGAGCATTTCCTCCCTGTGCACTATTTCCGCATCCTGCAAGAAGGCTTCCTGAAAGAGCGGTTGCTGCTGCTAAACTGATGATTCTTCCGATCAAATTCTTTTTCATAATATTTATCCTCCATGTGATCATTTTCTCTGTAACAATCATGATTTGTTATGAACCGATTATCACTCAGTATCCATCCCGTGTAAAATATTCATAATTTATTATCAGTTATAGTTTTGATTTATAATGCTGATCTCCACCAAAAAAGGACCGTGCAGGGTGCACAGTCCTCTTTCATATATGAAATCCTCCCGGGAAATCATTTAAATATTTGCTTTTAATACTGCTTCCAATCCGTCGTGGTCGTTATCAAACTCAGTGATCAAATCCGCAGCTTTCTTTGCTGCATCAACTGCATTTAACATCGCAACCCCTAGTCCGGCAGCTTCGATCATTGATATATCATTCTGCTCATCACCTGCAGCAATGGTATTTTCAATCGGGATATTTAAATGCTCCGCAAGCCTTACTACCGCAGATCCCTTACCCGCTTCCTTCATGAATATCTCAAGGTAATTCGGATTGGAGTAAACGGTCGTTACCGTATCGGAATATTTCTCCATTATTGCCAGTCTGAACTTCTCGAGTTTTTCAAGATCATGAAGCTCTATCGCTATAACTTTACACGGATCTTCCGGAAGTGCGGCTACTATATCATCAGTTACTACAACCGGTCTTTTGATAACCCTGTTGTAATACTGCATCTCCTCCCCGTTTTCCGGAGAGACAAGTGAATCGGAAGTATATGTATGTACATGTATTCCGTATTCGGCAGCGGTTTCAAATATTCCGGGAATGAGTTTAAGCGGGACTCCTATCCTGAATATATCCTTACCCGCATCAACATCATAGATCTCCGCACCGTTATAACAGATAAAATACATCCCTTTGTAATTTAAACCCAGCTCTTTGCTGACAGGAATTACATTATTCAGTCCCCGTCCGGTGCATATCGCGAAATGATTTCCTGCTGCAGCAAATTCATCAAGCGCCTTTTTTGTTTTCTCTGAAATCTTCTTATCTCTTGTAAGAAGCGTTCCGTCCATATCGGAAAAAAATATCTTTTTACTCATAACTGATATTTTACCAAGGATGCGGACAGTGTCAATAAAAAACGGTGCCCACGCACAGGGGTTAAGCGCAGGCACCGCAGGGCTTAGCAATTAAAGCTGATTGATCGTTCCGAGAAATACGGGAAGTCCGGTTGCATTGTCAACGATCCCGTATACGAACGGACGATCAAGATATACCGTTACAGGAGGCTCTGTTATTGCCGCACAGCCATCCAATGTCTCAATGGCTGTTACAGCTGCCGCTCTGGTTCCTTCTCTGTTTACATCAATGAAAGTCTTGTGAAGAACTCTTCCAATGTAAGCATTGTATTCAGGATCATCAACTGCGCTAACCATTCCGCTGAGGTCTGCGAGATTGGGATCATATGCATCTTCCATTCCCATTTCCTGAAGAATACTGCTCATCTCTATAAAGTAATCACTTGTAAACTCAGGAATTCTGACATTTACGTTCTCAAATGCGTATTCGGGATTCTTGACCGCATCCGCAAACTGATCACCGTTTTCGGCAAGCTTAGCAAGGAATTCTTCAACAGATGTTCCCTCTTCGGGAAGGATACCTACGAATGAGTACTCACCGCCTTTGTAAGGACGAATAAATCCTGTTCCGCCCGCAATGTTGAAGTATTCACTCTCCAGGCTGTAAAGCATGGTTACCTCAGTAGTTGAACCATCATAGTTAGTAAATATAGAGCCGTCGTATATGTCAGACTTTTCATACTCAGCCATCCACTCACCTTCAAATGCCATGGCATTGATCAGGTACATACGTGCATCTTCGGGAATCTGATCCAGGATACCGGGAATCATTCCATAAGTCTGATCGTTTACCCAGCCGTTGATATCATTAAGAGTGGTATCATCAAAAGGCGCCATCCAGATATCAGCACCGTAATAGTTCTTTACGGCAGTTGCAAAATCAGGGACAACCTCAACCTTTCCATCTTCCTTAAACCAGATTGAATTTGCCACATTCCACTTAACATCACCTGCTTCGTTGAAACGCTGAGCCATGGAATACATGATGGGGTTCATCTCGGAAACAGGGATGGATCCGAATGTGTTCTCTATCTGAGAAAGTGTTTCACCTTTTGCTCCGTTTTCGAGCATTCCGAATGCCATCATCATTGAGGTGGGGGAAATAAGGACATTTGATCCGGCACCTTCTCTTGCAGCGACACGCTGAAGAAGCTCCAGAGACGCTGCCGAGACAGATCCTATCTGTCCAATGTTCATATCACCGGTCTCAACTTCTATTGCGGGGGCATCAGCGGTAACATTTCTTGCAGCTGAGCCTCTGTGAGTCTCCAAGCCACCGTTTCCTCCGCCTATTTCACCCGCCATGCCGCATCCGGCAAGCATCGACATTGCTAACATTCCTGCTACGATCTGTTTTTTCATAATATAAATACCTTCTTTCATTGATAATTCGAGTGATCCGTCCGCTTTTTGCGGTGTTTTACTGCCCTACACCATGAAAGACGCAAAAAAACAGAGGCGGGTCACGCCTCTGCAAAAAATTTATAATTTAAAGCCCGTTCCGGTAAATAAAGCGATATCCCGCCCCGTTTCATCCGTAATCTTAACCTGGATGATCGTACTCGAGCGGCCGTTTTTAACAAGTTCAGCCCTTGCTTTGAGAGTTTTCCCCTTAGGTGCGGATAAATAGTTGATACTTACCTGTTGTGCGACCGTCGGTCTGTGGATATTATTGGACAAAGCGGCAAATGCCAGATCTGCAAGTGTGAACATTACTCCGCCCATGATCCCGCCGTTTGCATTCAGATGCCTGTCATCAAGTTCCATCGAACAGAGAGAAAAATCCTCTCCCAGATCCTCCAAAACCATTCCGCTGTTATATGCAAATTTGTCGTTCTTAAAATACTCTCTTGCTTCTTCTACCGAATTAAATGTAGACATGTTGTTACCTTCCGATTACCTATCCCATTACCATTTGAGATGTATTATTTATAACTGAATCCTCATAAAAGTCATCCTGATTGGAAATGAACTCCAGGATATCTGAAGTTAGCGCCTTAGGATGGTTATCCAGATATTCGTTAACTGCATTTAATCTGGAAGGTTTATTTTTGACATATGTCAAAACTGCAGCTATAAATCCGTAATAGGAGTCTTCTATATTATTAAGTCTCATAGTGAACTGTTCCATTGTCAGCCTCCTTAATGATTATCAACTACTTTGTTAAAAATATTGTAATCATCAAATCCATGGTTTTCGAAATAGTAAACATACGCTATTCCATCTATTCCAAATGAAGTATGGGCAGCAATGGGAATACCTTTTGGCATATATCCTCCTAAATTGTAACATAGAAGATAAAGAATTCAATATTCTTCCTTTCAACCATAAGCAATTATATCGATTAAAGTTAGTGTATTAACGCACGATTTGTGTATGTCTCGGTTCAAAAATTATTTAACATCCTGCAAGATAAGATCAATCAATTCATCTTCTCTTTCGGCGCAATATTCATAAGGGAAGATATCTTCCATACGGCCTAGATCTCTGACATCATCATTCCTGGAGCCATACTCCACCTTAAGAGGAGAATCAGTTTTACCTCCAAGATGAAGTACCGTAAGTTTCGCTGAAGTCTTCGTTACCAGATCGGTGAATCCGCTTCGAACCGCAATTACATGCTTAAAGAGCGGAGCATTAATGATCAGCTCTCTTGTGCTCAATATACATTCCTTTGAACCCTTTATGATCTGGTCGTAAGACAATCCCCCGGAATTACAGTAAACTTCTATTCCTTTTTCATTAAGCTTGGCCACCAGTTTCTCCCAGAACGATTCAGGGATACCTTTATTGGTAAACGCTGCCGGAGCTATCAAAACTGCATTTCCATACTTAGCAGGGCAAGCAACTATTCCGTTGTTGGGAGGGACGATAATACCGCCAAGTTCGGAATCATCCGGAAGATCCAATAGTCTCTTCTTCCATATATTCATAAGCGAATCGCCACGAAATCCCGGCTCTATATGCAGGAAATTATTTGGCACATTCCAATCTACATAACATGGAATATGTCCATATCTGATCCCATTTTCATAAAACTTTCTGCTGATTATGAAATAATGCCTGAGACAGATCATCTCATAATCTTCAAGCGGCATTACAGCATCAACACCTTCAAACCACTCCACAGCATCAGCCTGGCGCTTCTTTGCAGCAATCAGTAGCGTGTTAACGTTATGTGCCTTCTTATATTCTTTCGCAAGAGTTCCTATAAAAACAGTATCTCCAAGATTAGCAGGCGAAACTATCAGCTCCGCCCCCGGAGATTCTTTAAGAACATTTACGCACACTTCGTAAATGGCTTTTCCCTGGGAATATCTGTCGAAAGTTTCTTCAAGCCAGCTAAGATACTGATTATAGTCTGTCATCTCGTCACCTGTTAATCCAAATATTTATAATTCTCTGCTAATTGAAGGAACCGAAAAAACATCACGATCCAAATTGAAAGCTATCGCCATATCAAGTCCCGAAGGCTTTCTGTCATTTACTATAATCCTTTCGCCATAAGGAATATTAAAAATGATCTCATCATATCTGATCCCGACCTCTTTAAGATAATCCAGGGTCATATTTCTGTACTCATCAGTTCTTGAAGTAAGGATCACGATCTTATCCTCAGCAGGAATCGCATCAATATATTCAAGAGCTCCGGGCAAAAGTGAATCCTTCCCGTCGATCTTATATCCGTTATGTTTTAAAAGTGTTCCGTCAAGATCAAGGATCCAAGTCTTGGGAAGAGTGGACATTACCACTGTATCCTTTTCCTTATCTTCTCCCATGTATCTCCATCCTCCAATGCAATATTCTCAAATCCGTCAATCGAATATATATCTATTGCTTTCCACTTCGTATCGCAATAATTATAATCCGGATACAATGCGATCTTCTTACAATTTGCAGTTCTTACAACATCGCACAATCCGCTTCTGATTCCGATAAAAGTTCCGGCTTTCTCCAGCACCGATATCATCTCCGGAAGAGGCACATCAAGTGCTTCCGTTCCTTCAAGCCGCGCTTCATCACCAACGACATTCGTAAAGCACTTGAAACCTTCACCAGAATAGTAACTTACCGCATCTTTCCAGATACCTGCATCTATCGCAGTAACTGATTTTGCATATGGTGAAAAAATTACCGACTTTCCTTCCTCAATGCGATCCGGATACTTATATTCTTTCCTGCCATACTTAGGGATCTCCGGAACTGTACCGACCGGAAGCCCAAAGACACCGCAACAATATATCTGTTCAAGTGGAATCTTCTTAATATATAGAGCTCTGTGAAGATTGATCACATACGGCCTGTCCTGATGAGCTATATATGAATCCCTGTCCTGAGTATATATAGCAGCCTGAATCATTGCATCTAGCTCTTTCTGCTCATATACTTCAACCGGATAATCACCGAACATATGTATAATATCCGCCAGAACTCTTCCGGATACACAGAAGACCGGATTATCTATCTCCCGCATCTTCGCAAAAGAATTCCAATAGGACATCATTATATAAATATCGCCAAGTGCATTGAACGGGCAGAATACTTTAAAGACATGTCCGTGCTTTTGGATCAATTCACCGATCAGGTCCTCCCCATGCTTTTCTCTTGCAGTCATCCTCTTAATCGTATCTTCCGATAAAGAATATTCTGCATAGGTATTGTAATCGATGAGTTTACGTATAGGTCCGTTATATCCCAGTTCACGAAACTGCTTTTGCATGGAAGCATAAAATCTGGATGTGATCAGAACGATGGAATCATTCTCAGGATCAGTTCCTGCCAAAGCAATAATCTTATCAGGCGCAACAACCTCAGCTCCCTTATATACCAATCCCTGCTTTTCAGAACTATTGTCAAGAATTGCTGTAACAGACAAGCCCTTATCTTCCAGAAGATCTGTCAGCTCCAGGGTTGCTACACAGTGACCGAAAAGAAAGATCTTTCTGTCAGAAAGACCGGTCTCTTCAATAATAATTCTTAAATTGTTTTCCATTTCGGAAAATAATTTCTTATCCACTTACTGCTCAGCATCCTTATTATATTCGAGAGCATCTATCAACTCTTCCCTAGTCAGCAATCCTGTTTTTACATAATTAAGAAGACCGGGATACAGCGGATTATCTTCAAGCACGCAAATATCGTCCGTATATTCATACAGGCGATAATATTTCATATAATTTGAATTAGTATTACATATCTCCATAAGCTTCAAAAAAGTATCTCTTTGTTACAAAACACAGCATTTCAGAAAATCCGGTAATTTAAAAGTATCATTTTCACAAGCAGGCGAAAAATACTTTTCAATATATTTATGTTTCTTTTGACAAACAAACTCTTTGTCTGAATTCATAAAATCTATGGATGTAGCCTCAAAAGAAGAACTGATTTTTACTCCAATCGAAGTAGAAAATGGTAAAATCAATAAATCTTCATCAACATTTATTGCACCAAATGTAGTTATTTTTCCAAATGAGCAATCTTGTTTAGGAATTATAATACCTGATTTTTCAAATACTTTTTTTTCATCATTTGAAATATATATTTCATTATCGTAAGATGGCAACAATATAGTTTTATCCCTAAAGGCAATTAGTTTATTTGCAGGCCTTTGATTACTTGAATAATTTTCAGAATTTCTATAGCCTTCTATTATCCACTCAGTTACATTTTCATCTTTATCATTCCATAAATAGATACTGTCGCCACCAGAGGGAATGATCCATATTTTGTTATTAGTATTAATCACACCAAATATTTTATCAATTCCCACATGCTTAAATTCAGCCTGATCATCACTAAAATCATATATACAAATAATATCAGTATTAACTATTCCAAATATTAATTTATTATTATCATACATCGAAGCTCTTGTTAACAGATAATCGTTTGCCTTTAGTCCAGCGAATTCAATGCAACGTCTAGCTAAACAATCAGATGATTTATATTCCATTGTATCCATATTTACTTGCATCACACTTTGATCTGCAAAAAGTGGAAAAACCATCAACTCATTCCCATTAACCAATCCTCCCGCAGCATACTCTTTTCCGCATCGATTTATTGGAATCGATGCTTCAAATTTATTGTCCACTAAATTATATACAGAAATATTATCTGCATTAGCAGGCAAGAAAAATAGTTTGTCTTTATATTCGATTACTTGTTTATGCAACGCTACCCCGAACTCGTCTTCCAAGGGAAACATGCCCATTGATTTTATATTATATGTATGTGAGTCCATCACAAATAAACTATTGTATGTATTATTTGAGAACCAAATGTTTCCGCATATACTAGCTGCATCATACATCGATATATTTTCGTTAATCATTTTTTCTCCTTTAAACCAGATATCACTTCATTGTTATTTCGCTTCTATTTCTTTAATCCAATTATATATATGTTCAAATCGTGTAATCCCCATATCTAATAAGGAGTTTGAAATTGATATGGATGCTGCCGCATTTTCAACCATAATCAGCACAAACGGATTATTTAATTTCAACAAATCAGCAGGTGATATGCAGATTATATTTTCTGTCAACTTTGTCCCCCATAATGCAGGATTGTTATCGCATACATATTTAATATCACTATATTCATTTATATAATTCAAATTTTTTCTAAAGCAAAAACCGGCTCCCCATCCTACAACCATTTCTGTTTGTTCCTTTCCAGAAGCATTTAATTTCACTGTACGATTGTTGAAACCATTAAAGAATAATTCCGATTTAATCTCCTTAATAATTCTTTCATCATGTTCAAATTTCTTCCTTAACTCATTTTGAGTTTTTAAGAAATAATCATATGAATTAGGAGCCTTAAATCCATCCCTCCCTCTTTCCAGAGATGTCTTCAACCATTCATGACTAGTTTTTTTTAGCTCCAAGAGTTTTCTGTTTACTATAGTGTAATCAATGTCTTCCATGCAATCAATTTTACAGCCTTCAAGGAGTAACCTGCTTTCAAGTCCAAGCATTTCTAAAAAATCTTTGAATCTTCCTACACCTCTCCAATTGTCTTTTTCATATACAATTGTAAACGGTTTATTGTATATTAATGCAAAACACATGCCATGAAACGAGTCAGTGATGATATAGTCAGAATTCTTTACCATTGCAATCCATTCCTCCACGCATGGCTCAACAGTATAATACAATAACTCACTATTTACTTCACTATAAGGTGGTTCAGTAACAACTACGTATTTTCCATCGCATATTTTGTCTGAAGTATCTTTTAGGATAGTTTCCTTTCTGGTGTCCGGGTCCAAATAATACCCAAATACATATTTGTCATTTGGTATTCTCAGTCTGCCTCTTTCTGCAAGCTCATCAAAACGACTTCTGTCGCACAAAAAAACCGGGTCTAATACGACAGTCGACAAAATCCCCCATTCATCAAGAGCTTTTTTTGCAAAAGGCTCCCGTACAGACACATAGTCAAATCGCATCAAAAATTCCCGTACCACCGATATAAAATCACTATCTTCAGAATCAAATTCGATCCCCATTGATGTTCCGTATGAAATTTTCTTTTTTTCAGGCATAACCCAATTTAATGTTGTAAAGAAATCTGTTGTCTTGATAAATTGACTACGCCATAGTTGATCTGAAGCCAATACATATTGGTCACAGTTATTTTTTTCATATAACTCCCAAAATGCATTAGCTTTATATATAGATGAAGGCTCATACGGGTTTTTCAAAAAGTAAAACAACGGTCCTTTTTCATTATAAAATGATGATTCTTGTACATATGAAGGCATATCTATCATAAGAGGCATATATCCCATGCTGGAGATAACCTCATAAAGAGCATAGTTGGTCAGATTATTTCCAATATTATAGTTCATCATACATACAATTCCCACATCATATGTATCGCTCATAGTTCTTCGTACCGAAGTGGAAAAAGTATTTCTACGTATGAGTCTGTCAAAATATTCTTTATTATGATGATTAGCTCTTGCATCTGTTCCATATCGGTTGCCCTTATTTTCCGCCCATTCTACAGGAACGTTTTCTATCCGAGCAAAATCATTTTTTATCTCTTCAAATAATTTATTGCCTTTTAATGAATTAACTGAAATAAGGCTTGTCCCTTTTCCATCGTTCCACGTAGGATCATGTAATTGTATACCCCAAAAATCCCCAAGAGTGAAATCGCCAATCCTTGGAATTTGGAATCTGTTACATTTTTCGCAAACTTTATTTCTAAATATCACCCCATGAAAAGCTCTCTGATACTCATCATCCCCATTAGGATAATGCTCAGACCCATCATTTGAGTATATCCCATATCCGGTAGGAGACCAGCCTTCACCGGCTTTTTTGTCCCGAAATACAATATCTCTTATATTAGATACGTCATAATTCTCAGCTAGATATTTATGAAATAATTTGTTGGAGGGAATCCCAAAGCATACCAGATCAATAGTCCATAGTAAATCACTATTGCATAAATTCCCTAAATACGAGTACAGGCCTTCAACTTGACAAGGAAGTCCAACAAATAATACCTTCTTTCCAAGTAAAATTTTGTCGCGAACGTGTTTGAATATGCCTACTGTACTACTCTGCACATACTTGGAATGCATAAAATCATTCAATTCGTTCTCTTTTTCAGCGCATGAAAAAACAACGTTAAATTCTTCATCCCATCTTGCTCCAAATACACACCCGCCATCTTTTATAAAATGTGATGCAATTACAAAAAATGCTCCACCAGAAGAGGAGTTTTCTCTAATATCATTCGATGCCCATGCAGCATACAGGCAAGGAGTCTCCATTCTTGGAATGTTTGATTCTATTAACTGAGGACATTTATTTATACAAGCATTACATCCAATACATTTTTTTGTATCACATATTGGTTTGAAAAAGCCTTCATCATCATAATCAAATGATAACGCGTCCTTAGGGCATGCATTAACGCAAGCCCCACAGCCTGTACAATCTTTTATTTTGCATAAGCTTTTAGGTGTTATTTTTTCAAAGCATCCGATTATTGTCCATTCACTTAAAGTGTCATCGTTACCAGTGAGCACAAATCCCTTCTTCTTCATATACGAAATCACTTCATTAGTGGTCAGTAATGATTCTGTATATTTTTCCTTTCCTTTATAAGAGATGATGCATTTGGACGTATTAGCGCATATTTGATCCAAAAACCAATACGGATCATCTATATATCCAAGTATTCCTGCAGCAACAATAGCATCGGCATATATCTGGGGGAATTCTGATTTATTAAAATCACATACTATTGTCTGTTCCGATGTTTTTTTATAATCAACAGGTATATACTTAACCCCCGGCATCAAAAGCCCCTTCAGTCTCATGCTTCCAGCGCCAAGATCCATCACTACATGATCATTCGGACTAAGAAAACCAGCCATGGATACTGTTCTTTTTCTCCACTCAACTCTTTCATATCCTAGTTTATTTTCTAAATCACCACGCCATTTTGCCGCTTTCACACCCATGATTCGACCTCTTGATAAATTTTAGAGCCCTTTTGCTTCCGCATGATTTCAATTGAATAAAACAATAACCTATATCAAACAATCTATTATCCTAAATTCCGACTATTACAAATCATTTCTGACCCAGTTTTACCTTCCATTCTCAGAAAGTATGAAATTCATATCACCGAGAAATCCTAAGATGTGTGATACTTCGGGTAAAACTTTAATATGAATTTATGAATATAGTAACATGTCAATATCTCAATGCACATGTAACTTGAACAATACAATTCTCTGATTCATTCAATCAAATATCCGCATCACCATATTTTTGAATAATTTGGAATGCCATAAATATTTTGTTCGGATACCCCCATCTCGATTAATTGTTTAAAAATAGCATCATAAAATCTCACATCGATTATCACTGCAGTTCTTAAAACATCATTTTCAAGAAGTGTCTGGGGGGATGTGACCATCAAACCATTTATTGGCCCTCCCCATTTGTTTTCTGCGTTATCCAATATCGCATTAGTTTCAATGCAATTCTCTCTTAATTTATCTATCAAAAAAGATGTGAAATTTCCAAAACCAAATATATAGACCGAGTCCATATTTCTCAAATTGTCAGAGATTCTTTTAACCGCATTTATAATCTCGTTATTAATATGATTTATTCTTTTTTCACGGAATTCCTCAGCTTCGACAATATTTGTTACCTCTAAACTAAAGGGAGCTGCCTTTGCTAACGCAAATCCTCCTTCGATATCGTCAATTCCAATATCAATTTTAACAACGTCACTAGCAATGTCTATTTCTCCAAGTGTATTACACCCGAAAACATTCTGAATGATTGGAAACTTCAATTTTCCCGCTTTCCATCTATATACTCCAGAAGTGATTGGGTTCATAATAAAATCATCCGAATAGTGAAGGAATAACAGATTCTCTATATAAAACGTTTCTATTTTTACTGATTTTTCCTCAGATTTAATATATGTAAAATACTCGTCAATATTCTTAGGGTGATTCCAATTTGAAAAAAATTTACTGCCATTTACATATCCTGAGTGTTTTCGCATAATCGATACCCAGTCAACCATACCATTAGTGTATGTTATGCCAAATGACCAATGAATGGAATTTGATCTGCTTCTCCACATATCCAGTGAAAATAAATCTATCTCATTTGTTTCCGCATACTTTTCAACCCTTCTGAGTGCTTCGAACAATCTATCTGAATCAAGCCCAAACATCGTATCATCAGCATCTATATTCCAATATCGTTCAAAGCCATTTTGTCTAGCATGTATGAATGGAGTCAAATGAGCATACCCAGCATTGTACCACCTTGGTATTGCCACTGATTCCATCAATTCTCTATCCTCTTCTCTTTTAATACTTTTTATATACTCACAAACTACTGAATCAAATCTGATTTCATTCTTTATCCTTTCTATCAAGGCCTCATTATCACAAAGTATATACACTATAGACCCTTCATACTTTTTAAGCATGTTTATCCATGACTGAAGATTTCTTATAGAATAATCGATGCATCTATTTAACTTCAAATAAAAAACCATCTTTACATACCTCTCTAAAAATATTTATTCAAATCCGACATCAGCATTTCTTCAGAAATATACTCAACTTCCTTCACATTTTTGTTTAGTCCCATCTTGTTTAAGCTAAAATATTCATAATCTGATGCAAGATAATTACTTTCATAAATAATCATCATTTTGCTGTCAGAACCACTAATCACGTCACACAACCCGCTCCTCACACCTATAAATCCGCCCGCATATTCTAGAACATCAACCGCTTTGTCATATGGAAATTGAATTATCTTGGTATCCTTAATTGGCTCTTCTTCACCATAGCAGTTAGTGCATACATCATAATCTCTTTCGCTCAGCCATTTTGCAATCCTTTCCCATTCATCAAGCTTTATTGCAGACACAAACGAACCCGCATATGGCGCCAATATTATTGTTTTGTCTTTTCTAATTTGTTTTTCTTCGAATAATTTTTCTACATATTCCATATCGGGATTATGTACAGGATGGCAAAACTTTACACCATCATCCAAATCAAAGACATCATATTTAAAATAATCAGAGAACGACATCGTTTTATGTCTTTGATAATTTCGATAATAATGTTTAGTCTCCCAACCCCAAAAAAGTAACGGCTTTATATTTATTTTTTTTGTCCCAACAAACTGCCAAGCCAAAAGCAGATTCTTCATTTCTTCTTCATTAATTATACTTATGTCCTGATATCCAAACAGTTCTGCTACTCTTTTACAGTTGCTTTTTGAAACAACCAGCAGGGGATTATTAATTCCATGCTTTTCTATATATGCATGCAAAAAACCGCAAGCCAAATATATATCGCCGGTCCCGGGATATGGAAAGACAAATACAACTGAAGAATCACGTTTTTCAATTAATCTGTTGTATATTTCAATTCCTCTATAAACATCTGCTAATTTATTATTGATTATTCCCTCATTTATCTCCCGATTAATGGAAGGATCAACAACCGGAATTATCAAGATATTTTCATCGCTTAAGCCAAAAGAATGTAATTGTCCTTCCATCTCTCTGGAGTATGTAGGCGAAGAGATAATAACCAATAAATCCTCTGAATTGATTTCCTTGACATAGCCTGGATTGTACACTGGTAATCCACTGCACATTCCTCCTATTTTAGTTTTGTTATTATCTATAAATCCAGATGGCCGAATCCCTCGGCTTACTAAACTATCAATAACATCATTAGCATATAACGTGCATCCAAAAATGATAATCCTTTTAGTGCTTAGATTATTGTTAGTTGATGCTTCCTTTATTGCCTCACATATTATATTTCTGTTTTCTTCTGAGGGTAACAACTTGTCTCTCCTTACATCAAATATATGTTCCTTCTACATAATCATCCATGGTTATTGAATGCTTTCCCAAAAGGTTTAGATTTCCAAATGGCTCATCAGCAGATACTACTATCATCTGATCATTGATATTTATTAACCGAAGAAAATATATCAGCGATGTCATTTTTTCGTTATCTAAATATTCATATTCAACAGTGGCTTTGCCATCGCAAATATTCTGAGGAACTCTATAAGTATCAAGCATAATAATAATTATTCGCTTATAGTATTTTGTTTTGGCAAACCTTTGAACATGTGACAATGCCGCTTTATTTAGTTCATCGTATTCAGTAGGAAAACTTACAGCAAAATCATAATATCCCATTTTGTATTTTGCTTTTATAGCCTCCCAAATTTCATATCCTTTTTTTGCAGCTGTTACTTCCCTTTCGATATTCAAATTTTCTCCTTTATTCATCAATGATATATTGCTTCTACAATGAGAAATAATTATGTTACTAGAGCATTTTATTGTAGCTCATATACATTACATCTTCTTGTTCACACTAATTTTGCATTCAATCTTGCTCCAATTCCTCCACCCGGATGGTTTACTCTGAAATCATCAAGTGTCACTCCAAGTCTCTTGCCAATCTCAATCGCAATTCCCTGAAGAATAATCAAATAAACCGTAGTTGAATTATTGGGGACTATATCCCATTCATCGCCTTCATTGATCAGATGCATAATCAGTTTCTTTTCAACAACCTTGGATGCTTTACCATCGCCGTAGAAAGACATCAGCCAGGTATTGGTACCTCTCTCATTTAAGTGAACTCCGAGGTCTACCGTTTCGCTTGTATTTCCGCCCTTGGTCAGGAGTATGACGAGGTCTTTCTTTCCGACCATGCCAAGGTCGCCGTGAACGGCGGTATTTGTATGGAGAAAGCGTGCATCTATTCCAAGAGAGTTAAGTGTTCCTACAAACTTTTCACAGATAGGAACATTTTTTCCGAGTCCGCTCGCTATGATCTTTCCGCCGTTTTTAAGTGTTTCTACACACTCATCAACAAGCTGCTTATAAATTTCTTCAGGGATTGATTCAACCGAATCAGTAATTGTCTCCAATACTTCCTTGTAATATTCGATCATAATACCTCCTCCAGATAATAAAGTCCGTTGTAGAATGATCCGCAAACCGAATCATAATCCTGCCATGCATATGTTGTCAGCGACAGCCATATAACTGCATGAAGCAGTTTTATCTCATATTCATCACAGCCGGTCAGTTCAAAGAAATCTTTCTCGAGTTCTTCCCATCCGTTGGATTCGATCTGCAGTCTTACTTCTCCATCGGACAGATCCTTGATCTTCTCACCGCTTACGATGGAATGTCCGCCTATATCGAGTGAAAATTCTTTCAGGTTGAATCTGTCATAATTTCCCTTCAGGGAATAATACAGTTTCGCCCAGTCATATCTCTCGTCTCCGTATAGTTTGGTAAATCCGAAATATCCTCTGGGATCTATCAGAACAGGGTCACCGTTATCTCTTATCATCAGATTTGAAAACGTACAGTCTCCGTGTATAAGAGGAAATGTATCCGTCTTCAAATCATCCAGTTTTTTCTCGAGGATATCTTTGTAATAGAAAACATTTCTGCAGACTCTTCCGTTTACGGTTATTGTTTTCTCCTTAGCATAAGGAACCAGATCTTCGACCTTTGCAAGGCGCTGCATGGTTTTATTGAAATATGCTTCCTTCATGCTCGAAGGATCCGCAGGAATGGAGTCCTTGGAATGAAGCTCTTTTAGTGTATTTACGAGTGAGGTAAGAATCTTCTTTTTATCCTCATAAGGAAGATCACATTCATAGATGTTCTTACCCTTGATGTTTTCCATCTTGAGAGGATTGGTTGAATATATCTTGGGGATACCTGTTATATTCAGTTCCTTAACCTTGTCGTACCAGGCACATTCTTTTACAGCAAGTCCTCTTCCCTGTTCATCGACAGGTTCCTTGATAAGGACATCACCATCCACGGTTATTCTGTTAAATGGTCTCGTTTTGACTCTTCCGAGTTTCTCGTATTCTTCTATAAGTCCGAACTCTCTTGTTCCGCCAAGTCCCAGGGGCTTGAACTCAAGTCCGTTATCTCTCATCCACCTTACGAGTTCGCCGCTTTCGGGAACTTCCGAAAGAATCTGTTTTTTCCTGAACAGGAAGAATCCTGCTACTCCGAATTCGGTCGATCTTTCTTCTGCGAGTTTTCCGTTCTCGAATTTCCATCTGCAGGGGAATGTCTGGGATACACCGACATAGTCATTCTCGCAGGATGAACCTTTATCCGAATATCCTTCCGGAAGGACCAGATTCTCGGGAAGGATCAGGTCTGACCAGACGAGCATAAAGGGCGAATCATCGGGAATAAGATCCAGAGACTGTTTTACCCCGGAACAGGTTCCGGTTCCTGATGCTTCAACCACTTCATATCTGACATCGGCAAAAGCTGCCAGGTATTTCCTGAGCACATCTTTCTGATAATCAGCTATAACTATGAACTTCTTATCGGGGTATTTTCTGAAGAGATGAAAGAGCATGGGCAGATTATCGACAGGTGCCAATGCCTTGGGTTTGTTTTTTGTAAGATAGCCGAGTCGGGTACCCTTTCCGCCGGCCTGAACGATGATGTAATCCATATGTTTACTTCCTTTTTTGTTTTATGCAGCAAAAAAAGCTTCTGTCGGCCATACTTTAATAAGACCGCCAAAAGCTTCTAAATCCGTCTCTTTTCACAGAAAATATGTCTATTTCCATATTATGCCTCTCACAAATCCGTTTATTGAGGTTCCATCTATATTATACGTATTTATATCGGCATTTTGAACAGATTTCTTAAGTCTCTGAAGGATTTCATGTCTACTTTTTTGGGTTTCAATTGACAAACTTGGTAATTATACATAAGGCTGAGAACACCTGGTTCTCAGCCTTATCATAGTCCGATTACAATATTGCTTTTTTCTTATTTGTATTTTTGATGAGGGAACAGACAAGTAAAGCCTCATTCAATAGTTGATCATTTTACTGCAAGTTATACCTTATAAATAATCAGTTTGCCCTCATCACATTGCTCACCTCAATGTATCTCAAATAGTATCAATAAATGGAAGTTGTTCTCTGTCTGCAGTCAATATTGAATCATTATACTTTGAATGTTTAAATACATTCATCACCTTCAAATTTCTATTGAAGTCTTCCTTTATATGGATTCTTCCCTCTGGAGAAATATTGAATTCTGAATTTCTTTTGTTGAATTCTTTAATAGCTAAATCTTCTCCTTGATATTCATATTCACTATGTAAATCATCAAAATACATCCATACTCTAGGTATCAGCATATCTTCATTCAGACTTTCAAAATAGTTCAGTATATCAACTGTTGACGAATAATAATCAACATCTATCATAACGGCACCTATAGGTGCAGGATGGTGCTTATTCTGAAAATCCAGACATGTCTTTCTAATATCTCCAATAATCAAATTAGCGCATCTAAGACGATCCGCCAATTCTTCCTGACCACCCATATTATATCCTGTCACAGGGAAAAGATGTGGTAAATCCTTGTACCCATAATCAGTCTCGTGAAGCCCGTCACCCCAGTCAAATCCGTATACTTCCACTTGTATCCCAAACAGTCTTGCACATTCATTTGCATGAAATTCTAGGCAGCGTAGCCCAGAACCACCAGCGACTCCAAACTCAATTACACTGATTCTATCATAACCCAATATCTTTGCCTCACTCAAAGCTCGCACCAAGCAGGTAGCATAGTGCTGTCTAGGCAATTGGTGTTCATTATACCTCAATTTATAAAAGGCTCTGTTTTTAGTCATAATATCGATTATATCTTTTTCTCTATTGAGAATTGGAATGGCATTAAATGTAGCACCTCCTCCATAAATATTCCTAGCCTTAGAATATATATCTTCATCGTCAATAATAGTTGTACACTTCTTATTGCAAATATCCATTACAGTTAGCGATTCATTTATAAGGGCTTTATTCATCTCAGCTTGGGAAATAATGCCTACAAATTTCTCATTATTATCTACCACAAAGCAAATATTCCTATTTTTCATCAGCTTATACGCTGCTTTGTAAATACTATCCCCTTCTTCAACCACATAATCCTTTAGAAATTTAGAATACATTTATTGATCCTTTCCTAAAAAAACATTAATACAAATTTTTAATCATTTACTACATCCACATTCTGCAGCATTACGGGAATGCCTTTATTCTTAGCTTCGAATGCAAGATCACAGGCATCGCCATAGTAGGCATCACAGCTCATCATGACTTCTCTTGCATCTGCGATAGTGGTGGTTTCGTCAAGCACGCCCCAGCCGGCAGCCTTAAATTCATCGACAATCTTCCTGTATTCGTCAATGACGGAACATTTATTGAGTTTCATGAACTCCTCGGTACGTGACCAGGGATGCCAGATCAGCTCGATATCGCCGGAAGCCTCTTTGAAGATTTGCAGATTTGCCTTTAATTTGGTTATTGCTGCGTTTTGTTTTGATAAGAACGGAAGTACATCCGTATAATAGAATATTTTTTTCATATTTATTCTGTATTAAAATTCAATGTTGTTTAGTTGCTCTCTAAATTGTGGTACTACATCAAAAACTATGTCACAGATTATGGTCCAATTAGTATTATCATAATCATGAACAAGCCTATGGCGAAGACCGGATATTTTGTTCCAAGGAATTGTCTCATTCCTTTTCTTAAAATCATCGGTCAAATTATATGCATGTTCTCCAATATTATATAAAGGAGTAGTTAGCGTCCATCTGATGGTTTCACTTTCAATTACTTGTTCCCTGGTGATTTTATTTTCGATAATATATTTCTCGAGTTTATCTACTGTAATTATTATCTTTTCAATTCTTTGTTTATCCGAATATTGCATTAAATCTTTACTCCGTCTCTAAGAATATTTCTGTAAAAATCAGAGTCTTTATTAATCTCTCTTTCTTCATATACATCTACATTTTTCCCTGACAATCTGTAAAGATCCTCAGCTATACAAAAAATATCCGTAGGATCAAAATCATTCCCACCAACGACCATTATATCAATATCCGAATTATCATGAGCCTCATTTCGAGCAAATGACCCAAACAAGACCGCTTCTCTAGCAGAATACTTATCAAGAATCGGCCTGACAATCCCCTTTATCTCTGTAATTGTATAATTTAAAGTTTCTGCCATGACACTTCCTCACGAAGAATAATCAAACCAAATCAATATCCACTTAAATAATACACCCCTCAACTATCGGGTGCAATTAGCTTTCATACATATCTTTTCACAACTCTCATTCCATACACAAAAAACCGGCACACCACACGGTGTGCCGGCCACACATCACTTATGTATGTTCCGGATTACTCCAGCGACTGTGTTACGGGAACCTGATTCTTCTTATCGTAGCAGCTGAAGATCTTATCGATGTCTTCCTTCTCGGGCTTTTTGGTGATCAGGGATACAACAGGTACTATCACAAGCCCTGCCAGCATTGCCAGAGCACCGGCATTGATGGGGGATTTAAGAAGTGCAGGGAAGTACTGCTTTCCGAACAGCATATTGCAGATCATGAAACCTGCACCGAATATAAAGCTTGCCATGCATCCCGCTTTTGTAGTGCCCTTCCAGTATAAGCCGTAGAGGAAAGGAGCAAGGAATGCACCTGCCATTGCACCCCACGAAACACCCATGAGCTGTGCGATGAAGGTTACGCTGGACTTGTACTGAACGATAGCCAGGATAACTGAGATGATGATGAATACTACGATCAGAGCTCTGATCCAGAGAACCTGCTTCTTGTCATCCATCTTCTTAATGATGTTTCCTTTGATAAAGTCAATGGTAAGGGTGGAGCTTGAAGTCATTACCAGAGATGAAAGTGTGGACATTGACGCGGAAAGAACGAGGATGACCACAAGTCCGATAAGAGCGGGACTTAAGTTCCTGAGCATGGCGGGAATAATCGCATCATATCCCTCTGTAGCGATATCAACGGAATCGGAGAAGAGTCTTCCGAAGCCTCCGAGGAAATAGCATCCGCCCGCAACAACTCCTGCAAAGAGTGTGGAGATGATGGTTCCCTTGGTGATGGACTTCTCGGACTTGATCGCATAGAACTTCTGGACCATCTGAGGAAGTCCCCATGTTCCGAGCGAAGTCAGGATTACAACTCCGATCAGGTTAATGGGATCGGGTCCGAAAAATGAATTGAACACACCGGGGGTGGTACTTACGGTTTCATCGGAAACCCTGGCGAGCTGATCGAGAGCTGAGAGGAATCCGCCCTTTGAATTAAGAACCGCAAGGATTACAGCTACGATTCCGAAGAGCATTATGATTCCCTGAATGAAATCATTGATAGCGGTCGCCATGTATCCTCCGGCAATTACATATACCCCGGTAAGGATGGCCATTACGATGATACATACGGTGTAATCGATATCAAAAGCCATTCCGAACAGTCTGGAAAGACCGTTGTAAAGTGAAGCGGTATAAGGGATCATAAAGATAAAAACTATAAAAGAAGCCGATATCTTAAGTCCCTTTGAGTGAAATCTTTCTCCGAAAAACTCAGGCATTGTCGCCGAATTAAGGTGTTGGGACATGATCCTGGTTCTTCTTCCGAGAACTCTCCATGCAAGCATGGATCCGAGAAGTGCATTTCCAATTCCTATCCAGGTTGAAGCAATTCCGTATTTCCAGCCGAACTGTCCGGCATATCCTACGAAAATAACTGCGGAGAAATAACTGGTTCCGTATGCAAAAGCAGTGAGCCAGGGACCTACATTTCTACCGCCGAGAACAAATCCTCCTACATCGGTCGCATTTTTACGGCAATAAAAGCCTACGCCGAGCATAACCGAGAAAAACAACAATAGCATTAAGATTTTGATAAGCATATACGACCTCCGTAAATATATGTTACTGTCGAATAGTTTATCACTTTAAAGCGTTAGTGTAAATAAGTGTGTGTCCTGAAATGTGCATAAAAATACCCCGCAAATATATGCGGGGTATCTAAGGACTTTTATTCAGTCAGTTCATATTCATATCCGTTGAGCACTATCCTTACTCTTCCATGAATAGCTTCAACTCTGTCCTTGGGTAAATATTCCTCCAGCTTTACGGCTGCCATTATCTTAGCCGTGATATCCGAATCCCTGAAAGAGATATCCGTATCCCCTGTAAATCCGCCGAAGGGAAGGATATTTTCTCCCTTTGCAAATATTCTCAGTCCGCCTCTTTCGTACTTAAAGTATGTCATTCCGTCAAGAGCTGCAACTCCCGAGCATCTGTCATTGTGAATATTCATTATGACGCTTGCGTCATGAACAGATACATCGCAGCGCTCACCGGACAGCGTTCCTATCGCAACGGCTTCTTTTCCGCTTATATAGAGTTTGACGGATGTATTGGAAATCGTGATATCGCAGTTAGCTCCGATGGAACCGAGAGCAACGCCTTTAATGGTATTGAGTTCGGCAGTGATATCGGAATTGTCCACAGTAAGAATACAGTCACGGTAAAGTGAACCTATTCCCAGAGCTCTGTCTCCGTTCATCTCCAGGATGTACTGGCCTCCGGCGATATTGATACCTCCGCCGAATCCGGAACCGATACACACTCCTATCTTACCGTTTGATTCTATCTTAAGTGCTCCGGACTGTTCGAAGACAAGATTTCCGTGTCCTGCGTTTATGCCGTTTCCTATTCCGAAGTATTCATCGGCATCCAGGAGGATTCCGAGATTTCCGTCTCCCCTCAGGATAAATCCGGTACCTTCGGGAACGCTGATCCCGCCCAGGTTAAGCCTGTTATCGCCCTTAAGATTTAGAACAACCTCACTTCCCTTTCCGATATCTATGCATGGAAGTTTCTTCTTATTAAGAAGTCTTACGTTCTCTATAGTAACTTCAGCTTTTACTTTATCTGCTATCTCAACAACGATCTCTGCTTCCAGTCCGGGATTGCCGCTTATGTAATAATCTCCGTCATTTCCGATAAGAATGCTGACAGTTCCGTTCTTTACAAGCCGGCCAAGTTCGACATGTTCTCCGCTGTCTGCGGTATAAATCCTGGATGCCTCGCCTTCCTGACGTTCATGACAGTAATTTCTTATCTCCTGTCTGATCTCATAGGGAATATCTTCTATCGGTTCCGCAGCGGGCCTTGCCGTGTAATAACCCTGTACAAGATCTGCACCGAGGAGAATGACACTTCGAAGTTCCTCAGCCGTTTCAACGCCCTCCGCAAGAGCCATTATTCCGTTACTGTGACAGAACTCAATGATCTCTCTTACGAAATGTCTCTTCTTGGGATCGTCCTGCATTCCGCTGAGGAGCGAACGGTCTATTTTGACATAGTTGGGCATGTATCTTAAGAGGTTCTGTACATTTGAATATCCGCTGCCGTAATCATCGATGGCGGTCTGGATGTTCATGGTACGATAACGCTCTTTGAACTCAGCGAATTCCTTTTCATCAAGTTCTGCCCTTTCGGTAAGTTCTACAACTACCGAGCGGTTATGTATCATCAGAAGCTCGTTAACGGCACCCTGATCCTCTTCATTTAATCTTGTCTTAGGGATACTGTTGATAAATACTCTTTTACCATGGAAGAACCTGGATTTATGATCCACTATCTTCAGGACATTCAAAAAAGTGGCTCTTTCTATATCATTAAGCCTGTTCCTGAGTTTTGCATATTTTAATATCTGAAGTGGACTTTCCAGAATATCGCTTCTGGGGCGCATCAGAGCTTCGTATGAAAAAATCTCGCCGGTGGAGATACTGACGATCGGTTGGAAATGGTACCCGAAAAGATTGTCATCAATAATACGATCGGCTTCTTTTAACTCTTCAAGTTCAGTATCACTGAGGGTAGCAAGAAGACCCCTGCCCATCTCATCATCATTTCCTGTCTTGAGATAGACAAGTTCTTTACCCAGGATAATGCTGTCTTCCCACAGAACTTTCTCGGCTTCACCCAGTTCGCCGAGTTCTTCTCTGTAGCGGGTTGTGATCTCCTCAAGCTTTTCAAGCGAGGAAACACTCATTATTTCTTTGAGATATTTGTGTACCGCTAAATACTTATCCTGTATCATGTCCAACCCCCGGACTGACTTTTCGTAGTATTTCAGACTATATTATTCTATCACAAACCCAGTGTTCATGCACAAGAAATAAAAAAAAGCGGCCGCCGAAGCGACCGCTTTCCAAAGTTGTCAACAGACAAACTTTATAGATTATTTCCACTCGTTGTACTGGCGCTGAGCCTCAGCAAGGACATCCTGATATCCTGCCTCGTCAAGAGCTGCCTGGTACTCCTCAAGTACAGCGGGAACATCTGCAGATGCATATCCGCCGTTCTCAAGTGCGAATCCGTAGGTCTCGAATACAGTCTGGCAAGCAGTGTACTGAGCTTCAACGGGAGTCTTATCGAACTGGAAGCCGTTAGCGCAGGAGATAAGAGCTGAAGAGTTGAAGTCGATGTACATCTGAGCGGTGTAAGGGCTGTCCTTCTCACAGGTTACTACAGTAGCGTTTGCAGACTCCCACATTGAGTGGTTGTACTTAGCATCAGCGATCTTCTCTACATAGCCGTCAGCGTTGTAGTTGAAGTCTTCGCCTTCGATACCGTAAGCATAGATGTCAGCAAGCTTGCTGTCGGTGAAAAGAAGTCCAAGGAAGTCTACACAAGCCTGAGCTTCTTCAGGTGTGCAGGTAGCAGATACGCAGTAGCAGGAACCAAGCATGGAGTCGGTGTGCATGTATCTGTTGGAAGCAGGCTGCATAACAACTTCCTGTCCATATCTTCCGTTAGCCTCTCCGTTGTTGGGAAGGTCGGTCCACCATGAAATAGCCCAATCCTGAGTCTGAGTGGTGGTGTCATCGGTGGTCTTGGTTACATCATCCTCGGAGATGTAGCCTTCCTCAGCCCACTTGCACATAAGAGTTACAAACTCTTCGTACTCGGGAGTGAGAATGGTGTCTACAACTTCGTTGCTCTTTCTGTCAACAGCGATGAAGTTTGAAGTAGCGTCGCCGGTGAAGAAATCGAATGAATCGATGTACCATCTGTAGAACATTGCGGTTCTCTGGGTAAGGAAGGGATACTTAAGTCCTTCAGCAGCTGCATCAGCGAGCATGGGCTCGAGATCTGCAAGAGTCTTAACTGAGGTGGTGTCCCATCCGTACTTGTCAACAAGTTCCTTACGGAACATGAAGTCGTAACCTTCTACGTTATCCTTGTAAACAGGGACGAAGTAGTTTCTTCCGCCGTACTTGGAAGCTTCCCAGGTGTTAGCATCCATTGAATCATAAAGAGCTGATCCGGGAAGAAGATCGGTGATGTCATATACTGCGTTTGAAGCAAAGAGATCCTTTGTTCCGATGGTGCTCTCCCATGCAGCGGTCCAGAGGAGATCGATCTCTCCGTTGTTGAGTGCAAGGTTAGCCTTGTCCTCATACTCGGATGCGATATCGTGAAGAACGATCTGAACGTTGATCTTATCAGCGATGTATGCGTTGATAGCATCCTCTACCTTCTTAACCTGTGCATCATCAACTGCACCAAGGTTAAATGTACGTCTGTAGACGTCGATAACGACTGCGCCGTTATCATCAGATACGGTGGTGGTTCCGGGCTCTGTACCGGTGTTACCAGGCTGTGCAGGGGTGTTTCCGTTGCCGCAAGCGGTCATGGAAAGTCCCATCACGGTTGCAAGCGCAAGTGCTGCAACTTTGTTGAGTTTTTTCATAACTTAACCTCCCTAAATGGTTATCTATATTCTAAAGTAAAGGCGTAATGCCGATACCCGAATATCAAATTGAAATCAGCCCTTAACGGATCCGACTGTAAGTCCCTTGATGAAGTACTTCTGGAAGAAGGGATATGCTACCATGATAGGTCCGATGACTACGATAACCGTTGCCATGGTTGCGGAGTTCTGAGGGATTGCTCCTCCCATTGCCGCTCTTGCAGAAGCAGGGACATTGTTGTTGTTAAGAAGGAACTGAATGCTCTTCTGAATATTTACGAGAAGGAGCTGCAGAGGCTTCTTGCTGTTGGTATCGATGTAAAGGAGTGCGTTCTGCCAGTCATTCCAGTAAGCGGTTGCCATCATGAAGCCGACAGCTGCAAGCGAGGGCTTAAGAAGAGGCAGTGTGATCTGGAAGAAGGTTCTGTATTCTCCTGCTCCGTCAATCTTGGCAGCCTCCATAAGCTCGGAAGGGATGCTGTTTACGATGTATGTTCTGAGTATGATAACATTCATCGTGCTGACGCAGAGCGGAAGGATCAGGAGAAGCAGACTGTCCTTAAGATGATACAGGGATGTGAATACGATGTATCCGGAGAGCTGCCCTCCGTTGAAGAGCATAGGGATCAAAAGGAAGATCGCCAAAAACTTTCCAAGTCTGAAATCTTTTCTGCTCATCGCATAAGCATACATGCTCATGATCAGAAGTCCGAGAAGAGTTCCGACAACTGTTACAAAAATAGTAACGGCATATGATGTAAAGAGCTGTTTTCCGTACTTAAGAACGGCGTTCATACCGGACATGGACCACTTCTCGGGGAAGAACGAAAATCCATGCTGGGTGATATAGATCTCATCGGTAAATGCTGAGATGAATACCAGAAGTACGGGTGCAAAACAGAAAATCGTAAATACTATCAGGCAAAGGAGCAGAATGATCTGTCCTGTGCTCATTTTCTCTTTTTTTGAAGGTGCCAGATCGGCATTCTTGTTCATACGCGCCATTTCCTTAACCTCCTTAGAATAAAGCGTCATCAGGCTCAATCTTCCTAACCATCCAGTTTGCAAAGAGCATCAGGAGCAAACCGACGACCGACTGGAAGAAGGATGTAGCAGCCGTAAATCCAAAGTTTGAATTCTTGAATATTGCATGGAGTACGTAAGAGTCGATAACCTGTGTGGTCGAGTAGAGCTGGCCGGAATCTCTGGTTACCTGGTAGAAAAGACCGGTATCGGATCTCATTACGTTACCTACGGAAAGAAGGAGCATGACGGTGATCATGGGGATCAGACTGGGAAGAGTGATGTGCCAGATCTTTTTCCATCTGTTTGCACCGTCGATTTCTGCTGCTTCATAAAGCTCGGTATCGATACCTGCAAGAACCGACATATAAAGAACCGATCCGTATCCGGTATCCTTCCAGATCTTGGTGATGGTTAAGATAGCGGGCCAGTACTTAGCCTGTGTGTAGAAGCTGGTGCCTGTTCCGAGTGCGCTGTTGATAAGTCCGGTGTCCTTGCTGATGAAAGCGTAGACGATGAACTGAACTGCTGCGTAGGAGATGAAGACCGGGATGATCATGAGGGTCTGCATCGCTTTGGTGGTCTTCTTGAAAATGCACTGGTCAATCGCAACCGCAAGAGCTACGTTCAGGAAAGTTCCCACTGCAGTGAAGATCACATAGTAGAAAAGGGTGTTCCTTGTCATGGTTACGAAAATATTTTTTGAAGCGATGAGGAACTTGAAGTTATCAAGTCCGCACCAGGGGCTTCCGTAGATTCCCTTCGTAACATCAAAGGTCTTGAATGCAAGTACGAGACCCGTCATGGGAACGTACATGATGAAAAACAGAACAAGGAATACGGGGAGTGCCAGTACCACGTGTGCTCTATGTTTCCATGTGTTGTGTAGGAAATCCTTCATTTCGTACCCTTCTTTCTACATTAAAATTTTTGTTCTTAATTAAGCAAAAATTTTACTTAATCGATTTCCTTAATCGATTTCGTGCTTAAGAATATATTATTTGACCCATCAATGCAACCATTTTTTTGCATTTTTTGTGCAAATCTGCACTTTTGGTTAAATATTAACGATGGGTATATGTGATTTTTGTCAAATTTTCAAACCGCAATAATTGATATTTATATTGCAATATTTGAGAATATGTGTTCCAGCGGAGGATCCTCCGCAAAGAATGGCTGTTTACTCGTCTTTTGACCAGGCAATGGCGTATTTTACGGCTTTGTGCCAGCCTTTCAAATGTTCCTCAGCTTCGCTCCTGTCACTGTCAGGCTCAAACGCTCTTCCAAGCTCCCATTTCTCCCTGATCTCATCTTTGTTTTTAAAATATCCGACAGCAAGCCCCGCCAGGAAAGCCGCGCCCATCGCGGTTGTCTCGATACATTTGGGCCTGATGACCTTCGTGCCGATAAGATCTGCCTGGAACTTCATGAGGAAGTTATTGGCTGAAGCTCCGCCGTCAACCTTAAGTCCCTGAAGAGGCGCACCCAGGTCCTCCTCCATCGCCTTCATCACGTCATATGACTGATATGCGATGGATTCAAGAGTTGCCCTGATGAAATGCTCCTTGGTACATCCTCTTGTAATACCGAATACCGTGCCGCGTGCATACTGGTCCCAGTAAGGAGCGCCCATTCCCGTAAATGCGGGAACGACATATACTCCCGTACTGTCCTTGACTCTGTCCGCGTATTCCTCGGTCTGTGCGGCGCTCTTGACCATCCTCATGCTGTCTCTGAGCCACTGGACAGCTGCGCCCGCAACAAAGACCGAGCCCTCAAGTGCATACTCTGGTTTATCGGAAGTGCATGCAGCCATGGTGGTAAGAAGTCCGTTCGATGAAACAACGGGCTCCGAACCGGTATTCATCAGGATGAATGAGCCCGTTCCGTATGTATTCTTAACATCACCCTTATCAAAACAGCACTGTCCGAAAAGTGCAGCCTGCTGGTCTCCTGCGGCTCCGGCAATGGGGATCCATCCTCCCATTACCTTTTCGCTCGTATATCCGTACTGAGCGCTGCTGGGCTTTACTTCGGGAAGCATACTCGCGGGAATGTTGAACAGCTTAAGAAGATCCTTGTCCCACTTAAGCGTATGGATATTAAACAGCATTGTTCTGGCTGCATTGGTGTAGTCGGTTACATGTACGAGTCCGCCTGTCAGATTCCAGATCAGCCATGTGTCAACGGTTCCGAAAACAAGTCTTCCTTTTTCTGCTTTCTCCCTTGCTCCGTCAACATTATCAAGGATCCATGCTATCTTGCTTGCACTGAAATATGCATCGGGAACAAGGCCGGTCTTTTCGGATATCATATCCGAACGGCCTGCCGCGACTATCTTATCTATCATGGGTGCGGTTCTTCTGCACTGCCAGACTATAGCGTTATATACCGGCTCTCCGGTTTCTTTGTCCCATACGATCGTAGTCTCACGCTGATTTGTAATACCGATCGCGGCGATATCGGAAGCATCTATACCGAGATTGGCCATTGCCTCTCTTGCAACAGAGATCTGTGAAGACCAGATTTCTCTGGGATTGTGTTCTACCCATCCCGGCTGGGGATAATACTGATCGAATTCTTTTTGCGCGATTGCTTTTATCCGCGCATCTTTATCGAATATGATCCCTCTTGAACTGGTAGTTCCCTGATCGAGTGCAAGAATATATTTTTCTCCCATAAGCTTTCTCCGTATCAATCGTCATTTGAAGTAACGATAACATTAACGCCGGTGCCTGCCACATTCTCGGCTGCTATATCCCCTATCTTCACAGGTGCGGTAAGTTCAATATCCTTGAGAGCTTTTACGACATCCATCATTTTATCTTTGGGAACATCCCCCTGAGTTTTGACGGATACGACAGGTCTCTTTCCGTTCTTAAGTCTTACAAGACTCGTCACGCATCTGACGGGATGTGTAACTTCATTTGCCGCATATTCCTCCCCGCGGGGGCAGGAATTTCCGGTGATGTCTTTAACTTCCCCGTTTTCAAGCGTGACTGTGATGTGGCAACCGATCGGGCATCTTATGCATGTCAATTCGCGTTTTTCCATGATCAGTCCTCCACTCTTATTACAAGTTCATGTTCTGTTTTGCCGGAGCTTTCGGTTATTTCCAGAACCTTGCTCTTCACAAGTATGATCTGTTCCATTTCACCGGGAGCCATTACTCTCTTGGGAAGTTTCATAAGCTGCTTTCCGTCGAGGTATACCCCAAGGTTTGTATTGCGGTATTCGTTACCCACTCTGAATCTTACGGTGAGGGTATCCGGCATGATGCCGCACCTTACGGTTGAAGGCACGCTGTATCTGACACCGTTCTCGGTTCTTATACTGATAACGTCTCCGGGATCTTTACTTATACCGCGGACATATCCTGCAGCGTTTTTACCTGCCGCGGAAGCTTCGCCGGATACGTAATCGACGAGGTCATGTACGTGAAGTACGTTACCGCATGCGAACACCCCGGGTATTGAAGTTTCCAGACTCTCGTTTACAAACGCACCGTTTGTCACGGGATTCATCCGGACTCCGAGTTTGTTGGAAAGTTCATTCTCAGGTATCAGGCCGCAGGATAACAGAAGCGTATCGCATTCATAGAAAACCTCGGTTCCCGGAATGGGCTTTCTGTTTTCATCAACTTCCGCTATCGTAACGCCCTCGACTCGTTCTTTGCCCTTGATGTCGACAACGGTATGGCTAAGGAGGAGTGGTATATCGAAATCATCAAGGCACTGGACTATGTTTCTCTTAAGTCCGCCGGAATAAGGCTGAAGCTCTGCAACGCATAAAACCTTTGCACCTTCATATGTCATACGCCTTGCCATGATAAGTCCGATATCGCCGGATCCGAGTATGACTACTTTTTTTCCGGGCATACGTCCTTCAATATTTACATAGTACTGAGCAGTACCCGCAGAATATATTCCCGCAGGTCTGTATCCGGGAATGTTCAGAGCGCCCCTCGGTCTTTCCCTGCATCCCATTGCAAGGATCACGGCACGTGCCGTGACGGTAAATAAACCTTCATCAGGATTCATCGCAGTAATGATCTTATTTTCGCCCTCTTCATCCGCTGATATATCCACCACCATCGTATCAAGCATATAGGGAATCTTTTCGTCCTCTATCTGCTCTATGAAACGCGCCGCGTATTCGGGACCCGTAAGCTCCTCTTTAAATGTATGAAGTCCGAATCCGTTATGTATGCACTGATTAAGGATACCTCCGAGCCTTGTATCCCTTTCGAGTATAAGTATATCCTGAAGTCCTTCTTTGCGGGCGGATGCCGCCGCAGCAAGTCCTGCTGGTCCGCCGCCTATGATAACAAGATCTGCTTTTTTATCAGCCATATCCGCTCCTTACAGACTGTCCTTAATCTTACCTTCGATGTAATAAGATCTTTTACCGCTCTTTCTGATCTCTTCTTCGTCAACTCCGAGTGCCTCGGCAAGAAGAGGTATTGTTCTTGCCAGACAAAATCCGGTCTGACATCTTCCCATTCCCGCTCTGGTCCTTCTCTTGATCCCGTCGACTGTCCTTGCACCGAGAGTTCTGTTTATGGCATTTTTGATCTCACCTTCGGTTACAAGTTCGCATCTGCAGATAACGTGTGCGTATGAAGGATCCGATTTGATGAGCTCTGCTCTTTCTTCGGGAGTTGCAAGTGCCATTGAAGGAATTCCTTTTCTGGTTTCTTTGAAATTCTCCTTCCCGGATGCTCCGAGCATATCCTTTACAAGGTCTGCAACATATGCGCCGATCGCGGGTGCTGCCGTAAGTCCGGGAGATTCTATTCCCGCAGCATCTATGAATCCCGGAGAATCCTTTACTTCTCCGATTATAAAATCGCCTCCGTCTTCATGAGCCCTGAGTCCTGCAAATGAAGTAATGGTCAGTCTCGGAAGTTTGTTAACGGAAAGTGCGCCTCTTGCAAAAAGCTGATCAAGTCCTTCAGCCGAGGTTGATGTATCTTCGGGATCATCCACAGCTTCGGCAGTAGGTCCGACCATAAGATTTCCGTGAACCGTAGGTGTTACCAGAACTCCTTTTCCGAGTTTTGACGGAAGCTGGAATAAAGTAGCTCCGACAAGATCTCCCGCCATCTTATCCATAAGCAGATACTCGCCCTTTCTGGGAGTGATATGTATCTTCTCATCGGATACCATGTTGTGGAATCTGTCACTGTATACTCCCGCCGCATTGATGACAAGCTTTGTATCAATAACCCCGGAAGTGGTATTAAGGCTGTAATAACTCGGACCGTCTTCGGCTTTTTTCCTGACAATATCCTGAACTTCGGTATCAAACTTAAAAACGACACCATTGTCAGCTGCGTTTTCCGCAAACGCAATTGTCATGTTAAACGGACATACGATCCCGCCGGTTGGTGCATAGAGAGCACATACCGCAGCATCCGAAACATTCGGTTCAAGCCTCAGAAGATCTTCTTTTTCAAGTATTCGAAGACCGGGCACACCGTTAGCTCTTCCCCTTTCGAGAAGTTCCTCTATTCCCGCTCTTCCTTCTTCTTCGAGCGCAAGAACCAAAGACCCGTTTTCCTTAAAAGGAAAATCAAGAGTCCGGGAAAGTTCATGTATTAATTTATTTCCTTCAACATTGAATCTTGCCTTGAGAGTTCCGGGTTTTGCATCATAGCCGGAATGAACTATCCCGCTGTTTGCCTTGGATGTTCCCTCGCAAACATCGGATTCTTTTTCCAGTACAAGAACTTCAAGATCATATCTTGATAATTCCCTGGCTATAGCACTTCCCGTTACACCGGCTCCGATAATCGTGACATCAATCATATGTACCTCCGATCCGGGCAATAGAAACATATAGAAAATTTTCTTGGAAACTAATAATATTTTATCAGTTTCCAAGACTTTTTCAAGAAGTAAGAATCATCAAATAAATCGCGGCTTTTTATGAAGTTTGACGGGCGGCAGAACGTATCTCCTTCATATACAGGACTGCCTTGTCATAATCTTCTGCGGATATCTCGCGTCCGGAGAATGCCGCTTCTCTTACTATATTTGCGACATCCATTATCTTATCTTTAGTCTCCTGAAGATCAAAGTTTCCGGTAAGTTCCTCTGCCACGCTGACACTGTCGGCATTCGAAGATGTGATGAGTTTCTTCTTAATAAGATAAGAAGTATAGGATCTGTATCTTACGAGTACCGCTTCGCTGTATTTTCCTTTTCTCCTGTACGACAGGATCCTGAGAAGCGTAACAATGCGCTTTATCAAAGGTATCGCAAGAAGGATCAGAATTACTGCGGCAAGCGAATATCCGATGGGTCTTACCAGGAATTCAAGGCTTTCTGCGATCTTTCCGAATGTTCCGAATGCTCTGTCGCCTATTCCGCCGCCTTCTTCCGCTCCTTCGGCATCATCTCTTTGTGCTGCGGTAAAGAGTCCGGATAGGATTCCGAACAATCCGTTCATGGAAACATCGTCCTCATCTCCGAAAGAAGGAGGAGTCATTTCGTAGGGGATCCATCCGTAGTTCGGAATATATATCTCAACCCATGCATGTGCTGCAGCATCGGTTATTTCTACTTCAACCGTTGTTTTTCCGTCTTCTTCCGATACGATGACACCGTTTTGGAGATCCGAAGCCTGTATGATATAGCCCTCGCAGTACCTTGCCGGAATACCGATATATCTCAGAAGCATTGTTGCGGAGGATGCAAAATGCATGCAGTATCCCCTGTCCTGATTGGTCAGGAAATAATCCACAACATCCGCTCCAATGGGAGTTCTTCCGGGGGTAAGGGAATATCTGTAGTTCTCCGCGAAATACTTTTCAAGCTTATAGCATGCAAGAAGCATACCCTCGCTTCCCCTTTCCGCTACGATCATGTCCGCCCTCCTGACGGTAGCATCAAGAGTGGGGATAAGGCTCTCGGGAACGCTCAGGTAGTTGGTGAAAGCATATTGTGAATAGGCGTACATATCCGGATCATCCGTGGGATATGATACGGAGACGGGATTGGGAATATAAGTGACCGTGTACACTCCTTCGGGATCACCGTCCACATCCGTTGTATGGTAGGGTCTGAAATAGTACCCCTCACCTGCATCGATGTTTTCTATCTGCATTGTTCTGAGTTCTTCACCCTCTTCATAGTGAAAGGGTTCGGAATCGGCAGGATATTCCGTATTCTTATCTTCGAAAAATCTGTCCGTCTGATATTTGCCTCCGACAAACGCTCTAAGATAGACAGTATCGGTTGACTCGGGAACATAGGTCACTATCAGGTCTGTTTCATAATCCGGAGCAACGGATCCGATTCCTCCGAGCCTTCCCTCTGCCAGTCCTCCTCTTGCGGAATAGCGGTTGAACAGCGAATTCAGTCCGTTCATTACCAGCGCTTCGACATAATCATCCGTTCTGTTTTTCAGCTTGTTTGATACGTACTTGGTCGAATATGTATCACCGAAAGCAACGCCGGATATTACGAAAAACACAAGTGACATGATCAGTGATACGGTAAAGACCGACAGCATTCCTTTTGCGGACAGAATGTATGAATCTTCCGAACCCTTTCTCATACGGCGCCTTGAGAACGATTCGTATTTTTTATATCTGTACGGAAGTGCATAATATCCCGCCCTTGACAGTACGAGTACGGAAGCGTAGCACATGATGAGCATCGTCATGCACAGATATGAAGGATATCTGTCAATGTAAAACACGGTCTGAAGAGGCAGGAATGTAATGACGAATGTAAGAACGGGATTCATGTAACTTGATATCGTTACATTGAGCATGATGCAGTAAACCCATCCGAGGAAGATCGCCATGATGGGAACGGACAGATTTCTGTCGGTTATGATCTCGTCAGAAACTCTCAGTGCGGGCAGAGAGAAGTAATCGACATATGCCTCGTTCAATTCATTCATGAATGCCTGAAATCCGGAGTTGATATACGAATACATCACCACGGAGAAAAAAAAGAACGATATAAACATCACGATATAACCGGCATAGAAAGTAAAACGGTTATAGTAGATCGCAGCAGAGAAGATCGACAGGATAAGGATTCCCGCAAACACTTTTCCCTGTCCGTATCCGAGTCCGAATGCAGAGATCATCCCCCACACCGTTCCGTATGCTGCCAGGAATATAAGCAGTCCTCTTAAGAGCACGGAAACAAACTTGTGCGGCATGTGATCAAGCAAGACATCTTCTTTGCAGACACCTCTCCGCGCAAGCTCTTCATCTCTCTTTTTGATCTCCCTCCTGCCGAGTATTCCGGGATGAGGGTCTGTTCTGAGAGACAAGATTCGTTTTTTTAATTTAGCACTATCCTGTCGTGACATATCCTTATCGCACCGTAACTTGCAGGGTTCTGATTCATGTAAACCGAATAGACTTCTTCTGCGGAAGCCTTCTTTCTCATGATCTCATACAGACTTTCATCAAGACTTCTGTCATCGCTTACGTTCATGTACGAGAAGATCTTTGTATCGGGATCGTAGATCGCAGTTCGAAATCCCATATTCTGCGAAAGCATTTTTTTACCGAGTGAGTAATAGTATATAAGCGTACCTTCCTCCGAATCCTTTATAACCTCGGGCAGAAGAAGATACATCAGGTCGATACTTCTTTCGTATTCTTTGACCATAAGTTCACCGGCTGATGCGGAAGCTTTCCAGTGAATGTCGCGAAGTCTGTCGCCCGCCCTGTATTCGCGAAGCTGTCTGATATCCCTTGTCAGTTCTCCGCTTTCCGAAGGCAGATCGTCGAAGGGCTCTCCTTCGAATTTCGGAAGATCCTTATCGGGCAAAGGGATAACCCCGGGCATTACTGGAATCGTGATATGAATGTTTACCTTGCCGGTAAAAGTATGGAAATGAAGAGGATCGCTTATAAGTATCTTATCCGCATCAAAAACAAACATCCCGGGAATGGATGTTTTAAAGCTCATTGAAATGTGTTCCGATGCAAAGCTCTCCCCCGCAAGTGTCATGGAAAACTTTTCATCATCCTGTCTGTAGAAATTGTAAAAAGAATACAGAAGTGTGCAGCGAAGAAGCGGAACGGGTGAAGTGTTTCTGATATGAAATCTTATCCTGAATTCATCGCCGGCTGTTATATGCTCTGAAGGAGCAGTTGCCGTTACCGAAATATGCTTATATCCGTACGCACCGGATGCAAGAGATATAAAAGGAAGGATTATAAGAAAAACCAGGAGCACAGAAGCAAGCGGTTGTCTGTAGAAAACTGTTACCAGTAAAACAACCGCCACCATCATCACATATGAAATAATATACAGAGCATTTTTAAGATGTTCCATATTTATCCGATCTTGGGAACGGGAACAGATTTTATGATCTCTCCGAGAATATCTTCGGCCGAAAGTCCCATCGCTCTTCCTCTGGGAGATACTCTGACTCTGTGTGCAGCAACATACATCCAGGCAGAGTGAATGTCCTGGGGAGTCAGATAATCTCTTCCGATCATATACGCCAGCGCTCTTGCCACTTTGTATAGAGCGATGCTTCCTCTGGGAGAAAGTCCGAGTGAAAGCCTTTCGTCGTTTCTGGTTGCTTCGGAAAGAGCAACGACATAGTCATAGAGTGACTGATCGACATGGATCTGTTCGATCTGTTTTTGAACCGCGACTATCTCCTCTGCCGAGAAGATGGGAACAATGGTATCGATCCTGGAATGTGAATCGTTCATAAGAACTTCCACTTCACTTCCGTGATCGGGATATCCGACTTTCATGCAGGTCATGAATCTGTCGAGCTGCGATTCGGGAAGTTTCTGCGTACCGCTTGAACCGAAAGGGTTCTCGGTTGCAATTACAAAAAAAGGATCCGGAAGCTCTCTTGTCTTGCCCTCAACGGTAGCATGTCTTTCTTCCATGACTTCAAGAAGTGCAGACTGTGTCTTGGGTGAAGTTCTGTTGATCTCATCTGCAAGGAAGAGATTGGTATAGATGCTTCCTTCACGGAAAATAAATTCACCTGTCTTCTGGTCGTAATAAGTAAAGCCGAGAAGATCTCCGGGCACAACGTCGGGAGTAAACTGCACTCTTGCAAATTCAAGTCCGAGTGCTTTGGACAGTGCGACCGCAAGTGTGGTCTTACCGACTCCGGGAATATCCTCAAGAAGAACATGGCCTCCTGCAAGGAGTGTTGCAAGGGCCATGGTGATTACGCCTCTTTTTCCGCGAACAACCTTTTCGATCTCGTTGATTACGTCATCCGTTTTCATTGATCAGTTTCCTATCTGTCCGTTTTTTATAAGATTGAATGTTTCGATATCATCCTTGGTGAGTTTGATGTTTGATACAGATTCTTTTCCTTCGGGAGTGGTGACTTTAACTTCAATGACACTACCTTCCCTAAGGTCACCCTCGGATACGGAACGAATAAATGCAAGAGCCTTCGGATGCTGTTCCTTAAAGAGCTTGATCCTTCCCGCAGCCTGCATCATTGCTATCGGATTCATTGCCATATTAAAACTCCGTTATCTTGTTACTTTACCGTTTACAAACGCGATCTCGGCTGCGAGCGTATCGGGAACCTTCTGACCGGATGCAACGATTTTCTTTTCGAGAGTCTCGAGACGATGAAGTCTCTGAGCCTTTTTGATATTGCTTCTGTCGATTATCTCGGCATAGATCGGGTTTGCCTTGATCTTAGCCGCAAGCACCTGATCGAAAGGACAATATGTATAGAGGATCTGTCTTGCGACTTTGTTAAGTCTGGGAGATCCGTTTCCTTCATACAGAACCCAGAGAGTATAGTCCCTTATGAACATTTCCTTGAAACTGTTCTTGGCTCTCTGAAGCGAAGACTTGATCTTCTCTTTGATCTCAGCGGACAGATCTCTGTTCTTGCGGTAGAACTGAACATAATCGAAATAATCACTGGTGAGTGAATGATCGCTGACATCATTCCATCTCGCACCCTGTATTCTCTTGCAAAGTTCCCATCTGAAATCACCGGTAAGCCTGATCACGGTACCGAGAAGATCCTCTGCATGGAATATTGAAAGCGCCATTCTTGCGGAAGATGTTCTGAGTTTTCCCTCGATCTCCTGCCACATAACGGCTCTGGTTCCCATGTTGGGCATAAGGATGAAATCGGGAAGATACTCTACATGGATCGATTCCTTACCCATTACCTCATGGTTTTCCTTGTCCAAGGTCTCACGGTAATAAGCAGAATAGTCGATCTTTCTTACCTGATCCAAAGCTTGGGATATCTTATCGAGATCCACAAGACAGTTTTCGGGATCCTTCATACAGGTACTGTCCATGAAAACGGGACAGAATGTCGTGATCCTTCCATAGGTAACCTTGTTGGCATTTCTGAAGAAATTATCAAGTTCGAAATTAGCCTTTGCAACGCCGTCTGAAAGTCTCTTCTTTTCCTCGGCGGCATCTATCTTATTCTGAACCTTTAACTTGTGGATCGTATCGGTGTAATCGGTATCGAATTCATCGCGGCTCGGATCTTTTCTGCCTTCATAGATAGCCTTAAGCCAGTCGTAGAAAGTATATAATCCGGCGAATGAATGATCAGCCATCGAGGAAGCAAGCTTAGCAAGATATGCAGTATTCTTCCTGCCCGCAAGCACTTCGTCGGCATATCCGAAATACAGGAACATAAGAACCGGAAGTGGCGGAGTCTTCTCAAGCGATTTGAAAAATGCCGCTTTGTAAACAACGTAGAATTCCTGAGCTATATGTCTTCTCAGGGTTGAAACATCATCGTCGATTGATTCGGGATCGTCTACATTTCGAAGATCTATCACATGAGTCTTAAAGTCTGTGATCTTCTCTGAATCATCATCGAGGAAGTCAATGATCTTATCGAGTGAATTCTCGAGCTCCTCCATGGGAATGACGCTTTCAACACTTTCTTCAGCCTCATCCTCTCCGGCATCCTCGGGAATGTTATCTGCCTTGTCTGCAAATTCATCGATACGATTTTTATAAATATCCTGATCAAGACCGACCTCGTCATAGAAAGACTCTTCTATGCGCGTGATGATCTTTCTGAGTTCGAACATCTGGGGGCTGCCCTCTTTAAGCCTGAAGAAAAGCTGCGTCAGATACGCATAGAGATCCTTTCCGTCCGGCTTAAAATACAGATTTCCGAGCTCCTGTCTGAATGAGTAATAGTTATCAAGAAGAGAATATGCTTTTCTTGAATCAAGGCTGCCCTTTCTGACCATGCCCATGGTTACGGACAGATCGGAGATGACATTCTTGCCTGTCTCTGACTGATAGAGCTTCATAAGACCTGCGTAATAATCCGCAAGCCAGGTGTCGGAAGTTTCTTCCATCATATCGGTATCAAGATCCGAAGCCTCGCTCAGATCCATTGCCTTGATGCGGAACTTGCTGCACATATCCTTATAAAGTTCTATGTCTTTGAGAAGTTTCTGATACAGATCTCCGGTATGAATCTCTGAAACCTGACATTGGCCCACGAGACCCGTGATCTGTTTGAAAAGAGAACAAAGAGATACTCTCGCAAAATCATTATGCTGTGAAAAGAGCATCTCAAGATTTTCAAGATTGGTGTAGGGATAGGGAACAACAACAGCATCGGAAACAGCTTTGTATCCGAGGAAATGAACCTCATTAACAACCTCGGTGATGCCGATGACATCACCTCTTTCGAGCATCATCGCACCGCCGGGATAAACAGCGCATACACGTCCCGAGATCACCAGACCCAGGGACGTCATTGCACTGCCTGCTGCTACTATTGTCTGTCCTCTTGTATAGCTTTTGTTATCAGCCATTTATCTGTCCGTCAAGTTCCTGTGCTTTGCTTTCGTTAAGCTTCTTACAGCTTTCTACAAATACATCAACGGGTACATTGTGGAGCTGCTCTTTCTGTCCTCTTACGGTGATTGAAAGAGTTCCGGACTCTTTTTCCTTATCTCCGATAACTACGATATAAGGATCCTTCATGGTCTTGAAGAACTTGATCTTCTCGTTCATATTCTTGTCGGCATAATCTGCTTCTACACGGATACCGACTGCCTCGAGCTTATCCTGAAGTTCTTTGGTGAAATCGTTATGCTCCGGCTTGATGGGAACAAGAGCGACCTGATAAGGGGAGATCCAGAAGGGGAAAGCTCCCTTGAAGTTCTCGATGATGATTCCTATGAATCTCTCGAATGAACCGAAGATTGCTCTGTGTATTACTATAGGCTGTGACATGCTTCCGTCAGCATCCTGATAGGTAAGTCCGAAGTTATGAGGAAGCTGGAAGTCAAGCTGGATGGTTCCGCACTGCCATTCTCTTCCGAGAGCGTCCTTCATCTGAAGGTCGATCTTGGGTCCGTAGAATGCGCCGTCGCCTTCGTTGATCTCGTATCCGCCCTCGCCGTATTTCTTGTCGAGGATCTTCTTAAGCGCTGCCTCGGCCTTGTCCCAAGTCTCGATCTCACCCATGAAATCTTCTGGTCTGGTGGAGAGCTCCGCTCTGTATGTTACACCGAAGGTGGAATAGATCTGATCAGCAATCTCCATGATATCTGCGATCTCTGATTCGATCTGGTCTTCCATTACGAATGTATGATCATCGTCCTGACGGAATTCCTGTACACGGAAGAGTCCGTTCATCTGTCCGGATTTCTCCTTACGGTGTACAAGGCCCACCTCGTTGTAACGGATGGGAAGTTCCTTGTAAGAGTGAATGGTTCTCTTATAAGCATTCATGGCATTGGGACAGCTCATGGGCTTTGCCGCCATGGTATCGTCATCATCCTGATCGTATACGGGATTAAGTGTAACCTCGGATACGGATCCGTCTTCCTGAGGGATCTGAGCCTTGGCATCGATATTGCCGAGTACTCCGGGAACGATGAACATATTGTTTACATAGTGAGCCCAGTGTCCGCTGATAAGCCAGAGCTTCTTGTTATTGATAATGGGAGTCTTGATCTCCTGATATCCGTGCTTATCATGAATCTCTCTCCAGAACTCCATGAGAGTTCTGTAAAGTCTCCATCCTCTGGGAAGCCAGTAAGGCATTCCGGGTGCAGATTCACTGAACATAAACAGATCAAGCTTGGGTCCGAGTTTCTTATGGTCTCTTTCCATAGCCTCTCTGATCATATTGAGATGTGCCTTGAGTTCATCTTTGCTAGGGAATGCATAGACATAGATTCTCTGCATAACATCCCTTTTCTGGTCACCTCTCCAGTAAGCTGCGGACGCACTTCTTACTTTGAAGGCCACACCCATAAGATCTCTTGAGTTCTCTACATGAGGTCCGCGGCACAGATCCACATAATCATCACCGGTGTAATAGATGGTGAGCTTTTCATCTTCGGGAAGATCGTTAATGATCTCGGTCTTGAACTTCTGATCCTTGAACATTTCGAGAGCGTCGGCTTTTCCGATCTCCTCCCTTCTCCAGTCCTCTTTTCTCTTGATTATCTCGTTCATCTTATTCTCGATGATCTGATAATCCTCCTCCGTGACCGCACGGGGAAGTACGAAATCATAGTAGCATCCGTCGGAAATCTGAGGTCCGATGGCATACTGCACATTTTCTTTTCCGTAGATTTCGATGACTGCTTTTGCCAGAACGTGGGCAATAGAATGACGATAGAGACTTAAAAACATTTCCTGATCCATAATACTTTTTTCTCCTTTCATGCGTCCTGCTACCGGCAGGAATTCGCTTAAAACAAATAGGGCAAGCCTTTACAGAGGCTTACCCTATATTCTATAACGATTGTTTGGCATTAGCAAGGCAAATTGCCTTTAAATGCTTTATTTTTCGGAAGTTTCAGGTGCTGATGATTTCTTACCGAAAGAATGCGACAGTTTGACCAGAATTGCTATAACCCCGGCGGCAAGCAGTACCGCAATTGCCGCATATCCGGCTTTCTTGAGTCTTTCATCGGGCATCTGGGCGATCGCATACATGGCAATGGGTGAATCCATGCCAAGCTGGGCGTAACTTCCCTCGGCGGTAAAATCCGCTTCCTTCCAGCCGTTTCCGTCCCTGACCCATACGCGGTATTCGTCATAAGGGCTGTAAAGCCTGAGGGTGCAGGTAAATGCATTCAGATCACCGCTTCCCTCAAATCCTACGCTGTATATGGTCACATCGGTATAGGCTGTTCCGTCTGCCGGCTCAAATGTTGCTTCAACGCTCTCAGCCCTGAGTGAATCAGCCTCCTTGAACTGTCCCTGCATAAGAGCAAGGGGCTTTCCGGAGTCTTCGTACTCGGCATCGCTTCTGATAACAGCAACATGTGATACGTAGTCTGCTTCGATCATAAGGTTTCCGGTCACTCTTATATCCGTCAGATCAGGCCACATACCGTAGCTTCCGTCTTTGTCCGGAATATTCGGAAGTGTCAGGCTTTCGACTCTGTCTCCGTAAGAAGCACTTACCTCAGACAAAATCCTGCCGTCAGCAACAAAGATGACTTTAAGATCCTCGAACTCATCAGGTATTCCTGCGATCTGAAGCGCATCTTCATAATCTATCTCTGAAGCGATTCCGTCATAGCTGATATCGTCTATTCCGTAATAGTCATTTGAGACATAGTAATTGCCGTAGAAATCAGAACTGTCAATGCTCTCGGTACCGGAATCCCTCAGTATCTGTCCCGCAACTGCGCCGCATTTTCCGGACACTTCACCAAATACAGGCATGGAAACACAGTTCTTGACTCTCTCGGCATATCCTGCCACGCCCCCTGCAGGTCCGTTTCCTGAAAGGCTGCACAGAGCATAGGATGAAACCACGCTGCCTTCAGAGTAACCGGCAATTCCTCCGACGAAGCTTCCTTCATCCGATAGAATTCCGCCGTATCCTCTGCAGCTTATGACGCATCCGTGTTCCATATTTCCGGCAATTCCGCCGCCGCAGGAACTTCTGAGCCGTACGAGTCCGTCATTTTCACAGTCCTGTACAATGCTTGAGATCGCATATCCTTCGCCGGTCTTCAGTTCAAAAGTCCTGATAACACTGCTTTCGAGGTTCTCGTCATCAACCGACATATTACCCGCGATCCCGCCGACATTTATATCTCCGGATGCCGTTCCGTAATTGGTACAGGAAACTGTTCTTCCGTTTATCATATCGGGATTATCGGATTCCGATACGTCCGAAAACAAATACTTGATTCCCTCGTTTTCGGTTCCTGTTATAAGGTCATCGATCAGACGGTATGTATCATTGATACTTGCATTAACAGCCATGATATCATTCGACAGCTGAGTCGAATACATATTGGCCACACTGATAAGCGCATCACTTGCGCGTCTTACTTCCTGAAGGTCACTTGTAAGAAGTCCGCTGTTTTTATCAAGAGTATCCAGAGCGGAATTCCATTTTCCGATCTCTCCGTTTATGGAAGAGTTGATTTCATTCCCGATCTCTTCTCTTTCATGCGCTGCTTCCTCATTTACTTCTTCCTTTTCTGTATCCTGTGTGCTGATATCTATTTCGGTAAATCCGCTGTCGTCATTTTCTGCAGCATATACGGTTCCGGCCCCCGGGACAAAGACTTGTCCGATGATCATGGCAATTGCCATCGAAAGTGCGATCACATTTTTAACTAATTCTTTTTTCACTGCTTCGCACCTCCTTCCTTATCATCTATTACAGGTATCTCCCCTTCATTAACCTCCTGCATTGCGCCCATCCGCTTCATCATAGGTAATATTGGTGACCATGAGTTTGGCACTTCCGTAGGTGATGAACTGATCACTCATAAGATCCAATGCCCTGCTGGTTTCCGAAGTATCCGGGAGGTATGCTGCCAGATCGTTTTCTATCTTAACCCACTTTGAAGCAATGGCACTGAAAATAAGTGCGATACCGATGAGCAGAAAGAACAGATTCCTTCTGTCTACTATAAATGTGGCAACTTTTAACATAAATGAGTTGTCGGTTTCTTTATTCCTCTTCTCTTTACTGTTTTCCACCTTTTATCCTCCGGTTCAGTTTCCTCATCCCCCAAAACAATATAAACCGCAGACACCCTCAAAATCAAAGGCTTCTGCGGTTCAGAATTCATATATTCTGTTTTACGGAACGAGTTTTATTCGATTCCGTATTATACCACTGTCTATAAAAAATGCTCGCGAAAAAGCAATATTTTAGAAAAATTTAAAAATCAATATTCTTCAAATACCTGATATATAAAAAACTTAAGATACAGTGACTCAGGGCATCCCATCAGGTAAGGATGATCAGGAGACTGCAGGCGGTATTCAACCTGTCTGAGTCTTTTTCTTGCCCCCTTTGCTGCTTCAAGTATTGTTTTTTCCAGAAGCTCGGGCTCCATAAAATGCGAGCAGGAACAGGTGCATAAAAATCCGCCGTTTCTTACAAGTCTCATGCCGCGGGTATTGATCTCACGATATCCCTTGATCGCATTTTTAACCGCCGATCTTGATTTGGTAAATGCGGGAGGATCGAGAATCACGACGTCATAGCTCTCACCTTTTGAAACAAGTTCGGGAAGAAGATCAAAAACATCCGCAGTCATAAACTTTACTCTTTCGGATAATCCGTTAAGCTCCGCATTTTCTTGCGCCTGCTCTACCGCAAGTTCCGACGCATCGACTCCGAGTACGCTCTCTGCGCCGGACAGCCCCGCATTAAGCGCAAATGACCCGGTATGCGTAAAGCAGTCCAGAACCTTCTTGCCCTTGCAAAGCTTTGCCGCAGCCGCCCTGTTATATTTTTGATCCAGGAAAAATCCGGTCTTCTGACCTTCCTCGATATTTACCCTGTACTTAACGCCGTTTTCGCATATAACAACATTTGTATCAAAGGGCTCTCCGATAAATCCCTTTACCTTCTCAAGTCCTTCGAGCTTTCTTACCGAAGCATCGCTTCTTTCATATATGCCTCTGATCCTGATTCCGTCTTCTTCCAGGACCTTCTTTACGAGATTGCATATCGTCTCTTTGTGTCTCTCCATTCCGAGAGTTTCGCATTCGCATACGAGCACGTCTTCGAACTTATCCACCACAAGTCCCGGAACGTAATCCGCTTCCGAAAAAAGAATACGGCAGCTTGAAGTATCGACAACCGACTTTCTGTACTCCCAGGCATCGCGAACTCTCTTTTCCCAGAACGACTCATCAATGGGATCGTCATGATATCTCTCAAGCATTCTTATGCGGATGGTACTGTTTGGATTGATATAACCTTTTCCGAGTTTGTATCCGTCAAAATCAAGAACGTTTACGATGTCTCCTGGCTCATATTCTCCGGACACCTTCTCTATTTCATTGTCGTATATCCACTGACCGCCGCTTTTAAGATATCTGCCGCCGCCTTTTTTAAGAGTGACTTCTGCCATCATAATCTCATTTCCATCACGGTTTTAAGAGGCTCAAATCCGAGTGCATCATAAAATGCCCTTGCACTCTTGTTAAATTCCCACACGTTAAGAGTTATTCTCTGATATCCTTCTTCGGATGCATACTGTTTGACATATTCACACAGAATCCGTCCGACGCTGTGTCCGCGGAATTTCTCATCAACGCACAGATCATCAATATATAACATCTTATCGGGATTTGTGGAATGATTGCCTGCATATGTTTTATCCATGCAGAATACATATCCGAGTATATAGTCGAAATCATCGGTACATACGAAGATCACGGTATCATCACTTTCAAGAAGTTCCATTAATTCATCCGCCGTATATTTCTTCTTACCCTTGATAAACAGATCTGGCCTTACGCTCGCGTGAACATCATGCACCTGATACAGTATCTCTTCCAGACGAGGAATATCTTTTATCTCAGCCCTTCTTACCGCCATACTTCTTCATTTCCTTTATAAAAATCTTAGCGATATCGCTAAGCTTTGCATCGCTTCTCTTGATATATCCGATATGCATTATCTCATCGCTCTCAAGAGGGATGGCAGCATATCCGGTTCCGTTTAACTGCTTGCAGATAACACCGCTGCAAAGAGTGTATGCATTCAGAAGTGTCATCATGTTAAGAGCAGTGGCTCTGTCGTTAACGTGAATCAGTTTTTTGTACGGATATGTACTCAAAACTTCCTCTGCATAATAGAACGAATTCTTTTCACCCTGATCGAACGAAAGACAAGGATACTCATCGAGCTCCTTGAATGAGATCTTTTTCTTCTTGGCAAGAGGATGCTCGGAACTGAGATACACATATGTCTTACACGAAAAGAGTTCGGTAAATACGAGGTTATTCTCGGCAAGGTCATTCTGAAGGATCCTCTCGTTGAAATCATTCAGATACAGGATTCCGAGTTCACTTCTCATGTTTTTTACATTCGAAATAACTTCGTGAGTTCTCGTCTCATAAATAGCAAAATCATATTCCGATATTCCGGCTTTGAGAACCGCATTGGAGAATGCCTCAACAGCGAATGTATAATGCTGTGCCGAAACATAGAATTTCTTCTCCGGATCGTTTCTTCCGTGATAATGATCCTCCATCAGCGAGTACTGATCCAGGATCTGTCTTACATATCCGAGAAACTCACTTCCCTCGGGAGTAAGCTCTATTCCCTTATTGCTTCTTCTGAAGATCGTGATGTTTATCTCATCCTCCAGGTCCTTAATGGATGCAGACAAACTGGGCTGCGACATGAACAGGTTCTTGGCAGCTTCATTCATGGAACCGCGCTCTGCGATCTCTATAACGTACCTCATCTGTTGTAAAGTCATAATATTTCCTCATGAAACTGATTTTTACTGTGTTTCCAACAACAAATATTAACATAAGATTATCAATTAAATCTATAACAAAAATCCCGCAGGCAAATTGCCTGCGGGATAGCTTTTACATATTGTCGCGGGATCAGCCCATTACAACCTCAACCTTAACGGTCTTCTTGGATGCATCGTAAGGAATTACGGTTCCGTTAACCTTGACACCGTCAACAACAAGTTCCTTAACACCCTTCTGTACACCGTTCTGCTTAACGGTGATATCATACTCGACTCCTCTGTAAACTCTCTTTACGCTGAAGTCGCCGAAATCAGCGGGTACGCAGGGATCTACGGAAAGTCCCTTGAGAGTGGGATATACTCCGAGGATGTACTGGGAGATATTTACGAAGGTCCAGGCTGCGGTACCGGTGAGCCAGCTGTTCTTTCCTTCGCCGTGGAACTTGGCATCAGCGCCTGCTACCATCTGGCAGTAGATATAAGGCTCGGTTCTGTGGATCTCACTGATCTCTTCGGTGTATGCGGGACAGGTCTTCTTATATACTTCGAATGCTCTGTCGCCTCTTCCGATAACGGTCTCTGCGATAGAAACCCAGGGGTTATTGTGGCAGAAGATACCTGCATTCTCTTTGTACCCGAGAGGATATGAGGATACCTCACCAAGTTCTTCATGATAAACGGTATAAGCGGGCTGAAGGATCATTACGCCGTACTTGGTATCGAGATGCTCCTTAACGGAATCAAGAGCCTTCTGCGCCTGGCCGGATTCCTTACCTACACCTGCAAGTACGCAGAAGCCCTGAGGCTCGATGTAGATCTTACCTTCTTCACACTCCTTGCTTCCTACCTTATTTCCGTATGAATCATATGCTCTGACGAACCACTCTCCGTCCCATCCAGCATTGGAGTCAAGAAGGATCTCGTTCATCTCGGCTACGGAAGCACGGACCTTTGCAGCCTCATCGGTAAGTCCCTTGAGGTCACAGAGATCTGCATATTCATTACCATACTTAACAAACATACCGCCGATAAATACCGACTCTGCAACGGGTCCTTCGCTGGGACCGAAGGTCTGGAAGGATTCACCGGGCTGAGTTGAATGGCAGTTAAGATTCAGGCAGTCATTCCAGTCGGCTCTTCCGATAAGAGGAAGTCTGTGAGGTCCTCTGTGGGTATCGACATAGCCGAAGGATCTGCGGAGATGCTCCATAAGAGTCTGAGCAACGGATGCATCGTTATCGAAGGGAACCATCTCATCTAGAATCGTAGCATCGCCGGTCTCTCTGATATATGCGCTGGTTCCTGCAATGAGCCAAAGGGGATCGTCACCGAATCCGGATCCGATATCGGAGTTACCCTTCTTGGTAAGAGGCTGGTACTGGTGATATGCGCGACCGTCCTCAAACTGTGTTGAAGCGATGTCGATGATCCTCTCACGTGCTCTGTCGGGAATGAGATGTACGAATCCGAGAAGATCCTGGCAGGAATCTCTGAATCCCATTCCTCTTCCGATTCCTGACTCATAGTAGGAAGCGGATCTGGACATGTTGAAGGTAACCATGCACTGATACTGATTCCAGATGTTAACCATACGGTTAACCTTATCATTGGAGGAATCAACGGTGTAGATATTAAGAAGCTTGTCCCACTGGGCGCCCAGTTCTGCAAATGCGGCATCAACCTTAGCGTCGGTGTCATATTTTGACAGAAGTGCTTCAGCAGGCTTCTTGTTGATCACATTGTGAGCTTCCCACTTATCATCTACGGGATTCTCGATGTATCCGAGAACGAATACATAGGACTTACTCTCACCGGGCTTTAAGCTGACATCAAGCTGATGTGCTGCGATGGGGCTCCATCCTGAAGCCATTGAATTGGTGAGCTTTCCGTTAAGGACAGCTTCGGGATTTCCTGCATAATGATAAAGTCCGAGGAATGAATCTCTTGCGGTATCAAATGCAGTGATGGGGGCATTTACGGAGTAAACGGCATAATGATTTCTGCGCTCTCTGTACTCGGTCTTGTGATAGATTGCGGAACCCTTTACTTCAACTTCACCGGTAGAGAAATTTCTCTGGAAGTTTCTGCTGTCATCATCCGCATTCCAAAGGCACCACTCAACATATGAGAAGATGCTGATATTCTTTTCTTCGGAGGAGTCATTGGTAACTACGAGCCTGGATATTTCGCAGTTGTCGTTAACGGGTACGAAGGTAAGAACGTCTGCTCTTACGCCGTTCTTAACGCCTTTGAACTTGCTGTATCCGATTCCGTGACGGCATTCATACTCATCAAGATCGGTCTGGGTGGGCTTCCATCCGGGATTCCAAACGGTATCTCCGTCCTTGATGTAGAAATACTTTCCGTTGATGTCCATGGGAACATCATTGTAACGATATCTCGTAAGTCTGAGGAGCTTTGCATCCTTGTAGAAGGTATAGCCTCCGCAGGTATTTGAGATCAGTGTGAAGAATTCCTTGCTGCCAAGATAGTTTATCCAGGGCAGGGGGGTCTTCGGGGTCTCAATGACATACTCTCTGTGCTCGTCATCAAAATGTCCGAATTTCATGTTGACTTCTCCTTAAAAATAGATTGATTGGTTACAGGTGCCAGGCACCGGATTTTTAAATTCTTGCTACGGAACCGCCTTCATAGATCCTTCCCTTTACAATGACTTTTTCAATCCTTGTTTCTGCGGGATTTTCTATTAATGATATCAGCTTCTGAGCTGCGGTTTCGCCGATAAGTTCCGTTGGCTGTCTTAATGTCGTAAGCGAGGGTGTCAGATGTCTTCCGACTCTGATTCCGTCATATCCCACGATGGAGATATCTTTTGGAATCTCAAGTCCCGCTTCCTTTATTGCCGCGATCCCTCCGAGAGCGGAGAAATCATCGGGATACAAAATGCAGGTAGGTCTGTCTTCAAGTGCCAGGAGCTTCTCGGTTGCTTTTCTCGCCCCATCGGTTTTACGGTATTCCGCTACGGGAAGGTAGCTTTCCGGAACACTCAGTCCGAGACTTTCCATAGTGTCTTTGAACGATCCGACACGGTCTCTGGTAACGGCACTGTCATTATCATCATGGATATATGCGATCTTTCTGTGACCCATCTTGGCACAGTACAAAACCAGATCTCTTATTCCGGATACGTTGTCGGAACCGACCGACATACGATCTTCAAAAGAATAGTCGATGGTGACCAGAGGAATATTGCTCTGAGCGAGCTCGATGACCTCGGCATTATGGAAATCCATACATGCGATCAGGACTCCGTCGAAAGCTCTGTATCTTGCATGAGCCAGGTAGTTCATATTGCCCATGCTTCCCGAGGAAATCCCTCTGTTTATGAAGGTTATGTCATAACCCTTGGAATCTGCAACGTGCTTGAATCTGTCAAGAAGAAGAGCGAAGAATTCATTGGTAAGACCGTTATGTGCTTCATCTACGAACAATACGCCTATATTGTTGGATCTGTGGGTACGAAGTACCTTTGCTGCGGAATTGGGCTGATAACCCATAGTGCTTGCAGCTTTCTTGATCTTCTCGCGAGTTGCCTCGCTGATATCGGGTTGTCCGCTGAGCGCCTTACTTACCGCTGCTACCGATACGCCACATTCTTTGGCGATATCCTTCATTGATACCATATATATAAACTCCCCTATATACCCCTCACACACGCAACTTAATCCATTAAGTAAATTTAATATATCGTATTTATATAAATCTTACAAGTCCTTAAATGACAAAAAAAGTGCAACATAGTGTTGCACTTTTACTATTTTTTAAAACAATTTTTTCTTTTTGCCGGGTTTTTCTTTAGTTTCCGTGCCTGCGCCCGAAGCTTTTTCGGCAGCATGAAGCGAATCACCCGTTAATTCATCAAATTTTTTCAGAAGCTCCTTAGCCTCGTTAGAGAGTTTCTCGGGAGTTTCCACCACAAGGGTTATGTAATGATCTCCCCTCTGGTTCTTGTTCCTCCATGAAGGAACTCCCTTGCCCTTAAGTCTTACTCTCATATCGGTCTGAGTTCCGGCCTTAACATCATATATGACCTTTCCGTCGACCGTATCTACAAGGACCGGACCTCCGAGTGCCGCTATCGCATACGAGATCGGCACGAATGAATATATATCAAAGCCCTCTCTCTGGAATATGGGATGTCTGTCGACTATCGCCTCAACTCTGACATCTCCTCTGGGGCCGCCGTTTGTTCCCGGATCACCGAGCTCCGCAAGGCTTACTGCCTGCCCATTGTCGATACCTGCGGGAAAATCGACCGAATATCTCTTTTTGATGGAGATATAACCGGCGCCCTTACAATCGGGACACTTATCCCTGATTATCTTACCGGTTCCGCGGCAATCAGGACAAATCTCGGCACTTCTCATAAGACCGAATACCGAATTTCTGGATATGAATACCTGGCCCTTACCACCACAGGTTGAGCATGTCTCGGGAGCGGTACCTGCCTTGGCACCTGTTCCCTTACAGGATTTACATTCCTCTTTGACGTTCAGCTCAATCTCTTTTTTACATCCGAATACAGCTTCCATAAATGTAAGCCTTACACTTGTACGGATGTTTGCTCCCTTCATGGGACCGTTACTTGCGGACGAATACCTTCTCCCGCCGCCGAAGAAGCTTCCGAAGATGTCTCCGAAATCACCGAAGATATCGGAGAAGTCCATATTATTGAAATCGAATCCTCCGCCACCGCCGGCACCGCCTTCGAATGCGGCATGTCCGAATCTGTCGTATTTAGCCCTCTTGTCGGGATCGCTCAAAACGGCATAGGCTTCGGAGGCCTCTTTGAACTTGGCCTCCGCTTCCTTATCGCCGGGATTAGCATCCGGATGGTACTTCTTGGCAAGCACCCTGTATGCTTTTTTAAGCGCTGCCTCGTCGGCAGTTTTGTCTACTCCGAGAACCTCGTAGTAGTCGCGCTTACTCTCTGCCATATTTATTAAACCTCACGGAAATTTCCGTCTATAACATCATCATCTGCAGAACCCTGTGAAGTCTGCTCGGGACCTGCTCCTGCTCCGGAGAATCCACCCATGTCGGGGCCTGCACCCTGACCTGCGCCTGCTGCCGCTCCGGCTGCTTCATACATCTTGGTAAATACTGACTGAGCGGAATTGGTGAGCTGCTCCTTAGCTGCCTTAAGTGCATCGATATCGGACTCGCTTGCACTTGCCTCGTTACCCTTAACCTTGGCAACAAGTTCCTTAACCTTATCAAGGTCAGCCTGAACCTGGGACTTGTCGGAATCGGAGATCTTGTCCCCTACTTCACTGAGTGCCTTCTCGGTCTGAAATACGAAAGCATCTGCATCGTTGATGGTCTCAACGTTCTCTTTTCTCTTCTTATCCTGAGCCTCGAACTCCTGAGCCTCTTTGATAGCCTTCTCGATATCGGAGTCGGACATGTTGGAACCTGCGGTAATGGTGATGTGCTGCTCTTTGCCGGTTCCGAGATCCTTAGCGGATACGTTTACGATACCGTTTGCATCGATATCGAAGGTAACTTCGATCTGAGGTACTCCTCTGGGAGCGGGAGCGATGCCGTCGAGTCTGAACTGTCCGAGTGACTTGTTGTCACGGGCAAACTGTCTCTCACCCTGTACGACATTTATATCAACTGCAGTCTGATTGTCGGCTGCGGTAGAGAATACCTGGCTCTTCTTGGTAGGGATGGTGGTGTTTCTCTCGATGAGGTGAGTAGCGATGCCTCCCATGGTCTCGATTGAAAGAGTAAGAGGAGTTACATCAAGGAGAAGGATGTCACCTGCACCTGCATCGCCTGCGAGCTTACCACCCTGAATGGAAGCACCGATAGCAACGCACTCATCGGGGTTGAGGTTCTTGGAAGGCTCCTTGCCGGTAAGCTGGCGAACCTTATCCTGAACTGCGGGGATACGGGTTGATCCGCCTACGAGAAGGACCTGTCCGAGATCTGCATTGGTAAGGCCTGCATCCTTCATTGCATTCTGTATGGGGATAGCGGTTCTCTCTACAAGATCTCTGGTGAGCTCATCAAACTGTGCTCTGGAGAGATTCATGTCGAAGTGCTTGGGGCCTTCGTTTGTAGCGGTTATGAAAGGAAGGTTGATGTTGGTGGTCATGGCACTTGAAAGCTCCTTCTTAGCTTTCTCTGCAGCTTCCTTGAGTCTCTGCATTGCCATCTTATCGCCTGAAAGATCTACGCCTTCCTGCTTCTTAAACTCAGCGAGCATCCAGTCGATGATCTTGTTATCGAAGTCATCGCCGCCGAGGTGGGTATCACCGTTGGTTGCAAGAACTTCGATGACGCCGTCGCCGATATCGATTATGGAAACATCGAAGGTACCGCCGCCGAGGTCATATACCATGATCTTCTGCTCTTTTTCATTATCAAGTCCGTATGCAAGTGCTGCAGCGGTGGGCTCGTTGATGATACGCTTTACATCAAGTCCTGCGATCTTGCCCGCATCCTTGGTTGCCTGACGCTGTGCGTCGTTGAAGTATGCGGGAACGGTGATAACCGCTTCGGTAACCTTCTCACCGAGATGGCTCTCTGCATCATCCTTAAGCTTCTGAAGGATCATTGCGGAGATCTGCTGGGGTGAATATTTCTTTCCGTCGATGTTGCGGCCGCGGTCGGTACCCATGTCTCTCTTGATCGAGGAGATGGTGTTGTCCGCATTGGTGACTGCCTGACGCTTTGCGGGCTCACCTACAAGTCTCTCACCGTTCTTGGTGAAAGCTACGATCGAAGGGGTAGTTCTTGCGCCTTCTGCATTAGCGATAACGGTGGGCTTTCCGCCTTCCATTACGGATACGCAGCTGTTTGTTGTTCCAAGGTCAATACCTATTATCTTGCTCATTTTTATATTCCTCCTTTAATAGGATGTGCTTTTTATTGAACCACCGATACCATGCTGTGTCTTAATACGGTATCGTGATATGTGTAACCTTTCAAAAGTTCCTGTGCGACGACTCCGGATTCATATTCATCACTCTCCGTCTGCATTACCGCATTGTGGAAAGCGGGATCGAACTCTTTGCCGACTGCCTCGATGGGCTTGACTCCCATCTTGTCGAGCTCATCCATGAGCTGTCTGTAGATCTTATCCATTCCTACGACGAATGCATCGTCCTTATCGGCTTCCTCTACCGTTGCAAATCCTCTTTCGAAGTTATCAACTATGGGAAGAAGTTTTTCGAGTACCGCTGCAGCGCCTCTGTCAAAGGACTGTGCTTTTTCTTTTTCGGAACGGTTTCTGAAATTCTCGAACTCCGCAAGCTGCCTCTTGGTCTTATCCTCAAGCTCTTCGACCTTTGCCTTCAGGGCTTCTTTTTCCTTATCGGCTTTCTGGGCTTTCTTCTCGGCCTTTTTCTCGGACCAGGATTTCTTTCCGGTTCCTTCTTCGGATTTCTCTTTCCCGGAGTCTTCCTTTTCTTCCGTTATCTCTATCTCTTCAGCCTCGGCGTCCTCTGCGGCTTCCTCAACCGCTTCTTCAAGTTCGGAAACATCCTCCGCCTTTTCTTCGGTTACGGTCTCTCCCGTATCCTTATTGATCACCTTGTCTGTCTTTTCTTCACTCATTATATAAACAGATCCTTTCTAGTTATCTTTTTTATATAGATCGTCAAGACCGCTTCTTAATGACTTCAGAGTTCCGACTACTTTGTCGTAATCCATTCTCTTGGGTCCGACGATACCGATTGTTCCTTTCATTCCGCCTTCAAGTTCGTAGGTTGCGGTTACGACGCTGCAGTCTTCCATGCCGCTGACTTTATTCTCGCTTCCTATATAGACCTTGATGGCCTCATCACCGTCCTCGTCTCCGATCATCAGTTCCTCAAGACCTTCTCTTTCTTCGAAAGTATTGATCAGGTGACCTGCCTTCTCGGAATTATCGCTGAGTTCGGGATACTTGAGTATATTGTTGGCTCCGCTTGTGTATACCTTGAGGTCTTCCTCTGCGGAGATTGCCTCGGCTACCGCATCGATGACTTCGGAGATGACTCCCGAATGTGCACCCGCCTGGGCTTTGAGTCCGGTTATCATGGTAAGGGAAATCTCATCCATCGTCATTCCCGAGAGCTGTGTGTTAAGCATCAGGTTAAGCTTAAGAAGAGTCTCTTCGGTTATCGGCTCTTTGATATCAACCACCTTGTTCTTGATGACATTTCCTTCCTTAACGATAACCGCAAGAATGTGTTCGTCATCTATCCTCGACAGCTGAAGAAACTTCAGCTTGTTCCGGTTTGCACTCGGTGCTGTGATAAGCGATGCATACTGTGTATCCTTGGCAAGGAGCTTGACCACTCCCTTGAGCATATCCTCGAGTTTGTCCTGTCTTTCCATAAGGACTTTTTTCATCTCGGATATCTCTCTGTCCTTGGCTTCCATCATCGTATCGACGTAGAATCTGTAACCCTTATCCGAAGGAATACGTCCGGCCGATGTATGGGGCTGAATGATGTAACCCATTTCCTCGAGATCCGCCATCTCGTTTCTGATGGTAGCGGAACTTAGGTTGAGATCGGTGTACTTTGATATGGTCCTGCTTCCGACGGGCTCGCCGGTTTCAAGATAGTTGCGGATGATAGCCTGCAGTATTGTGGCTTTTCTTTCATCCATTTCCATATCCGTACCTCCCTTCTCACTCTGTTAGCACTCGATTTAAAAGAGTGCTAACATCTACAAAAACTAAATTAGCACTCTCCCGATAAAGTGTCAACACATCATTTAATAAATATAATTAAAGAAAAATAAAAACCGCTCCGAAAGCTCCGGAGCGGTCTGTATTATATCAGGTATGGATTAAAGATTGAAATCTCCCTCAACATCGTTCATTACATAATAAACCTTGTTGTCCTCGGGCTTTACGTAAAGCTCAACCTTTGTGAGATCTGCAGTCTTCTTGCCAAGGTCATACTTCCATACGTTCTTGGCATTGCCTATAAGATCTGCTTCTGTATATTCTCTTCCGTCACTAAGCTGAAGAACAACTTTAGCCTTAAGCTCAGCCTTCTTGGCTGTAGCTTTCTTGACTGCAGGCTTCTTTGCTGTAGCCTTTTTAGCTGCAGGCTTCTTTGCTGCCGGCTTCTTAGCGGGCTCTGCCTTAGTAGCTGCATCAGCCTTTACTTCGGGCTTAGCAATGGACTTCTTTTCGACTGCCATAATAATCTCCCTTCTATCAATACCAATCCTTATAAACTCCTCAGAGGGCACGCCCTCAACAAAGTCGAGTTTAATATAACGATTATTATTTGTCAACGAAGAATGCCCATTTTTACGGGAAATTTCACGTTTTGGCAAAACTTATGTTTACCTGTTTTACCATCCCGGGGTTCCACTTTTATGACGCGCCTGTCATGTTATAATCCGAAATATGCGGCTATTTTTTCGTAATTTTTCTCGGCCTCTCTGTAACCTTCATTATAAAGCGCTTTGAGATGTTCGGGATTTTTATCGATTCGTTTTGTATCACTTTTTTCCTGAGGGCGAAGAACGAATGCCTTGCCTTCTTTTTCCATGCGGGACAGATATTTTAACTGCTCGTTATATCTGATGTGCCTGTCCTGCATCAGTTTCCAGACATGGGGATAGGACGCATATCTGAGCTTAAGCATTGCAAGCTCATAAGCGGGCATGGGCTTTCTGACGTAGCCCACCTCCTTGGTAAGCACAACCAGATTCTTATCATTTCCGGACATGACCGATCTTTCAATGGGTATGGCATCACTTAAGCCTCCGTCCAGATATTTCCTGCCTCCGACCTTGACCATGTTTGCGACGAGGGGTAGAGAAGCGGATGCCCTGAGCTTATCCATATTCTTACCCCTGCAGTTTTTAAGCCTGAGGTACTCGGGCTTTCCGGTCTCGACATCCGTAACAACAGCATAGGCGCTGCCTTCATATTTCTCGTATGCCTCGTGATCGAACGGATTAAGAGTATTGGGGATCAGTCCGTAAGCTATATCCGTATTGAACAGATTTCCCGTGGTAAGAAGAGAGGGAATTCCGCAATACCATCTGGTATCAAGGTAATCGACGCTTATATCGAATGCCCTTCCCCTCTGCCCGGAAATGTAGCTGGTCATATGGCATGCACCCGCCGATACGCCGTAAACGGACGAGAACATGATCTTTTTATCCATGAGAAAATCAAGGACTCCTGCCGTAAACAGTCCCTTCATTCCTCCGCCTTCAAGAACAAGTCCTCCGTTTATCATTTCGATCATCTCCTTATCTGCCGTATTCTTCCTTTACAAACTTCTCAAGAACGGGCAGTGATCTCTTAACTTTCTCAGTATCTATGCAATAAGCCATTCTGAAGAATCCGGGAGCTCCGAAACTGTCGCCCGGAACAAGAACCAGATCGTACTTAAGTGCCTTCTGACAAAATGCCACCGAATCATCTTCAAGCGCCTTCGGGAAAATATAGAAGGTTCCGCCGGGACGGACTACGGTAAAGCCCAGCTCGACCAGCTTATCGTAGATCAGGTTCATATTGGTCTCATAAACGGACAGATCAGCGGTAAGATCGATGTTTTCCGCGATCGCTCTCTGCATTATGGAAGAAGGACAGTTATGTCCGATTCCCCTGGATATCTGAACCGCCATATTGACCATAAGGTCCGCACCCTCTGCCGCAGGATTAACGGCCATGTAACCGATCCTTTCGCCGGGAAGCGAAAGCGACTTGGAGAATGAGTAGCAGCTGATGGTATTATCGTAATATTTTGCGATGACGGGAGCTTCTTTTCCGTCGAAGACGATCTCCCTGTAAGGTTCATCCGAAATGATATAGATGGCATGGGAGTACTTTTTCTGGGCCTGCTTCAGGATATCCGCAAGTTTCCTCACGGTATCTTCGGAATAAACGATTCCGGAAGGATTGTTGGGTGTATTGATGAGGACCGCCATGGTCCTCTCGCCTATCATTTTCTCAAACTCTTCGAAATTGATCTGGAAAGTCTCGGTATCGGGACTTACAACCTTGAGCTCGGCTCCGGTGAGATTTACATAGGGTCTGTACTCGGGGAAAAAGGGGGCGAAGGTAATGATCTCGTCTCCTTCCCGGGCAACCAGTCTGAAAGCATGAGCAAGAGCTGAAGCCGCAGCACTCGTCATAAAGATATGTTCTCTTTTATAATCGATCCCGAATCTGCGCTTTAATGATGCGGCAACGGCATCCCTTGCCTCGGGAAGTCCGGGATTGGGGGAATAACCGTGAAGAGATCTCGAATCCATAGTCTGAAGAAGCTTTATCATGGTTTCATTGATGGCATCGGGAACGGGAACCGAAGGATTTCCGAGGCTGTAATCGAATACATTCTCATATCCGATCTCCGCACCCCTTGCTGCAGCCTTTCCCGCAAGATCTCTTATAACCGATTTTGCACCGAGCATATCGATATATTTCTGTACGAGCATAATACGTCTCCTCTCGAAAATGTCTGAATAAATATACTTTTTTATCTTAAACTCTTAACGCCCCGTTATCAAGGGATGGAATTA
>JAGPFR010000037.1 GCA_018056425.1 Lachnospiraceae bacterium
CTGGTATAATCGCCAACGGATTCACAGTGCACTTGGATATAAAACACCTCAGCAAATGGAGGATGAAGCTATTCAGGCTGCATAAAAAAGTTCAACTTTTTGTGTCCAAGGTATTGACATAGGTCCAAATCTTATGGATATCGCATTCATATCTACGCCCTATGACGAGAGCATTACAAAACACAACTACAAGAAAAAGCGTTTCAGATCTCACCGGGATATCGTGGTAGCAGGAGATGCATTCTCAGACCTCAAAGGAAAAAAACTCTCACTTTCCGACCTTAACGAGTACCCCTTGATCGGCCTGAAAAAAGGAACCGAAACTTTTGATTTTTACAAACATTTTTTTGCAAGCAACAGTTTGCCATATCAGCCTGCAATAGAAACCATTAATACGGACCAGATAATGATCTATACGCTGGAAAACCAGGGGATAAGTTTTATTCATCCACAGGATGCCAAGAAACACATTGAAAGCGGCAAACTGTTCAAAATAAAAATCAAAGAAGAATTTCCCGTAAGGTATACAGCATTCATTCGGAACAAAAAGGATAAGAAGAATGCTATTTCCTTTGAAAAGCTCCTTTTAAATCAAAGCAATACTTCTTTATAATACTTCCTATAAGGCTATATGAATAATATCTTTTGAATATCGTCTTATATCATATTGATATATGAGTAAAAAACAAGAGCATCTGCCTTTTGGTTAAGCAGATGCTCTAATTTTATACCTTATGTGATTATTCTACATTCTTAAGTGCCACATCCATGGGAATCTTCTTGATTCTTATGAAATCCACCACTGATACAAAGGCATATCCGATGAGCAGATACAGGACTGAAAGAATCATTGATCTGACAGACATATAATATACAAAGTATCCGTCAAAATTCATCAGGAATATATCAAACAGCCAAATCATCAGATAATATCCAATCACAAATCCCACGATTGCAAACAGGATGACCACTATTGCGGTGGGGATTATATATAGTGCTCCGATCTCTCCATTCACAAATCCCAGAATTTTTACCATAGATATTGAATACAAGAACCACGTCTCCATCATTAACAGTCAGATTAATATTTCTTAGGCTTTCCTGTTCTTTGGAATATTTAAATGACACATTATCAAAACAGATCATACATAAAACCTTCCTATAATCCACCAGACATAACAGGAAAAACAGAGCATGATCATAAGATAATCCGAAATTCTGAATCTTATATTCCAGATACAGCTTCTGTTCTTACCAACATCAAGTCCTCTTGTCATGGCAGCCGCCGACAATTCTTCTCCGATTATCGAACAGGACGCGATCAGCGGAATTATTCTATACTCGACAGCTTCGGATGCTTTCTTCGCTCCCATCTCAATACCACGCATACGCATAGCATCATTTATTGCTCTCGACTCTTCAACAACCGTGGGAAAAAATCTGAAGATAACGCTGATTGGAATGGTAAACTTATCCGTTACACGAAGTCGGTTCATAGCCGCAAGAAATTCTGAAACTTTTGTGGTCTTGACAATATATCTGGCAAGTATAACAGTTGGCAGTATCTTGGTGATGATATATAGCATAAGCGCAAGAGCTGACTCTGCAGCATTCAGATCATGCTGCAGAGCCATTTGTGCATAATAACTTCCAACGTATATCGCTATGGCAATAATCCCGGCCTTCCACTCTTTTTCAAAGAAAAGAAGCAGAACAGGAATATAAACAAGGATCCAGTAGAATACGTACATCCACTTTTCACCTGCATTACCGACTACAAATATTGAACTCGTAAGAAGCAGAAGAAGTTTTGTTCTGGGATCCAACAGCGAATGTACATCTCTGTCAAGTCTGTATTCCATGATCAGGCTATACCCGCCTTCTCAAAATGCTTTTTAAGTGCTTTTGTACCGAGCCATCCGCCTATCATGCAACAGACAATGTCAACCGCAAGGAGTACGGGGCACATCCAGATCGGAAGAAGTTTTGTAACGGCATCAATATAATCCTGACCGAAATTCTGTCTGGTAGAAAAATATGCATCCGCATTGAAGAAAATACCGAAATAATTAGCCCAAAGATAAATTCCGGATACGGCATAAGTAATAATTCCAAGCTTTTTACTCTTGTAATCTCCAAAGCGGTATATAAATTCTGCAGCAAGTCCGGAGACAGTTCCAACGACCAGTGCATAATAACTCATTCCGGTGAGCCACATGAAAGCCCCCAAAATAACATTCATAATAGTAATCATTCCGAATTTCTTTACTTTGGTAAGAAACATCATGTAAGGAATTCCATTGATGATGGGCACGAATACAACGAGCAAAACCATCATAATAGGGATAACTCCAGTCATTGCAACCGCGGTACATTCAGACGACGGCTCTACCATCCTGTCTCCGTCAACCAGCGTATATCCGTACTTGCATCCCACAGTTCTGTATCCCGAGATTATCGCACTGAGCAGATCTCTCCTGAAATTGCCCCTCGATACGCTGTTTTCTTCCAGTTGCCTGTATCTGAGGGGAATTACCTTCTCAAATACCGCTTCGATATCGGTAAACAATCCGTCATCAGGAAATCTGTAACCGTATATTCCGAGAACAAGCCTTCTGACAGCATCCTGTGATCCGTATTTGGTTATCCTGTCGATCAGATAGCGGATAAGAATATCTTCGTATTCTTTTCTGCCCATACCGGGAACAAGTCCGTAAGTATCAACCGTAAGATCTTCGTGATAATGCTCTGTCTCCTTACGAAATTCGGGATCGTCCGGATCGATATTTTTATAATATACCTTATAATCCTTACCGTTCCCGCCATGTCTGGCCACCGAGAATTCCTTCAGGTACGCCACAGGTCCGTCATACACTTCTATCGTAGGCTTACCGTCGCGTTCCACATACTGAACCGGACGATCCTTATAGAAGTATTTGATCTCGGTATAATCCTTGTAAAACGACTTTACCGCAGACTTTTTAACGACCCTGCAGTTATGAAAAACATTGTCCTTACTGTTGGAATAGTCAAAGCCATTGACAGAAACACCGTTTAAACTGCCGGTAACAATGTATGAATCAATATCTTCATCAACAACTATGCTTTTATCACTGCCGTACTCTGTATCAAATTCAATAATCCCGATGTGATCGAAAGTTTCGTCCCCGGAAGCTCCGGAAACTACGCGGACAGGAGTAACCTTGGCGTTGACGGAATCCCCGTTTTTCTTCCTTTTAGCAGATCTGACTCTCTTCCCGAATCCTTGCTCGGAATCATCGGTTTTATCTATATTTTTGACAGTCAGTAGCGGGATGATAGCAAATGCCATGATCACCACGCATATGAAAATAATAAAAAGTTTATCCATAACAAAAATAAGCGCTTAATAATGCAACGAAATACATTGTATATTAATCGCTTATTCAAATCTATTAAAAAATCATTATAAGTTTATTACCCAAGTGCAACATCAAGCGCCATCATAAGCGTAAAACCAACGGCAAACATGATAACTCCGATATTGGAGTGCTCTCCCTCGCTCATCTCAGGGACCAGTTCTTCCACGACCACATACATCATCGCGCCTGCGGCAAAAGAAAGCAGGTAAGGCATAAGCGGAAGCACGAAACTTGTCGCCAGGATAGTAAGGGCTGCTCCGATCGGTTCAACGGCACCGGATAAAACCCCGTTCAGGAACGATTTCTTTTTTCCCATTCCACCTGCAGCAAGAGGCATGGAAACGATCGCGCCTTCGGGAAAGTTCTGAATGGCAATACCTATGGAAAGAGCAAGTGCCCCTCCTGCGGTTACGCCCACATTGCCGGATATAAGCCCTGCAAACACTACTCCTACCACCATTCCCTCAGGAATGTTATGAAGAACAACGGCAAATACCATCATCGTTGTCTTCTGCAGCTTGGTTTTCGGACCTTCGGCTTCTTCTGCATTAAGATGCAAATGAGGGATAATGCAGTCCAGTAAAAGGAGGAAAAGAATTCCGAGCCAGAATCCTATGACCGCAGGAAGAAAACTGAGTTTTCCCATATTTTCGGTCAGATCCATGGCGGGGATTATAAGACTCCAGATAGATGCGGCAACCATTACTCCGCTCGCAAATCCCGTAAGGGACTTTTGAAGTTTAGGACCCATCTCCTTTTTCATAAAAAATACACAGCCGGCTCCGAGAGCGGTTCCGACAAATGGTATTAACAATCCCAATAATACATCTTTTACCATAATTCATCTCCTATATCGAATCCATCTGCATAACACTGTTATCTATCTAATTAAGGTCAGTATATAAAGCGTTGCCTGTTTTGTCAATTATGTGTCTCTACAATCTTTATTTCTGTCATATTTCTTGTTCTTAGTGTATAATTATAGCGAATGTTATACTGCAGTCTGTAAATGTCGGCTGGGGGTGCTTACATGGATTATCAGAAAATCGCAGATTCATTTACTTCACCTGCTTGTATCTTATCCGTTGAAAAGACAGACGACGGATACGGTGAAATTCGCTTTGCAGCCGGGAACGAATTATTTTCTGAGATGATAAGCGGACTGAAAAAAAGCAGACAGCCAGAGTCTCTAACAGATGATCAATCACTTTTCATCCCCGGTTCAATCTATACCGACTATATCCCCCATAACAGAAATTTCGAAGATGTGGCATTTCAGTCAGCTTTGGAAAAGACTGCTATCCATACCGGTGCTCATATAGGCAATGACAGAATATGGCTTGACATTTATTCCATGCCGTTAAACAGTGATGACGAATCACACGGTTACTGTGTTCAGGTACTGTCAACAGGAGAAGCCGGTGACACTCTCCCCAATAAATACATATCATCCCAGACATCAAATGATGTTCTGAATGCATGCATTAAACTTCATAAAGCGGATAACCTCAAAGATGCCATCGGGAATGTCATTTTTGAGATCCGACGCATATGTAAAGCAGCAGGTTGCACTGTTTTACTGCTCAACAACGAAACCAGAGATTACTCCATTCTTGCCACGGATTATAATCCCGACAGCAATATCAAACGGGTTACCGAATTTAAAAACTTCTATGATATTGCGGCTTCATGGGAAAAGATGCTCGAAAAAGAAGGCGAATGCGTCATCATAAAAGATGAAAAAGACATGGAGTATTTCAGCAGGGTAAACAATCCCTGGTATCTTACATTGGTTGAGGCTAATGTCAATACTGTCGTACTCTTTCCGCTTCGTCAGGGAAATGATCTTCTCGGTTTTATATGGGTTACAAATTTCAAAGCGGATATGGCGCTGCGAATCAAGGAAACCCTTGAACTTACCACGTTCTTCATTTCATCCCATATTGCAAGGTATAAGGTTGTCCGCAGACTGCAGCATATGAGTTACACCGAAACCCTTACCGGTCTGCCCAATCGTTTTGCAAGCCAGGAGCGTGTGAACAGACTGATATCGGAGGGAGTTACATTCACAGCTGTTTCCATAGACCTGAATAACTTCAAGAGTATAAACGATACCCTCGGATTCGATGCAGGAAATCAGGTTCTCATTGAGATAGCAAAAAGATGGGACGGATTATCCGAGGATGTTCCGGAAGGAGCCGACTGCTTCCTTTCCAGAACAAGCGGTGACGAATTCTTCCTTCTTATACATAATTACAAAAATCAGGAGGAACTCCTCAATACAATCGATAAATATGTGGATGCGCTTCGTGAAAAACTGACCGTGGACGGATGCGATCTGCATGTATCTGCGAGCTTCGGTTATGCCGAATACCCTACCGATGCCGACTCTGCCGATTCTCTCCTATCTCATGCAAACGCTGCGATGAAAGAGATCAAGAAGGCAAACAGCTCCCAGCACGTTCTGAGGTTCACGCCGGATATACTCAGGGATGAACATATTCTTGAAGTCGAGAACATGATAAGAGCCGCGATCGAAAACGACACGATCTTCTTTAACCTTCAGCCCCAGTATGATATGGATCACAAACTTCGCGGATTCGAAGCACTGGCACGCATGAAGGATTCATATGGCAATATCATAACTCCCGGAGAATTCATACCCGTGGCCGAAAAAGTCGGATTGATCGACAGAGTTGACGGTATAGTATTTAAAAAAGCGGGAAGATTTTTCGGAGATCTTCTTAAGAAAACCGGTGCAGATCTTACACTCAGCATAAATGCATCGGTGCGTCACCTTATGAAAAATGATTTCCTTAACGAGATCAGGGAACTGATTTTGACCAGTAATATTCCCGCGAGCAAGCTGGAGATTGAGATCACCGAGTCAATAATGATCGATTCTGCCGAAAAAGCGCTCAGGTGCATAGATGAGATCAAGAGCATGGGAATCCAGATTGCGATAGATGATTTCGGAACGGGTTATTCTTCGCTAAGTTACCTGAACAGATTCCCTGCAAATCTTCTCAAAATAGATAAATCCTTCATAGACAAGATGGATTCAAGCGAATCATCAAGACAATATGTAGCTTCGATCATTTCAATCGGACACATTCTTGGATTCGATGTAATTTCCGAAGGAGTCGAGGATCCGGAGCAACTTAAAACACTGAAGGAAATCGGCTGTGACTTTATACAGGGGTTCGTCTGGGGACGTCCTCTTTCCGCAGAAGATTCCGAAAAACTTGTATTAAGCGAATTAAGCTGATAAAAAAATGGCTGATGTTTAAAACATCAGCCATTTAATATTATAATCTGATCACCGCTTTGACAGCTCAGCCATCTTGTCGGAAATGCCCGACATCAGTTCAAGAGATTCTGCAATATTGGAAATATTCTTCCTGCTCAGACTGATCATCTCATCGGTACTTGCGTTAAACTCTTCGCTGGTAGCCATAAGAGAGGATGTACTCTCAACAACCCTGTTGTTGGAATCCTTGATCATCTTCATATCCTTCTTGATGACCTTAAGTTTCTCACTGAGTTCTTCGGAACGCTTCTTTGATTCATTCAGCTGTTGCTTGGTCGCCTCCGCAAGTTCGGTCTGAACATTTGCGGTCTCGACTGTCATGCCCGCCTTATCGGAAACCTCACCTGCATTATCCTTAAGTTCCTGAAGAATATTTGTTATCTGCTCTGTTGAATTCTTGGTTTGTGAAGCAAGATTACTGATCTCGTTAGCAACAACTGCAAATCCTCTTCCGGACTCACCCGCTCTTGCAGCTTCGATCGATGCATTAAGTGAAAGCAGATTGGTCTGGTCCGAGATGCTGAGGATCATATCCGTAATATTCATAGCCTGTTCGGAAGAAGCAGACTGCTTCTCGGCAGCATTCATCATCTGATTTCCGACGCTTGTATTCTCAAGTGACTTCTTTACAAGCGCTTCCATATCAGCCAGACACTTTTCAAGCAGTTCGAGCATTTCCTGGGAAACTTCAACCGCTTCAAGAGTCATCTTCTCAGTTTCTTCTACGATCTTCTGAATATCACTTGTCATTTGAGTCTGGAGTTCTACGGCATGAACATTTTCTTCATTACCTCTTCCGATCTGATCCATTGTATCGCTTACCTGATTTGAGGTCTGATTCAGATTATCAAGACTGTCTTTAAGTACATCAACCTTTTCAACAACCTCTTCGGTAACCTTAATGATATGCTCGGAAACCTTCTCTCTTTCTGACGCAGCAGCTTCGATCTCATCCATGTTCTCACTCATGAAAGAGGAAAGAAGCTTTGATCCGGATATAGTTACGACCGTGATCAGTATTGAAATGATCATCTCGATCATTACTACTTCGATAACTGCCGTGGGATCTTCAGCCTGAGCGAAGTTCTCAAATATCCTGATGATATTCAGGATAAGGAAACATACTCCCATTCCTACAGTGAGCTTACGGTCGAAATACATTATCATAACGATCAGGACCGGAATCATATAAGGATAAATGGAAGTGGAAGTCGACGTAAGAAGCATAGCGGCATACACGATCGTATAGCCCACTGCAACATATCTTTTGAGAAATGCGGGAGCCTTGGCACTTAAGATTATGGTAATAACCAGATTGATGATTACCATGATCAGAGGGAATATACTCATTATGGGATTCATTGCCTCTGCCACTGCAAGCTGTGATACAAGCCCTATCGACGCAAAGATCGAAGTTACGATCATTACGGTGACCATTAGTTTGTTTACTCTTTTTACCTGACCTTCCTGAAGATTTACAGATGTCATAAACTTTCTCCTTTCTTACTTTACCGATTCCAAAACCACCTTCTGAGCTTCTTCGGGAGGAAGAGGACGTCCCCATACATATCCCTGTACAAGATCGCATCCTATCTCTCTGAGTGTCTTCAGCTGGTCTTCATCTTCGACGCCTTCTGATATAACATCAAGTCCCATGATATGTCCGAGTGAAATGATCGTCTCAACATACGCTTTGGACTTCTCATCCTTATTGATATCATCAATAAACGCCTTATCGATCTTAAGAAGTGTGGCGGGTACACTGTTTATATAGCTGAGTGATGAATAACCGGTTCCGAAATCATCAATGGTGATCTGAACACCCATCGCCCGTATCTCTTCAATGAAATGTTTAGCCTTTTCCATTGAATCGATCATGATCGATTCCGTCACCTCAATCTCTAACTGCGAAGGCGGAATCCCGGTCACATCCAGAAGCCTTCTGATCTCATCCGTAAAACCGGTCATCATAAGATGTCTTACCGATACATTAAGACTGAGTGTGAATTCAGATCCCGTTGCATGGATCAGATCTCCGGCAAAAGAAGCTGCCTTTCTGAATACAATACCGTCCAGCTTATCGATGAGTCCGCATTTTTCCGCAATGGGAATGAACTCTCCCGGGCTGATAAAATTACCGTCCTCATCCTTCATACGAGCCAGAGCTTCAAATCCTCTGAGCTTATGATTCATGTCAAACTGGGGCTGAAGCATATAGAATACGGTATCATTTTCAATTGCCTTTCTGATCTTACCCTCAAGTTCGAAAGTATTATCCTCAAGCATATCGGAAGTAAATTTAAGGATATGATTTGAATTGCTCTCCTTCTTGATCTTTTTCATGGCCGTGTTGGAAGCAACAACAAGTTCATTGATATTTTCTCCGTCATCGGGATAAACGGAATATCCGAAGCTTGCAGACATCTGAAAATCACATCCATAGACCGTGAAATGATCTTCCATGGCAGATTCGTACATATCAATGGTTCTTCGAATATCGTCTTCCGATTTGAATTTCCTGATGATAAGGCAGAATTCATCGGCACTGAGTCTGGATATAAAGTCCAAAGTTCCGGTTTTTCCGGAATCGGCAATAGCCTTCCACCTTCCGGCGGCTTCCGTAAGAACCTGATTTCCGCAGTCGAATCCCATGGTATCATTGATAGATTTGAATCCGTTAAGATTGATGGTTACGTTGACAAAGGGAATATTCTTGGATATCAGGGCATTGATCAGTTCCGTACAGGCATACCAGTTGGGAAGCCCCGTCAGGATATCATTGACAGCCTGATTTCGAAGTTCCTTTTGAACGGAAGCAATCTTCTTGTTACTGAAATAGATAATAACGATTGCAATGATCGTAAGTATATTGCTGAATATTCCGGGGAGACTGGTATAATTATGTTTTACAATAACATTTAAGGTTATAAGAGGAATCTGAACAATAAGAAAAGTCAGCGAAGCGGCAAATCCTTTTTTGCCGAAATACATGGTAAGGAGCAGAATACAGATGTTTGCAAGGGAAGTAAAAACTCCGGCAAAGGTATAAACCGGCAGGGCATTACCAAATACATTTATGATATCACCGGATGCTGCCGACACACTGACAATCGCTGTAGCAACCAGATATACGACGATGCAGACAACAAAACGCCATACCGGAACCTCACCCTTTCCTGCATAAAGCTTGTCCAGGGTCTCTTCCAGTACCATTTTGGTATGATCGTTATCGTCGGTCCTATTCATACGTATTCCCCCGTTATGTATGAAACCTTCCTTATGATTATACCATCAAATATCTGCAATCAAGCACAAAAAAGCAGTGATACCACATTTGTCACACATTTACGGGTATCACTGCATTCATTTTGCATTATTACATTGCTATTACTACTCCGCCGGGATTCTCATAAGAGGTCGATATACCGCCTGCGTTAAGTATCTTAACATCGGTAAATCCGAACCTCTCGGTAAGGATCTTAGCTATTTTAAGGCACAGCTCCTTGCTGTCGCACTGCGTGATCCTTACCTTTCTGGAAGGATCTAACTTTTTCTTTTCTATATGATAGAGCATTCTGTTGATCGCGCTCTGCATTCCGATAGCCTGATCGAGCTGTTTTATCTCTCCGTCGTCACCGTATAAAACAGGCTTTACGTTCAATGCGGTCGCAACAAGAGCTTTTACGCCTCTTAATCTTCCGTTTTTCTTTAATGTCTCAAGATCATCGAGAACAAAGATCGTAAACATCTCATCCCTGAATGACTCGACTTCTTTTACAGTCTCCTCAAATGATTTGCCTGCCTCGTAGCATTCCATGATCATATCGGAGATCAGATGCTCTCCCGCTGCGGCACTCTTTGAGTCAAAGATATGAATATTAACATCCTCGTGATCATCCTCGAACATATCCTTGGCTACCATTGCGGCATTATAAACACCGCTGAGTTTTGATGATAATGTAATGACATAATTATCACAGTTTTCATCAAATGCATTATAAAAATCATCAGGTGAAGGACATGCCGACTGAGGGTATCCCGGATCTTCCTTGATCATCCTTATCCAGTCTTCCTGTGTTCTTCTTCCGTCATCACGATACTCGATACCTCCTATCGTGACCGACATGGGTACACTTACGTGAATACCCTTTCTGAGTTCGAGTTTTGTGAAATCACAACAGCTGTCGCCGATAATTTTGATTGCCATATTAAACCTCCATATACAACCCCTAAATTCTATGCATGATGAGGGAGCCTGTTCATAGCTGTAAATCCGATAATAACTCCGACGGCGCAAACAACACATCCGGTACCGAGCATCGCTTTGATGCCCAGGTTATCGAGTATGACACCGCTTATCAGATTCGAGAAAACACCGCCTACAGTTATCGCACTGGTAACATAGGCCTGACCTTTGACCTGGTCGAGTTCATCCATGGTATTGCTTACATAATATGCCGCAGCCGGTATGAATACCGCATATGCAAACATCTGGAATGACTGACTTACGTACATTCCGGCCATATTCGAAACAAACATGAGTATCAGTATTTTTACAAAAAAAGCCGTTCCCGAAAATACCAGCATCTTATCCGAAGAAATCTTCTTCAGGAAAAAACCGATCACCGCCATGACCGGAAGTTCCAGAATAGCCTGAAGGAAATTGGAGTATCCGAGCTCGGTTTCCGCTCCTCCCAGACTTCTGATTATCTGGATCATAAAATCATTGATCATGTTATGAGCAAAGTAAAAACATATCGTTCCGATCAGGAAAACCGAAAATGCAGGATAGGTCTTTGCAAAGTCAATGATATTGTTGTGAGCCTTACCCTGTTTATTCTCGTTAACAGCGCTCTTTTCTATAGCGCCCTCCGGTTTTTTAAACGTAAAGACGACAATTGCGGAAAGGATCATAGAGATGATATTTACGACAAGCAGCAGATCCACTCCGTTCTTCTCAACTGCTCCGCCAATAAAAGCTGACGTTACCGCAAAACTGGCAGATCCCAATCCTCTTGCCAGTCCGTAGAAAATATTACAACCGGCTTTTTGATACTCAAAACAAAGCGCCGTCATTACGGGCTGATACGCAAACTGTATCATATAAATAAGCGCATATATGATAAAAACTATTACTTTGCCGGAATTCAGAAATCTCAGAAGAACCGATCCGGTCATTATGACCGTAACGGATATCAGAATAAAACGTCTGTTGGTAAGAGGACCGGGTTTATCGATAATACCCGCAATAAAAGGCTGCGCAAAAGCCGAAGTGATATTAGCAACTGCAAGAAGCACCCCAACTTCGGTATTTGTAAAACCGTTAGCGAGGAGATATACCGCGGCCATCGCATGGATGGTACAAAATGCGATAAAATACGTCACATTAATGAGCGTATACCTAAATGTCCATAAACCTTTTTTCATATGCAATATCGTACCATAAATAGGGCTAAATAACATTAAAATACCATTAAAAATGCCCCCTTATCATGCGATAAGGAGGCATTTTTATATAGTTAACGCTATCAATTAAGCTTGAAATTCTTGAGATCGTCGCTGATCGTTTCAGAATATCCGCTGAGCTTTTCCGATACCTCAGACAGATTGTCAGTCTCCTCAACAAGCTTTCCGCTGTCTCTTACAATGGTATCGGACAATTCAAGGATCTGTGAAACCGTAGCCGCCTGCTCTTCGGTAGCTGCAGCGTTATTGGAAGCAACATCATTGATCCTTCCGATTCCGTCAGCGATACCGGTAATGGCATCGGTTGCCTTGGAAATATCGGAGTAAATGGAATCAAATGACTCATTGGAGCGTTTTACGCCTGCAAGACATCTCTCCATATCCTTGATGCAGTCGTCGGCTTTCTCATTAATGCTTGCGATATTATCGGTAATGGTCTCAACAAGCGACTCGATATGGGATGCCGCTCCGGATGACTGGTTAGCCAGTGCCCCGACCTCGGTAGCAACAACCGCAAATCCTCTTCCTGCTTCACCCGCTCTTGCAGCTTCGATTGATGCATTAAGTGACAGAAGATTTGTCTGGGAAGAAATATCTCCGATGGTATTGGTAATACCCTTGATCTCATCAACCGTATCTGCCGTCATTCGGATTATCGAAGTAAGGTCTCCGATAGTCTTATTCAGAACAGTGACCGCTTCGGTCATATCCCTCATCTCATTTCTGCCGGTTTCGGAGGACTTTACGGTTTCCTCGCAAAGAGTTCTTACCTCTTCGGAATTGGAAGCCAGCGAACTCGAAACATTGGCGAGTTCAGTCGCTGCGGTTGCAACATCTTCAATCGATTGATCGAGTCCGTTCAGATAATCATTAAGTTTCTCTATAGATTCGCCCTGTGATGCATTGGATTCGCTTAAGCCTCCGGATATCTCGGCACACTGAACGGCGCTCTCATTCATCTCACCCGTTATTTCGGTAAGATGAGTGAGCATTCCCTTCATGCGGTCTATGTAATCGTTAAGCTGTTCGCTGAGTGTGGTGATCTCGTTATTTCCCTCGGGAATGATATCAGTTGTAAAATCACCGCTTGTAAGATCACCGATCTTACCTGATACATTTGAAACAGGATTCAGATATTTACGGATTACAAAATAAAGGAATGCTGCGAGAACAGCGATGCAGATAAGTGTAATGACAAGGTTGACGTTCAGTGATGCATAGGTCGGATCCATTACAAAGCTGTAAGGAGTGGCACTCGCAACTATCCACGAAGTACCTTCTACCTGAGTAGCTACATACATCATCTTTCCGGCATCGGTACCGATGATCTGAACCCTGTCGCCATTGTATGTAGATGAAGTATCAAGTGTTGAGAAAACCGAAGAAAGTCCCTTTAATATACCGTCTGCAGAATCATTTAAAGTAGATCCCACTACGGAATTGTCGTTGCTCAGAAGTATATCTCCGGTGTTGGAGTTGATTATATAGATCTTTACATCTTCCGAACTTGATTGGAATGAATCCAGCTTTTCCTGCATTTTATCGAAGTTGATGTCGCTGCTGAGAACAACTCCGTCACGTATCATTATCGAACATGCGATACATGTTTTGCCGGTAGATGCATCGACATAGGGCTCTGAAGAATACACATCACCGCCTGCACTTATCGCGCCTTTATACCATACCCTGTCGGTAAAAACAAAAGAATCGTCAGGTTCCCACCCGGAACCGTCAAAAAACTTACCGGATGAACCGATGGCCATATATACATCCTGAGAATCGGGATCCGTTTCTGTCAGTCCAACAAGGAGCTCTTTGGTCTGTTCATAACTCATCAGAGGTGAACTTCTCCAGATCTCCGCACTCATTTCCACTCTGCTCTCGATCAGTTTCCACCAGCTTCCTATCTCCTCGGCATATGCTACCGAGTCACGAGATAGCAGTGCTACGGACAGTTTCTTGATCTGAGTGGATTGAGCTGACATGTTATATTCGGTAATCGCCACAATGATGATCACTACCGCAACAAGAACTCTAAACAAAATAATTCTTTTTAAAGAACTTCTCTTTTTTTCATTTCGTCTACCTCCATCGTAATAACGGTTTATTGATTACTTTCCTATTGCGCCGACATCATAAGGTGTCATCTGATATACATAATAATTCAGCCAATTGCTGTAAAGATTGATGGAATGTGATCTCCATGTAAGAAGCGGTCTTTCGTTTGGATCATCGTTGGGGAAATAATTAACGGGAATATTTACATCATCCCTTATCCCCCTATCCCTCTCATATTCATTCTTAAGCGTCATACGGTCGTACTCGGAATGCCCGGTTACAAATATCTTATGTCCGTTCTCCGCCATTGCCAGATACACTCCCGCTTCATCGGATTCTGCCAGGACAGTCAGCTCGGGACATGCCTTGATTGCCTCGGAGGGGGTATCGGTGTGTCTTGAATGAGGAGCGAGGAATACATCATCAAAACCTCTTACCAGAGGAATCTTCCGGTTTAAGACCCTGTGCTTAAAAACTCCGAACAGCTTGGAAGGAAGCTGTCTTTTATTTATTCCGTAGTAATGATAAAAACCTGCCTGTGCACCCCAGCATATATGAAAAATACTGGTCACATGGGTATCGGCCCAGTCAAGGATCTTAACAGTCTCTTCCCAGTAATCAACCTCTTCAAAAGAGATGTCCTCAACAGGTGCTCCGGTTATGATCATACCGTCAAATTTCTGATCTTTAATCTCATCAAACGTAACATAGAATTTGTTCAGGTGCGATGATGAAGTGTTCTTGGATACATGAGTCTCCGTCATCATAAATGTGACATCAACCTGGAGCGGTGTATTGGAAAGAGCTCTGAGAAGCTGAAGTTCCGTATCCTGCTTCACCGGCATGTTATTGAGAATGAGAACCTTAAGCGGTCTTATGTCCTGATGCATGGCCCTGTTCTCATCCATCACGAATATGTTTTCCGTTTCCAGGATCTGTCTTGCAGGCAGATCGCTCTGAACCTTAATAGGCATTTATATATCACTCCTTAAGATAAGTATTAACAAATTCTTCCTCGGTCATAATGGGAATACCAAGGCTCTGTGCCGATTTGTTTTTCGAAGACGAAGAAGCCGCATCGTTGTTGATGAGAGCTGTGGTCTTGGATGAAACAGATCCCGCAACCTTGCCTCCTCTTTCTTCTATCTCGGCCTTTAATGCATTTCTGTTTTCGTACATATTCAGGCTTCCGGTTATTACAAAAGTAAGACCGGAAAGGTTCTGCTCCGAAGAAATGGCGGGCTTTTCAAACGTAAGGTCGGGAAGAAGTTCATCGACCATACGGTTGTTTTCATCATTGGCAAAATACTCGAAAACAGCCTCAGCCATTACATCACCGATGCCGTCTATCTGTGACAGGCTCTCTTTATCCGCATGTCTGATCTGTTCGATATCATGATCGTATGCCGCAGAAAGCACCTTTGCATTGGCAACACCGATACCGGCAATCCCCAGTCCGAACAATACTCTGGGCAGGGTTGTTACAGATGCTTTCTTAACCGATTCGATGAGATTATTGTAGGACTTTTCACCGAAGCCTTCCATATTAACGATCCTTTCCCTGTATCTGTCTAAATGGAAAAGATCGTCGAACTCTTTGATAAATCCCATATCGACAAGTTTTTCGAGAGTCATCTCCGAAAGCCCGTCGATATTAAGCGCATCCCTTGATACGAACTGGGAAAAAGTCTTGATCTGTTTTGCGGGGCATTTGGCATTGGTGCAGTAAAGAGTCTCTGCTTCGTTAAGAGCTCTGATTTCCGTCCCGGCACCGCACACGGGGCACTTTGCGGGAATTGTCAGATTACCGCTTTTTGTGAGGTTTTCGGCAATCTGGGGAATGATCATATTGGCTTTATAGACCGTGATATGATCTCCGATCCCAAGCTTTAATTCTTTTACTATACTGACGTTATGAACGGATGCTCTGGTAACTGTTGTACCTTCCAGTTCAACCGGTTCAAATACGGCAACGGGATTGATAAGGCCCGTTCTGCTGGCGCTCCACTCAACTTCTTTTAATACTGTCTCCGCAGTTTCATCTGCCCACTTAAAAGCGATTGAATGTCTGGGAGACTTCGCGGTTCTTCCAAGCGACTGACCGTATGCTACATCCTCGTAAGTAAGAACAAGTCCGTCGGATGGAATCTCATATGATGCTACTTTTTTCTCGTAATCACCTACAGCATCTATTACACTCCCTGAGGTCACCTTGACTCTCTGCACAGCTTCGAATCCGAGATTCTCGAGAAAAGAAAGTCTTCCGTAAGCAGAGTTCATCACACTTTCATCAACGCCATCCGCAGATACGAGATTGAAAGCCACAAATCTTACATGTCTTGATGCGGTGATCCTCGCATCAAGCTGCCTGACAGAACCGCTGCAAAGGTTCCTGGGATTTTTGTATTTATCTTCTGCTGATGTGATTGCAGCATTGATCTTCTCAAAATCGGGATACGATATAACGGCTTCACCTCTTATTACAAGCTGGCCGTTAAAAGGTATCTTCAGAGGAACATTATCGAACACCCTGGCATTGGGAGTGATGACTTCGCCGATCTCTCCGTTTCCTCTCGTTACGGCTTTGGTAAGTTCTCCGTTTTCGTATGTTAATACTACCGTAAGTCCGTCAAGCTTCCAGCTCAGCACTCCTTCACGATCTCCAAGCCAGGAAGCAAGTTCTTCTCTTGATTTGGTCTTGCCCAGCGAAAGCATGGGACTCGGATGCTTTTCCTTGGGAAGTTCATCCACGGCTTCGTAACCCACAGTCTGAGTGGGGCTTCCGGCTAAGATCACACCGGTCTCTTCTTCAAGCCTTACAAGTTCATCATAGAGCGCATCATATTCATGGTCCGTCATAATGGATTCATCCTTGGCATAATAGCTTTCGGATGCTTTCTTCAAAATGACGTTTAATTCTTTTATCCTGTTTATCTTTAATTCTTCTTCCATAAACCCTTTATCTGAGCCTCGGTAAGTTCTTTATACTGTCCCGGCTTAAGACCTCCGAGAGTGATATTCATTACTCTGATCCTGACAAGCTTCTTAACCTTAAGGCCAACCTGTTCGCACATTCGTCTGATCTGCCTGTTAAGTCCCTGAGTAAGAACTATCGAGAATGCATTCTTGTCCTTAATCGTTACTTTGCAGGGTCTGGTCTTGCATTTTAATTCGGGTATATATATACCTTTTCTGAGCCTGTCACAAATCTCTTCGGTGATCTCTTTATCGACTGTTACGATGTATTCTTTTTCGTGGAGATTAACACCTCTCATCATATGATCGATGAGATCGCCGTCGTTGGTAAGAAGGATAAGTCCCTCGGAATCCTTATCGAGTCTTCCCGCATAGGTTACTCTTACGGGATAGTCGATATAATCGCTGATAAGCGCATCTGCATGCTCATCTTTTTCCGAAGTGGTGACACCTTTTGGCTTGTTGAACGCCAGAACAACAGTCTGTGTCTTACCCCTTAGAACTCTTCCCTCATATTCTACCCTGTCACCCGGCATAACCGCTTCGCCGACTTTAGCGACGTGATCGTTTATTATGACCTTGCCCGCTTCAATGAGTCTGTCTGCCTCACGTCTGGAACACACACCGGATTCGGCGAGGAATTTATTCAGTCTTATTTTTCCGGATTCCATATTTCCATTTCCTTTATACTGCGGGTTTCGGGAATGCCGTTTGCATCCGCTCCTCTTTTGGCCATCTTATCGGCGACTTCATTATATTTATCGCCCGTATGAGCTTCGACTTTGTGAAAAGAAATCTCAATCCTGCTCATCCAGCCTTTCATAGCCATGGCATAGGATCTTGTCAGGTCATTCTTGCTCTTCCATGCACCGGTAACCCAGCTTTCTATCCCTGCATAGTCATAGTAGATGTCTATGGCTTTGTAGCCGCTTTTGATCGCGCATAAAACTGCGTTCATGGCGCCGAGCATCTCACCGGTCACATTTCTCTGCCTGGCATTTTCAGGGTCATTACCGCTTCCGCACAATACTCTTACTGTTCCATCTTCTGGGAGGAACACGCATCCAAAAGAATACACACCTGTTTCGACGTTAAAACTTCCGTCCACATATGCGGTTATGCTTTTATCATTCAATACTTTCGCCAATCTTTTCAACTCCGATGATCAGTTTATCCGAGCCGTCTTCAACCAGTTTTGCAACCTTCATGCAGACCTCACAGATCTCATCGCCGATCTTTAGATGATACTTTATCGAAAACAGTCCCGTTTTATCGATTGCATCCAGTATAGCCGCCTTGTTGAAATTGTTGCGGAAATGTTCAAAATCCTTCGGATCAATAACCGGTTCGGACTCTCTGAGTGCAGTGGCAAAAAAATCCGATCCAAAATTTCCTGATACCAAAGCGGTAAAATCCTGTGCAGCATCGTACAGATAATAATCTTCCGTATCAAGATCAACCGTATAAAAGGCAATGTATGAACCTGATAATGCTCTGATCCTGGAGAAGATAGTCATATCTTCCTCGGCACGCATCATTTCCTGATGTTCCCTGACCTGAGCATCCACATCGTTGACACCGATGATCAGATATTTCTTATCTTCCGTAAGTACAGCCTTCAGATTTACATACAGCGGTTCACCGTTCTGAAGAATTCTGTATATGGTGGAGAAACCGCCTTCATTTTCTATGCTCTTAAGGATAGTTTTCCTGTTAAATGTGGCAATAAACCTTTCCCGATCATCTTTATACAGAACTTTAAGTGCGTCTTTTCTGCTGTTTTTAAAGAAATGATCGCCTCTGCGTTCAAGAGACATATCGTACCTGTCACGGTCGGGCAAATATTCGGTATATTCCTCCGTATCAAGATCCACAAAATATAGATGCATATAATCCGATGAAAGAGCCTTTGCCACGCTTCCAAAGGAAAGAGCCTCGATTCCTTTCTTCTTTTCCTTGATATCAAGCAGCATAAGCGCCACTGCTTTTACTTCGGTAACGGAATTGACAGCAACTCTTCTGAAAAGCATATTTGCCTTATAATCCTTATTGACAGGAAGCTCTTCTATGATCTGTCCGCCGTCTTCCGCACACCCCAGCAGAAAATCAAGGAAATTAACCTTTTGTTCAAGGTTAAATGCATCAAAAGGCACACTGACGTGTATATCATCTATGCCAAAGAATTTTCGGGCAGCCTTCTGATATGAATGGTTGCATCTGATAATCGTAACATCACTATCCCTGACTTCAAAAATAGCTATCGGGATGGTATTAAAATAATCGCTCTGAATATCACTGCCGGAAAACGCAGAGAAATTGTACAGATTAAAGCGTCCGACGGCTGCAAAATAGTCAGACTCCATAGGATTCTCGAATCCTATCTGCATTCCTTTCTCATATCTCTCAAGGATTGCATCAACAGTCACGGGTTTACAGAAATAATAACCCTGCATCTTGGTGGCTCCGGCTTCCTTCAAAAACCGGACCTGCTCCTCGGTTTCCACGCCTTCAACTACAACTTCCATGTTGAGATTAAGAGCCATGTTTATCAATTCACTTATGATGATACGACTCTTATGAGTCTTATCAAAACTTCTCATGAAAGTCATGTCGAGTTTGAGAGTGTCAAATCTTATCTGCTGTAAGATATCGGGTGAAGAATAGCCCGTGCCATAGTCATCCATCCATACAGAAAAACCGAGGCTTTTAAGCCGGTCCACCTGTTTACTCAGATAATCTATATCTTCTCCGACAGCACTTTCCGTTATCTCGATCGTGATCTTGTCACGGCCGACTCCGGAATCATCAACGCGTCTTCTGATTTCTTCAACAACGTCAATCTTGTCAAAGTCATTACGTGAGATATTGATCGAACACGGAACTATGAAGAAGCCTTTCTCCTCGAAAAGTTTCATTCTTTCAAGTATCTGTTCAAGTACATAAAGATCAAGCTTATACAAAAGCTTTGCATCTTCAAGGACGGGAATAAAATCAGCAGGTGACATGAATCCCTTAATCGGATCTATCCACCTTGCAAGTGCTTCTTCGTCACTGACTCTTTCGTTAACGGAGCGGACGATCGGCTGATAATAAACCTGTATCCATTTTTCCTGTATCGCCTTATCAAGGTTTTCGATAATGTAATGGCGAAGCTGAGAGGCTTTAAGAAGATCTTCACTAAAATATGTAAATGAAGATTCGGCAATATTCCTGCGGTGATCACATGCAAGCTTTGCTCTGTCACAGGCAATACCTACCGAAATGGTCTCCCCTTCTTTTTTATAAATTCCTACTCTTACAAACAGAGATCGTCCGCCATTTAAGTTCTTACATTCTTCGAATACCTCGTACAACTCCTGCTCAAGATTTTTATCGCTTGTTACCGCAACAAAATGATCACCGGACAGTCTTGAACAGTTGATGTTGGAATAATGTGAGGAAAGAATCCTCGAAAGACCGACTATGAGTTTATCTCCCTCTTCAAAACCATAGCGGAGATTGTAATTCTTCATGTCATTAAAATCAAAATACAGAAGAATGGGAGTTTCTCCGCTTGCGATGATATCATCCCTGGTCTTTTCGGCCAGCTTAAGGAAATAGTTCATATTGGGAAGACCGGTCATGTTGTCATAACCCACTTCCTGAATACTTCCGTTATTCAGGAGCATATGCTCCATAGCCTGGTCGAAAAATGGCTTTCTGTCATCGGTATACAGACCTTCATCCGAATACCATACGACGGCAAGCTGCTCTCCGGTAGGGGCATTTACATGTTTTCCTCTTGCATGGATGATATGGTAGCCGTCAGGTGTCTTTGTCCGGTAAAGTATATTGAAATCACTTTTTCCGGTTGCAAATTCAATTACAGCATTTCCGAGCCTGGCTACGTCATCGGGATGGTCAGCATCATAAAGATGGTTTTCCATGCTGTCATAGACGGTCGCTCTGTCAACACCCATGATGTCACAGAAACCGTCGGTCACAAGATGAGTAACAACCCTGTTATCCAGAAACTGGTAAATTGCAAAAGGAACACAGCTGCTCTCAAGAAGTGCTTTTGCTTTTTCATCAAATACGTATTTTTCCATTCTTGTCCCCCGGTTTTTACACTACTAAACAAACGAAAAATGCGCATAGAATAACTCATTTATTATACCACAAAAGCTATTTTTTCACATACTCCCCATAGCCGCCCCGTAACCGGATTAAAAAAGTCCCGCAGGTTATCAGCCTGCGGGACTTAGAGGTGTTATGTGAAGAAGGGATTATACAATACCCTGAGCCTTCATTGCGTCTGCAACTTTGAGGAATCCGGCAATGTTTGCACCTGCAACATAGTCGCCCTCAAGTCCGTACTTCTTGGAAGCATCATCAAGATTATGGAAGATGTTAACCATGATGTTCTTGAGCTTAGCATCAACCTCTTCGAAGGTCCAGGAAAGTCTCTCGGAGTTCTGGCTCATCTCGAGTGCGGAAGTAGCAACACCACCTGCGTTTGCTGCCTTTCCGGGAACGAAGTAAACCTTGTTCTCCTGGAAATACTTGGTAGCATCAAGAGTGGTAGGCATGTTAGCGCCTTCGCAAACAGCGATTACGCCGTTGGCAACAAGCTTCTTAGCGTCATCGAGGTTAAGCTCGTTCTGGGTTGCGCAAGGAAGAGCGATGTCAACCTTGATCTCCCACTGATTTGTCCCTTCCGTAGCCTTGTCATGATACTGAGCTGAAGGACGCTTTGCAGCATACTCGGTAAGTCTTGCACGCTTAACTTCCTTAACTTCCTTGAGAAGTGCAACATCGATTCCTTCGGGATCATAGATCCATCCGGTAGAATCTGAGCAGGTAACGGGCTTAGCGCCAAGCTGCTGAGCCTTCTGGATTGCGTAGATCGCAACGTTTCCTGATCCGGAAACTGCACAGGTCTTGCCTGCGATGTCGATGCCGTTGCACTTGAGCATCTCTTCGGTCATGTAAAGAAGTCCGTATCCGGTAGCTTCGGTTCTTGCAAGAGATCCGCCGTAGGAAAGTCCCTTTCCGGTAAGAACTCCTTCATAGAGTCCGGTAAGTCTCTTATACTGTCCGTACATAAATCCGATCTCACGAGCGCCGGTTCCGATATCACCTGCGGGAACGTCGGTGTCAGCTCCGATGTACTTGTGAAGCTCGGTCATGAAACTCTGGCAGAATGCCATAATTTCTCTGTCTGACTTGCCCTTGGGATCGAAGTCGGATCCGCCCTTACCGCCGCCGATAGGAAGTCCGGTAAGAGAGTTCTTGAAGATCTGCTCGAATCCGAGGAACTTAATAATACCAATGTTTACAGAAGGATGAAGGCGAAGGCCTCCCTTGTAAGGTCCGATAGCTGAGTTAAACTGAACTCTCATTGCGTTGTTAACCTGAACCTGTCCCTTGTCATCAACCCAGGGAACTCTGAAAAGGATCTGACGCTCGGGAGTGGTAAGTCTCTCAAGAAGAGCATCTTTTCTGTACTCCTCCTCATTAGCCTCGATAACCACGCGAAGTGACTCGAGAACCTCCTTAACTGCCTGATGGAATTCGGGCTGAGCAGGGTTCTGTGCTACTACTCTGTCATAGATCTCATCAACATAAGACATAAAACATTCCTCCTGTAAAAAAATTGGATCATATATACTTACTAGGTTTTACCAAAAACCTTAAATAATATAATACATTAAAGCAATAAAGTAAATACAAAAATACATGTATACAAAATATTTTTATAAAAAATCGGATCCGGGTTTATCCGGATCCGAAATCAGATTCAGTCAAGTTCTATCTCAAGATACTCTGAACTCAGATATACGACTTTTCCGTTATAAACGACTTCGCACCAGCCGTCAGCTTCGGATACAAGTCTCGCAGTCGTACCCTTGGCGAATGAACCCATTATCATTCCGTCCGTTCCTGCCTTAGCTCTGATATTGATCGTCTCAATAGCCGTTACGGTTCCGATGGTAACAACACTGTCGATATCAATATCAAGGGTCAGGTACTCTGTTTTAACATATCCTTCTTTGCCGTCATATGAAATCTTCGCCCAGCCGTTTCCCTTCATTTCAAGAATCTCAACGGTGGTTCCGCCATAAAGCTGTCCCATGGTATCGGCATTCATCGAATCACTGACCCTGACATTGACTGTCGCATTGGCGGTGGCGGTCTTGACTTCCTCTTCCTCTCCGTCTTCTGCAGGCTGCTCTATCTCAGGCATTTCGATCTCCTCACCGGAATTGAGTGCGGCAAGCTTCTCTCCTGCTTCAAGACTTACCGTTTCATCGAGTTCCTTCATATATGTCAGGAGCTCGGGATGAGCGGTGATGATGTCGTTATAGTCGGTGGTAATGCGGTTCCCGAGTTCAACAACGTCTTCGCATGCAAGTGCTCCTGCGATATAATCGTTCTCTTCCTGGGAAAGTTCGGAATTAATGATAACATAACTTCCGTCAGCGTTCTGCCTCAGATAAAAACCGTCATAAGCGGGAAGCGGGCTGTCCGGGTATTCATTGAAGGTTACATCCGTTACCGCAAAAACAATAAGGGATGTTTCATCATAAGCGGGCATGGTATAGAGATTAATAAGAGCATAATCCAGATACCTGCTCTGTTCCGCTTTAACGAGCTTGTCTTTCATCTCGATCGTATCGGTCAGAATATCAAGCTTATCGACATCTCCGTTTGAAATACACAGATAATACTCTACAAAAAAGTCGGTTATATCCCCGTTGGTATTCTCGGTGAGAGCCAAAGGCTCGGTCGCGGGAATCTCGTCCACAGTTGTGAGCTCAGCTGCGGGAACCGAAGTAACCTCAGCAGGATCGGGGATCATTACTCTTCTGCTTCTTGCAGAAAGTGCTACAAACGTAACGATCGCGGCAACAAAAAATAAAAAGACCGGAGCCGCAAGCTTTATATTCTTTTTAACGAACGGGATCATCCTACTGTATATATCCTTGTTCATCAAATTCTCCATATGCAGCCGACAGGAATCGAACCTGCATTAAAGGCGTCGGAGGCCTTCGTTCTATCCATTAGACTACGGCTGCAAGCTTTATGACGTAACATATATTTCATATGTTACAAATTTATTACAACTCTGCGATTTTACCATAAATAACACGTAGTGTAAAGTTTTGCGGCCCCGTCAAACCTTTCTGTTTACTGCATTTTCTTATAGTATTCGTTACCTATGCAATTGAGATTTTTTCGTCCTTTCGGTCATAAAAATATAACGAATCCGAAAGAACATCCTGCGGTTCAAGCTGGGTTTCGTTCACGGTATGAATCATCTCCCTTAATGACTTTTCGTCACCGGCCATATTTCTCGATAAAACGATGACCTCATGCACCGAACTGGGGATAATATAAAGATCGGACTTAAGACTCTCCGAAAGATTGTGCAGGATATCGGGATAAAGCATCGCAGCAGCTCCGTTTACCATCCTGGAATTGGACAGAACGTACATTGGCAGCATCGGTTCATTCGCAGGAAAGATCTCTTCGGATTTTCCCGGATATATCCTCTCCAGAACGCTGCACATATCCCTGCATACTCCGGGAAGGGACTTGGGGGCATTTTCGCCGGCATCCCTCATAAGCTGCTCGGTAGAGACACCCCACATTTCCATGTGTTTGTTCTTTATAAGTATCGTTCCGTCCGGAAGTCCTCTGTTCTCAAACGCATAATAAAAAACGATCGCAAGGTCCAGAAAAGGAACATGGGGAACATCACTGAGGAGCTCACTGTTTCTTTCTGCGGAAATGAGTTTATAAGACAGTCCTTCTTTTACCAGATCATAATCTTCGTAAAATGAAACATCGAATCCTTCGTCCGGAAGGGCTCTTCTGAAATCTTCAGCAAGACGCATAGCTCCGTCCTGTATGGTTTCTCCGTCTTCATAATTCTCAAAATAGGATTTAAGATAGAGAGTCGGAGCGATATTCATACCTGATGTCCTTATTACCAGGGCATCCAGCTGGACTCCGTTGTTCTTGCCTATCAGAGCCTCTTCTACTTCATAGCCTTCGCCGAGAATCTTCTCGAGAGCCTGTTTCATGTTTCCGGAATATTCTTTAATAGTCATATTTTTCCCCTTGAATGAAAAACTAAAAACCAACCGAAATATCGCCAAATAACAAATTATTAATTTTTGAGGCATTTTTGCCCCGATTTTCCTATGTCCCACCAGTCAAAAAGTGGTATAATTCCTGCATCCGGATGTTGATCGTCATATTTTTTGTCATAGCAAACAGACGACTCGAAGGTTTC
>JAGPFR010000038.1 GCA_018056425.1 Lachnospiraceae bacterium
ATGTCATTCCGATGCCACTGCATAGTTCCAACACATCAATCTTCGTTATTAAATTTTCATGGTTCATAAGAACTCCTTTCGTAAATGAAAGGAGCGCCGGCGTTCCTAAATTTTTGTGATTTTAACATTTGTTACAACGTACTCGTCCAATTCCTGGATGAGAACACGCTCTGTTTCCTGCTCAACCTGTACGACACCATTGATCTTTCTGTTGATGTCATCTTTAAACATCTGCTCAATTCTCATTACAGTTTTTCCTCCATTCCGATTGCGTTAAACGCTCTATAGTAACCCTTGGGTTCAAGTTTGTTGAATAATTTCACATCACGACCGTTGAATGTTCCTGGATACAGAACCACTATCGGTATCTTTCCTGAGTCCTGCGGCTGGATAGCATTAAGCACGTCGTGCGACCGTATAAACGGGAAAGCTTCCCCCACGCCGGTGATCAGCAGAACATCTCCCTCCGAAAAACCATCCTTACAGATTTCCTGAACAAAATTCTTTGCAGAAGCTGTTCTACCTTGAAGATTTTTCAGGATAAAATCTGCTCCCTTACTCTTCTCAAGTCCCGGTATCTTATCAAGAAGCCGGTTATCCGCACAGAGCTTCAAGAATATTTCATAAAGATTCTTTTCTTTTACATTGCAGTTTATGTCCTGATCAGAGACCAGCTGCTCGGTAAAATATCTGACAGCCATCTCATCTGCCGGATCATAGCAAAAGATATGAATGTTTACCTCATTGCTCAGGCCATTCCCCTTTAGGAAATCTTCGTCCTGTATTCTGGCTTTCAATTTATCAAGCCTCTCTAAAATGTCGCTCATAAACGCATCTCCTAACCTTTAATAAAAACAGTTGAACGCAGGCAGAGCAGCCTCGTCACCGTTTGCCCTTATCGTATTCTCAACCTCTGTGCATATCATTACAGGATTAAGCACCTTTGCTCTCGGAGTATCTATATACTCATTTTCCACAAGAACCTTGTTAAGAACCTGTTTGATCTTATCTATGGTCGAATCGCTCCAGCTCGCAACCTCATCATCCTGCTCCTGTATTCTCATGAAGAACACATTGAGGTCTATGCGTCCGTATGAGAAATCCTGCTCTCGGAACTTTGCTCCGATAACTGTAATCATATATTCCCATACCAGTCTGTACTGTTTCATCATTGCGTACAGGCAAGCTTGCTTCGCATTTTCCATAGAACTATGAGCTATTGTCTTTATCAGACTGTCATCTCCCAGACATCTGAGCCTTCTGAGGCATCCGTTCACAATTCTCTTTACACTTTTCTCTGTAGGAAACTGGAATAGATTCTCTTCCATGATCCTTTCCACTATTTCATTATCATCAAGCCCCTCATCTATGAGAAGCTTCGCAACTATCCTTGTCTCATGGAACAGGAACTGCTCTCTTGTAAGCGATCCGCTACCACTGTAAGGAGAGTCATACTTGTAATCAGCCATCCGCCTTATCCTCTCCCTTATCGTCCTTTTCAAAACTTGCTATATCGCCAAGATTGCAGTCCATGTACTCGCAGATCTTCTCCAGAATATCCATAGACACATTCTCGCCCCGGCCCATCTTGGCAAGGGTAGCTGAACTAATGCCCAATCTAGCTGTCAGATCCTTTTTGTACATGTTTTTGTCGATTAACATTTTCCATAAGCCGTTATAAGATACTGCCATTAAATTTACCTTTCTTTGTCATTACAACAATCAACAACTTATACTTCGCCACTGTAATCGACAGTATATCACAAATCGGCTCAAATGTCATTATCAGATTTCAAGTTCTTAAAGTTTTATTTTAGTATTTCTCCGTTCTGCATCACCTCCATGAAATTATCCATTACCGTACAATGATATAAAAAAAGAGACCAGAACAGGGTATTTCCCCATCCTGATCTCATATTACAAATTTACGTGTCCAATAAACACACCTTTAAAGCTCAATATGCGGTTTTACTGGCTCATTTTTGCACCTGTCGCTGTGTTTCTCTTTGGGGGACCGTACTGTTTGCAGCTACTATAGCTTTCTTGGCCACAAGTCTCGCCCGTAGTGACGGGCGTTCCCCTCTTGCCCTGCGCTTTCGCTCTTCTTCCTCGATGCGCTGCAGTTCTTCCAAGCGTTCCTGCTCTGCCTGACGGGCTTCCCTTTTCTCTTCGGATTTTGGAACCGTGTTGCTGAGTACATTGTCGATCTGGTTAAGATTGACCTCTTCAAGCTCCTCTACTTTGGCAAGTGGCTTGTACTCAGCCAGCTTCACAAGCAGTTCCGCAGCCTTGCGGACATCCTCGATGTTGTCACTCTCTTCTATCACAGTTCCCAGGTACTTCTTATAATCCGCAGAATTGCCGTTTCTTATATCATCGGCTATGTTCTGCACCTGTAACTCCCAGTTATCGACTGTATCCTTGTACTCATAGGGATCAAAATCACTGGAAAAGCGGTCTATCTCTGCGGCCAGTTTCGCAGCTTCATCAATATATACCGGCTTTACGGCATCCATATCCTGTTCCGGTCTATCCTGTACAGTTAATCCCGGCAGTGTCCCGATTACCTTTACATCCGGGAATGCATCTATGATCTGTCCGACCTTTGACAATCCCTCCTGATCATTCCATATCTGAGGAACATACCGCAGATCATCAAGGTCTATGCTGTTTCCATAAAGTACATCCATCTGTACATCATCTATCTCCGCTGTCCCGGCTTCATGTATATTGATACCGACAGCAGGAATCATATTACTATGGTTTTCACGGATGCCTTCAAACAATGCTTTTGCCTCTTCTATCGTGGCAATTCCCTCATAATAGGCTCCCATGCTGTGAAATTCGCCGCACTCCGCAACGGTATAGGCTATCTCCGTGTTATGCTGCTGTGCTTCCTGTATTATTTGAGCCTGTTTTTCTGTAAGGTACGCTTCCACACCGGTCAGATACTCGGAAAGACTCCCATGCTGTTCTTGTGATATCGTGTTTATATCAAGCTTTACACCACCCATAATGATATTTCCCTGATTAAGAGTGTTAAACAGATCGTCCTCCCTCACCGAGCCGCTGTAATACAACACCACATCAAGGTCAGCTCCTTTCTCCTCCATACCCCTGCAACGACTGCCGGATACAACGACATCCTCAATGATTACATCCATCCCATAATCATTCACTATGCCCTGCACTATTGTTTTAACATTAGCTTCTATCGTTTCAGGATCCATGCCGTCAAGCTCATGGAACTTCTCTTTGGTCTTATCCTTAAATGCGCTTATGACAGCGGCATCGTTAAGGCTTTCGCCTTTTGTTTCGTCTTTTGCCATTTCCGCTCCTTTCTAAAAGGCTCCGGAGATAATCTCCAAAGCCCTTTGATCTTATGCTATAACCTCTTCTTTTTTCTTTGCTACTGCAGGTGCTTTCTGATCCATGGCAGCTACAACCGCCTTCTTCTCATTAAGCCTTGCGATAAGGGACGGTCTTTCCTCTTTTGTCTGCGGTTTTGTTGCAGGGTTCCCCATATCCTCTGTTTCTGATATATCAGCCTCCTCAGCTTTTTCGCTTATTTCAGCCTTATCCTCCGATATGTGACCTGCCTCTTTGGTAGCCTCCTGTGCCGCCACTACCGCCTCGGTCTGCTCTGCTGTTTCTTTCTCCGGCTTTGGAGCATCTTCATCAAGATCAACCGCATCCTCACCCTTCTCATCCATATCAAGCAGGCTGTTCAGCTCTGCAAGCCTTGTCAGCTTATCGTTAAGCTCCTGCTCCTGCGGGAACGGCTTTCCCACCTCAATCTTTGCGGTTTCAAGCTGTTGCTCCACATTGGCCAGCTTCGCAATCGCATCTTCAAGCTGTTTTGACATGGACTCCATAGCATTACCGATACGGGTTATATTTCCGGACGGGTCAGAGCCAATCTCCACTTCATGGCTGAGTTTTCCCTTCATGTTCAGCGTAAACTTCCTGAAAAATGAATCAAAGGTTACATTCATCTTCATGCCCAAATACTCACCGATTGGCACAGCCACATTGGCCTGCTTCATTTCCTTGCAGATTCCAATAATCGCTGTCCCGGCTTCCTTCCTGTCATCATAGATCTTTCCGGCTACCGTCATGGTAAAAATATCCTTATCCGCAGGCTTGTTGGCATTGTAAGTGGCAATATCTGCCTTCATTCCAGCGATACGCTCCTTCAATGCCGATATCTGCTGAGGATAGTTCTTTGCGATATTGTCCTCCAGTCGGTATTTCTGACTGGTATGGTTCGCTTTCATCAGCTTCAGCTTCGATACCTGGATATCCAAGTCCATCTTTTCCTTAATGTACGGATTGCCCGTAGCAAGTGCCTTGACCTCTGCATAAGTAAGAGCTGCCTCGTCGATATCCTCACAGCTTCTGACCGGAGATTTACTGGTCATGATCTGCCCGATGAACTTCTGCTTATTCTCGATAAGCTGCCACGAGTACGCATCAAACGTACCCTCGGTAACATAACGGAAGATCTTCACCTTCGGATTGGTATTGCCCTGTCGTAAGATTCGACCTTCCTGCTGTTCAATGTCAGACGGTCTCCACGGCACATCCAAGTGATGAAGTGCTATCAGCCTGTCCTGCACATTCGTACCGGCTCCCATCTTCTGCGTTGATCCCAATAAAAAACGGACCTGTCCGCTTCTTACTTTGCCAAACAGCTCCGCTTTCCTCGTTTCGGTATTTGCATCATGGATAAAGGCTATCTCTTCCGGTGGTACTCCTTTTGCTATCAGCTTGTCCCTGATATCCTCATATACATTGAAGGTTCCGTCTCCTTTAGGTGTACTCAAATCGCAAAAAATGAGCTGGGCCGACCGCTTATCTTTTGTCTCCTCCCATATCTCAAATGCTTTCTCCACACATACACTGGACTTGCTGTTAGGATCATCCGGCAGCATATCGTTCATAAGACGCTGATCCAGAGCAAGCTTTCTGCCGTCGTTAGTAATTTTAAGCATATTATCGACGGATGAATCCACCATGCGGTTACGCACCTGCTCTGCCCTGTCTGCAAGGGATGCCACCATTTCCTTCTGTGCTTCTGACGGTTTAAGCGTTACATTTTCATACTCTGCCTCCGGCACAGGAAGTTTTAACATATCCGGTGTCTGTATATCAGCACTCTCCTTAAAGAGTGCAATCAGCTCCGGCAGGTTAAAGAACTTCGCAAACCTTGTCTTTGCCCTGTATCCGGTTCCTTCCGGTGCAAGCTCTATCGCAGTCTGTGTATCACCGAAATTAGCCGCCCATGCATCAAACTGTCCCAGTCCCAGCTTCTGAAGCGTACCATACTGTAAATATCTCATATTGGTATAAAGCTCCGTCATACTATTGCTGATAGGGGTTCCGGTCGCAAAGGTCACGCCCTTACCACCTGTAAGTTCATCGAGGTACTGACACTTGTTAAACATATCCTGTGACTTCTGTGCCTCGGTCTGAGCTATGCCTGCCACATTCCGCATTTTCGTATATAGGAACAAATTCTTGTACGAATGCGACTCGTCCACAAAAAGCCTGTCAACGCCAAGCTGCTCAAAGGTTACGACATTATCCTTACGGCTCTGATCATTTAATTTATCAAGCCTTGTCATAAGCTGCTTCTTGGATTTTTCCATCTGTTTGATGGTATATCGCTCACCCCGGTCAGCCTTCGCCTGTGCTATGGCTTCCGTGATCTCATCTATCTGCCGCTCCAGTATCGCCACCTGTCTTTCCTGTGACAGAGGGATCTTTTCAAACTGGGTATGTCCGATGATCACTGCATCATAATCGCCTGTCGCTATACGGGAGCAGAACTTCTTGCGGTTCGCAGGCTCAAAGTCCTTTTTTGTAGCCGCAAGGATATTCGCTCCGGGATATAGCCGCAGGAAATCTGATGCCCACTGCTCTGTTAAGTGGTTCGGTACTACAAACAATGACTTCTGTGCAAGCCCAAGCCTTTTAAGCTCCATAGCCGCCGCAGTCATTTCAAAGGTCTTGCCCGCACCTACGCAATGAGCAAGAAGTGTGTTATCTCCATACAGCACATGGGCTACCGCATTTTTCTGATGAGGTTTCAGCTCTATATCCGGTGTCATGCCCGGGAACTGCAAATGTGAGCCGTCATACTCTCTCGGTCTCGTGGAATTGAAACGCTCATTATAAACTTTTACAAGATCAGCTCTCCGCTCCGGATCCTTAAAAATCCAATCCTTAAAGGCTTCACGGATTGCCTCCTGTTTCTGTGCGGCAAGGGTAGTCTCCTTTTTATTGAGTACCCTCTTTTCCTTGCCATCTTCCACGATAGTATCATAGATACGCACATCCTTAAGGTTTAAGCTGTCCTCCAGTATCTTATAAGCGTTCGCCCTGCTTGTACCAAAGGTCATGTTGGCGAGGGTATTGCCATAATCGGCATTCTTGCCTTTTACATTCCAAAGCCCTGTCACATCCGAATACTGTATGCCCATGACATTCCGGTCAAAAAGATATCCCGGTGTCTGGAAAGTCTCACGCATGAAGTCTTCGATATACTTCGGGTCTACCCATGTTGCCCCAAGGCGTACTTCGATGTCCGATGCTTCAAGGTCTTTTGGCATTACCTGTTCAAGATGCGCCACATTCACCTGATACTCCGGGTGATTCTCCGCATAGTTCTTTGCTATGGAAAGCTTCTCACGGACATTACCAGACAGATACTCATCTGCTGTCTCCCACTGGTCTGTCAAAGGATTCCGGAATATAACTCCTGCCAGCTCCTCGGTTATGGCTTCTTTTTCCTTTCCCGTAAGCTCTGCCATATAGTCAAGGTCTACCTTGGCTTTTTCAGCCAGGGAGACCGCCAGTGCCTCGCTTGCGGTATCAACACTTGTCACCACCTCTGCGTGTTTGATGGTACGCTTCGTGAACATATCCGCTTTTCCAAGGAACTTGCCCTCATCGTCCAGCTTTTCCAAAGAACAGAGCAGACAATAGCTGCTGTCCTGATTAAAGGCTCTCTTATTGGTCTGGGAACTGATAAGCCCGTATTTATCAGAGAACTTATCATATAATCCGTTCAGTTCTGCCTGCTTCTCTGTAATGGCTACATCGGGATAATCCTCCATCTGCATCTGGATCAGTTCCTGCGTACAGTCACGGATAGCGATCATTCCCTTTATGCGATCTTCCATGGTATCTGACACATCGGCAGGCTTCATGACGGAATTCTCACGATAATACACATGATCATCCACCATACAGAAGCTGTAATTCTTCACATTCGGATCAGCCGGTATTACTTCAAGGTCTGACTTTCCAAGCTCGTCCGCTGAAAGCTCCACCGCTTCATATTCCGCATGGATATTACTGATTGCCTCACGTAGCTGCTCTTCAAAAGGTCTGCTCTCATCCGGCACACAGGTACTCTCCATTCCGAAAGGCCCTGACACCATTTCCATCTTTCCTACGATCATCTCCGGATGGTCGGCAAAATACTGGTTCATGGCTATGCCGTTTGCATCCATGCCGAGGTGTACCCAGTCCGGCTCGATATCCATCAGCCTGTCCCTTTTCTGGAAAAAAAGAATGTCGGACGTTACTTCTGTTCCGGCATTCTCTTTAAAGGCTGTATTTGGTAATCTCACCGCTCCGAGTAGCTCCGCCCTTTGAGCAAGGTACTTTCTCACCTGCGGGCTTTGCTTATCCATGGTTCCCTTGCTTGTAACAAATGCTACGATGCCGCCCGGTCTTACCTTATCCAAGGTCTTTGCAAAGAAATAATCATGGATCTGAAAATTCAGCTTATCATATGGCTTATCGCTGACCTTATAATTTCCGAACGGTACGTTTCCGACCGCCACATCAAAGAAATCATTCTGGAAGTCGGTCTTTTCATATCCGCTGATACGCACATCTGCCTGCGGATAGAGCTGCTTTGCGATTCGTCCTGTCAGATCATCAAGCTCAACTCCATATAACTTACTGTCCTGCATCTCCTCCGGCAGCATACCAAAGAAGTTTCCTACACCCATGGCAGGCTCAAGGATATTTCCCTTTTCAAAGCCCATCTGTCCCAGAGCTTCATAGATATTTCTTATGATCACAGGGCTTGTGAAATGTGCGTTAAGGGTACTTTCCCTTGCAGAATTGTACTCCTCCGGTGTAAGCACACTCTTTAATTCCTGATATTCCGCAGACCAGTTGCTCTTTGTTTCATCAAAGGCATCCGCAAGTCCGCCCCAGCCGACATACTGTGATAAAATCTTCTGTTCTTCGGGCGTGGCTGTCCTGTGTTCGTCCTCGATCTGCTTCAAAGTTGTAATCGCCCTGATATTGCCACGGAACTTTTCCTTTGCGCTGCCTTTTCCCAGGTCATCATCAGTAATACGGAAATTCTTTGCTTCAATCCTTGCCGTCTCAGATAGTTCTGCCTCTCTTGCGTTATAGGATTCCCAAAATCTTCCAACAAGCCTCCTTGGAAAGCTCTCGTCATCCATAAACTCATACTGGATGTTCTTAACTGCTTCAAGGCTATCCGCTTTTTCAATCTTCTTTTCATACTGCCCGACCCTTACTTCATCTGACAGTTTCTCTTCCAGCTTGCGTAGCTCCGGTTCAGAAAGCCTGTCATAAATATCGTTACTTTCAGTGTGGATGGAAAAGCTCTCTTCATCCCCGTCATGCCTTGTGACCTCATACCGGATCTTCTGACGCTCGCCCCGGATATCGGCTTCAAGCTCATACTCCGCTGTATGCCCGAAATTGCTGTACTCTGCTCCGATATAGGAAATATTCTGTATATCCTCTGCGGTAAGCTCCATGTTATGGAACTTCGCCCAGTCCTCTTCCGATACATAGGTAAGCTCGTCAAAATCAAGGTACTTAAGCTCATTTTCTATAAGGTCAGTAAGGGTATCATATTCATTCTGAGAAACGATCTGCCCGTCAATCGCGAGACGGATGCTGTTATGCTCAAGGTCTACAGAAGCCTGTATCGGGTACTCTTTTCCATCTGCTTCATCTATAAGGTCGGTATAGGCTATCTCCACATTGGAAAGGTCAGAGAAATCCGCATCATGGTCATACTCTCTGTAGCAGAACTCATTGATAAGCTCCTTTGCCTGCTCCTGCTCCGGCGTAAGGACTGCTTCTTTCTCCCGAAGAAACTCCGGCACTTCCGAAAATCCGAATGAATCCACGAAATATGCCTTATCTTCACCATTCTGATGCAGCACCACCACATCCGATACGGACATGGAGCGTCCCTTGTAATCTGCCGGATGGTCTATATTAAATTTCTCATATAGGTCCTCAAGGGTAGTTCCTTCCTCCAATGCTCCGGTATATACTGCTTCATAGTTTGCCGCATCAACAGACAGCCCTCTGTTATGCAGGTGCTCCAGATTCTCAAAGATGATATCCCGTCTGTCCTCGGCTTCGTCCGAGATCTGATAGATTGTATATGTCGGAGACTCCTGCTCTTTAAGCACATCTCCCCGCATGGTCTCGTCAACATACTCCTGCGCCTCTTCAAGAGTCCTGAAGGTCTCCGTAGGAGCAGCAAAAGAATCAGCCACCGGATGAATCCCATATGAACCATCTTCCTCACGGTCTATCCATACATACTGACCGGAAGGGAGCTTTGTTGCCCACTCCTGGGGATTATCATTTTCATCATCCGCTTCATGGACTATCGACCAGCGGCTGTTTTCTCCCCGTCCGACAGGTGGACCGAATTCGGGATTATGATCTGCCTCTTTGCTTTCAGGCTCTTCCTGTGCATCCCCGGCTTCAATGGCATCAACAAGTTTTTCCTGCTCATCCGCAAGAGCTTCTTTTTCCTGCTCCTTTTTATACTCTGCATAGGCTTCCTTTGCCTTGGGAGACAGATACTTATCCTCTGCAATCAGTTCACGGATACGCTTTTCCACCACATTCCAGTTAAGAAGCACGGATGTATAAGGCTCCATGATACTTCCCTTGTCAAGCTGAATGCCCTTTGCATCATGATCTTCCCAGCTCTTGTCATTTCCGATCAGTGCATCTGACTGTCCGCCTGTACCATATTCTTTTTTAAGGAACGCTACATTATCTTTGCCGTCATGCCCCTCCTTAAAATAATCATAGATACGGAAAAGTCCCTGCGATACGCCGCTTCCATGGGTGAGCCTGCTGTCAATCTCATCCTGAGTGATGAAGTTTTCAAGCCTTACATTTACCTCATCTGCAAGAGGCAACTCCCTACGCTCCGCATCGAGGTCGGCAATCTCCGAAAGTAGGTACTCCGGCTCTTTTACATATCGCCACCGAAGTTGAATCTCTCCGCTCTCTATCCTGTCCGCAGCCCTGCCAATCTCCTCTGCAAGCAGCTCCCTTCCCTCATGGGTAGATAGTAGCTCTGCGATATGTGCCTGGCTGTCGGGATAATTACTTCCTTGGATAGAAAGAGAATCAGGCATATCATCAATGCCGTCACGGAAGAAGAAATATATCTGATCAGCCACTCTCGCCCGCTCAGTGCTGTCCACAAGAAAGGCTTCATTTCTTGACATATATGAGCCGTTTTCCACCATCTGACGGGTAAACTCTTCCACAAGGCTCCAGCTATAGGTAGTGGCAAAGTCCACCTGAGCAGAGTTCCCCGGTGCGATGCTCATTCCGTTTTCGTTATACCAGACAGATACCCTCTGCCCGTCAAATTCAAAACCCTTACCTGTCGTTCCGATCTCGTTCTTAATGAAATCCGTCATTTCCGCAGCATCTTTTCCTGCCAGGTACTTCGCATAGATGCGCTTGCGGTTATTCTCTTTACCGCCACCGGACCTTATCACATCAAGAAGCTGATCGTCTTTTAACATAAAAACAGCGGGAGCCTTCGTTTTCACGCTTGCTTCCGCTGCAGCTATCGTTCCCACCTGCTCCGCAAATGATGGGAACAGGTCAAACATATTCAGTTGCTTAAGTTCTGCATCCGGAGGGTTTAGCTGTAGATCAGCTCCGATAAAACTATCTCCTCCGCCGATGCCCGGATGTTGTTCATCAGCCCCACCCACTTCATCTGGTCTGATGCTTTCAGTGCTTCGTTCACTCCCTGGGACTTCGCCATCTGATCGGTCAGAAGATCCATCCTCTCCTCTGCCTGCTTCTGGATCATCAGGCAGTGCTCCTTCAGATTCCCTTCTAACATCATCCCGCTGTAGGTTCCTCTCCTGTGTTCCTTTAAGAAGTTCCTCCGCATCAGTCCGTACTTCGTTAAGGGTTCCTCCGGCTCGCTGTTCGCTACCAAATTCGGGATCAGATAATCCCCGCTCTGCATGTAAGTCAGTTCCATGGTCATTTCCTCCTTGTTCTGAAATATTAGCGCTTTCGCCTTTTTCATAATCATCGGTGGAAATATCACCTTGCCGCTCGCTTTCACGCTTTAAAGCATTATATTCATTCTGAGCCTCATTTGCAAGCGAATTTTGGCTTTTTTCTACGGCTTGTGATATATTCTCCGTTTGTCTTTCTACTTCGCCATATCGGGCGATATGACGCTCCTGTGCCGTTACCGCTCTTCCGATTTCCATGAGCACCGGCTCAGTCATTTCTGATACCGCATTTCCCAGTACCGACAATGTTTTCACATCGCTGAACTCATGCAGATAACGGAAATCAAAATCATAAAGTTCTGTATCCACACCGCACCTTGTAAGAAGCGTATATGCGATGGAATCTCTCATGGTCTCCTGCAAGCGCAGTTCAAGATTCAGTTCATCATATCCATACAGAAAGCTTCCATCCACCCTGTCCTGCAGATCAGGCATTACATCCCTGTAATAATCATCCGCAATACGATGTGCCAGCTCCACAAGCCTGTCCCCAAAAGGTCTGCTTTCATCTGTTTTTCCATATATGTTTTCAAGTCTGTTGAGAACTGTCTGTTCATTCCGTTCCCTGACCTGCCATATGTACGGGAGTCTTCCAACATTCCATCCGGGATGCACATTTGACACATCAAATACATACCGAAGTCTTGGTCTGCCGCTGCTTTCATCCAAAAGAGCGATACCCTTGGACCCACGGTTGACCCAGCAGTTCATCTTCTGATTCCATGTTTCAAGCTCTGCACACGCTGTGGCATCCGGTCTCTGGGCATAGATAAGCAGCTGATCCATGAAAGGATACCGATATAGCCTTCCGGCAGTGGTAAGGAATCCTTTCCACTTTTCCATATCTGCCGATAAATCCTGTGCCGTAGCCTGTGCAAGCCATTTGATCTCATCATATTTTCTTGCCATAGCCTGTTTCTCCTTATAAAGATTATGGGAGAAGGGCATCGCTGCCCCTCTCCCGTTCCAAAGCAAAAATACTTATGCCAAAGCCTGTCCTCTGTCCTTATTCATCTGACGAGGCTCTCTGTTTGCCTCATTCTTGGCAACAACATCTTTCTTCTGAGCAAGTCTCTCCTTAAGGGAAGGACGCTCCTGCTTTTTCTCTTCCTTTGCTTCAGCCTTTGTAACACTCGCCTCTTTTGAAGCCTCGACTTCTTTTGTCGCAGCCCTCTCCTCCGCCTTGTCCGCACGGAAAAGCTCATGCTCCTTTGCGTCATAGGCATATACATGATCGGAGAGCCTTTCCTCCGGAGATACCTGTGTGGCATTCACATCCTGCACCATGCTCTCCAATGTCTTAAGATCCATCTGGTCATTCTTAGGCACGATCAGCACCTCATGCACACTCGAAGGTAAAATGAAGTAGTCCTGACCCAGCTTCTCGGTGATATCATCCATGACCTTATCATTAAGAAGAACCGCCGCACCATTAAGCTTATCCTCATTGGAAAGAACATACATCATCTCATCAGGTGTAGGCGGGATCATGCCGGCAATAGCTTCTCTGGCCTGCTCTTCCGTCATTCCGCTTCGCATCATATCGGGAAGCATCATATCAACCATTGTTTCCGTCATGCTCTTGAAGGTTGCCGGAGTAAGGGTGTCCATGTTATCAAGGGCAATCTGATGGAGTTGCTCAACATCCACACCGTATCCCTCCATGAGCCTGTTGGTGATAGGTGCGCTCATTGTGCCGCTCTCTTCTTTGCCGATTGCGATATGATAGGTAACAGCCAGATCATCCACCATAGTATGAGGCTTATCTGCAAGATACTCCGCATTCTGCTCTGCATTGATAAGTCGGCAGGTGATACGGTCCTTCACGCTGTCAAAATCCGTAAGCCTGCTAACATCGAAATCCTGTGACATCTCATGCTGAGTGCGGACATCTGCGATTGCAGCCAGGATATCATCCATAGGTCTGCCGTCCTCATGTTGCTCATAAAACTGGTTAAGGTAAATGTTGGGAGCGATATTGCTGTCCTCAAGCTTTACCATAAGACCATCCAGCTTCTGATCATTGTTCTTCACCACTGTTTGGATGGAAACATCCGCATCTGCGTACTTCTCAGGTAGAAACTCCTTGATACGGTCTGCCACTTCCTGCTTAAATTCTTCGTAATTCATGCTTTTGCTCCTCCCTTCATCATAGCTTCCTTCTGCATCTGTGCCTTACGCTCCAGCTTCTTCATGCCCTGCATATAGGCAGTAAAGCGAGCCTTGCCGCTTGTCTTTGGCTTTTCTACAACCTCTGTTGCGATCAAGTTGTTATTCTGCATCTTCTGTACCCTCCTCCATATAGTCAAAATAATCATCACAGAAATCCTTTTTCTTTCTATCCTTACGCTTCTTTACTGCATAAGCGATTGCGGAAACAATGGTTCCTGCCGCCGCAATGCCCAGTAATACTTTTACTGCTTTCTTCATGTTGCTCACTCTCCCTTCTTCTTACGCTCCGGAAACTCAAAAGCAAACTTGAACTGGAAACCGCTCCTCTCTTCGCCATCCTTGTTGGTGTAGTCATACGCCTCCACACCTTCAGGCTTAAGAAAAGCATCATAGCTCTTGCCCTTCTTGCTCTTAAGACCTTTCATAAAAATCTTTTCTCCTGCAAGAAGCTTCTTGATCTGCTCCTCGTCAAGCTTTCTTCCCATGGCATAGCCAAGGCTCATGCCGCACTTCTCGGTGCAGTATGCTCCATATTCGCCAACAACGACATCTCCGCCACACTTAGGGCATTTTCCGATTGCTTCTTCTGAACCAAACATCTTCTTTTCCTCCTCGCTTACGCTACTGTATGTTTTTACTAAATCAGTTACCATGTCCTTAATGCCCTTCATAAAGGCATCCGCACTCATCTCACCCTTGGAGACAAGGACAAGTGCGTTTTCCCAGTCCGCCGTCATCTGCGGAGATTTCACCACATCAGGCAGGATGGTTATGAGCCTGATCCCATCATCCGTGGGAACAAGCTTTTTCTTATCTCTTTTGACAAAGCCATCCTTAACGAGCTTTTCGATGATATCCGCTCTGGTGGCAGGTGTGCCAAGTCCCTTGCGTTCCACATCATCGTCCATTTCCGAAGCACCGGCAGTCTCCATATACTTAAGGAGCGTGTCTTCAGTAAAAGCTTTTGGTGGCTGCGTGAAGCCCTCCACCACTCTCGTATTCACATCACGGAATGACTGTCCCTCATGTACCAAAGGCAAAGACTTTTCCTCATCCTCCACATCGGCTTTTACCTTAAAGCGGGTTCTGAGCATCTTTTCATACTTCTTAAATCCCTCGGATATGACTGTCTTTCCGCTTGCATGGAACTTAAAACCGTCACAGTCAAGCTCCACTTTTACACCCTTATAAATGTGTCTCCCGGATGTAGCACACAGGACACGATATGAAATGAGGGAAAGAATCCTCTTCTCTCCCTCTGCAAGTGCATCCATATCCTGTTTTGCGATTTCCATCGTAGGTATAATGGCATGGTGGTCTGTGACCTTTTTACTGTTTAAGACTCTGCCGATATCCGGCGAATAATCCTGCGTAATCTGTAGTACACTCTTAAACACCGCTCCGATCACATCTTCCGCAGTCTGTCCCATATCATCGGATAAAAACTGGCTGTCCGTCCTCGGATAAGTACAAAGACGCTTTTCATAAAGGCTCTGGGTATAATCCAAGGTCTGTTTTGCCGTAAATCCAAAGATACGATTGGCATCCCTCTGCAGGGTGGTAAGGTCATAAAGTCTCGGCTGTGCGATACTCTTTTCCTCTTCCTCCACCTTCGTAATACGCACCGGGTTAAATACGGCACATCCCTCTACGGACATTGCCTCATCTTCGGTCTTGAACTTATCGGATACCGCTTCCATGCCATTTACATCTATATGGCAGGTATAAAACGGCTCTTTCTTAAAGGTTCGGATTGCTTCGTCTCTGTCCACAAGCATTGCAAGTGTAGGAGTCTGCACCCTTCCGACTTTCAAAAGTCTGTTATAAAGCACCGTGAAAAGCCTTGTACCATTGATACCCACAAGCCAGTCAGCCTGTTGTCTGCATAAAGCACTCTGATACAGGTCGTTGTACATATATCCGGGTTTCAGATTGGCAAAGCCTTCCCTTATGGCACTCTCTTCCATAGATGAAAGCCATAAACGCTTGATAGGTTTATCACAGCCTGCCTGCTCATATACAAGACGGAAAATCAGCTCCCCCTCTCGTCCGGCATCGGTAGCACAGATAGTCTCGTCTACGCCTTTATCGTGCATGAGCTTCTTAAGTACCTTAAACTGAGCTTTCGTATCCTTCTTGATCTCGTACTGCCAGCTCCCCGGCATGATCGGGAGCGAATTATATGACCATTTCTTTAGTTCGGGATCATATGCATCTGGTTGTGCCAGCTCGATAAGGTGTCCTACGCACCATGAAATGATATAACCGTTTCCCTCGATATAACCGTCCTGCGTATTCTTTACGCCCAGTGCATCCGCATATGCTCTGGCCACACTGGGCTTCTCGGTAACCACTAACTTGTATCCCATGGCAGCCTCCTTATAAAGAAGCTTCCTTCGACTTCGTAGCAGTCTTCTGAGGAGCATCGTGCTTCTGCTGTGATACTTCCGCCTTTTTCTCGGAAAGCCTGTCCTTAAGAGATTCTCTCGGCTTTTCCTCCTGTTCCTTGCCTCTGGACTTATAAAACTCCACCATGCCCTTCAGCTCTCTGTTGGATACCTTTGTCTTTTCAGTCTCCCAGATCTTCTTGCCATCAGCACCTTCTCCGACGCAGTGATCCTTGCGTACTGTGGTATGACCATCGGCAGGTAGCTTCATCCACATACCCTTACCATACTGATCCTCATGCACCGCATTTGACCTTGCCACAAATGTTGCCCAGGGGCTGTGATCATTTTCATCCTTATTGGGAATAAGGATCTGCTTATACTCCTTGCCATCCTTTCCCTTAAAAGGCTCTCCGACACATCCCTTGCCAAATTTGATGGTGATCTCATCCATCTTCTTTTTCTCACCACTCTGTGCAGGTGCATTCGTTTTCCCCATCGCTTCATCACGCTTTGCGGCGATATCGTCCATTACCTGATCTACTGTCTGTTTAATGTCTTCCATTGCAAAAAAGCCTCCTTTCAATGACTGACGGAGAGGTTACCCTCTCCGTCGTTAATGTATTTATTCATCTTTTTCTGATACATCGGCTGCGCTCTCCTCTTCCGTATCAGCTATTGTTGCATCTTCCATATCCTCTGCCGTAGGTGCAGGTCTGTCTTTCTGTTCTGCTGTAGGCTCTGGATAATCTGCCGCATCATCGGCATTGTCAAACCATGCATCATTAGGATCCTTTTCCTGCTCATCTGCATCGTCTGCATATACTTCCTCTTCAGTTTCTTCATCCTCATCCTCGACAAAATCGCCGTCCTGCTTTTTCTTAACTACCTTGAAATAATATGCAGCTCCGATCACGCCACCGCCAAAAATTGCCATGATAATGTATCCCAAAAGCGGATTGCTCTTAACAGGCTCTTCCGGCTCCTCTTCGGCAGGCTCCTCCGGTTCAGTCTCCTGTGGTTCCTCCGGTGTCTCAGTAGGAGTCTCAACTTCGTGGGTATCGTCGATATCCGTATTGTTATTAGGCAATGCGCTCTCCGTCACAGGGATCTGCGATTCAAGAGCCGCTGAGTTCTTAGGCAGAGTCTCCGAATTATCTGTTGTTACATTAAGCAGGTCATTTTCCGTGATCTCTGTCAGGAAGTAAACCATTTCCTCCTGCCCGTCACGATCAATGATCAGATAAAAGACCTTGCCGCTTGCAGCTTCAATGGTATAGAACTCTTTTCCAAGGTTCATATCCTCACCGTTTTCTCCATCTGATAAAGCGGCTTCCTCTGCATCAGCCTTGGCAAACTCGGCTTTCTTCTGTGCCTCGGGAGATGTATTGGTGCTGGTTGTGGTACTTGTAGTGCTTGTCGTATTTCCATTACTGTCAGTCCTGGTATGATCTGTAACCGTTGCTGTCGCACTGGAAGGCTTCGTTGCCTCTGCACTTGCAGGAAGCTGTTCTGCCGGATTACTATCATCATCGGAATTCGGATCTTTGTAGTAAGGATTCTTTGTCTTATAAACCTCCGATACATTCCCGGCATTATCCATAGCAGTGATCGTGAAATACTCATAGCCTGCATCGAACTGGGAAAGCCTGATATTTACGGTTCCGTTTGTAACATCGGTAAACTCATATCCGTTCACATAGATAACCTTTACGCCGGAGTCATTATCGGATGCCTGGATAGTGAGAAGTCCGTCCGATACCGCCGCATTCAGCGTAGGCTTGCTTGTATCAAAGCACTTGATGGAACGGCTTCTCTCATAGCTCTTATCATTAGCATCCGTCACAAGCACATATACGGTGCAGTTCTCGGAAATTTCAAGGAACATATCCTCTGTTACATCGTTGTAGCTGCCATTCTGTCCGATCTTTGCTTTAACGGACTTTATGGCTAAATTCCCGGTATCAAGAATATCCTCGACCTTAAAAGTGACCTTTGCGGATGTTCCGCTTGAATACCATCCCGAAGGAGTATTGATCGTAATCTTTACGCTCGGCTCCTTATATTCGCAGTCCTTATAATTCTCGCTGCACACGGGGCAGTCTTTGTTGTAATCATACTGGCTGCACTTGTGGTCACAGATACACTCGGGTTCCGGCTCTGGTGTAGGTTCAGGAGTCGGTGTGGGATCATCCTCTCCAGTCTCACCACCGTTCTCACCATCTCCGGATTCATTTTCAGATGTGCTGTCTTCTGTGTTGGAACCATCCCCGGCATCGAAATTATCCCCGCCTGTAGGATTCTCAACTGTTGTATCTGTTCCTTCATCTGCAGAACCACTATCTGAAGCATCATCACTTGATGACGAATCATCTGTAGTTCCTGCTTCATTAACCGTCACGCTCTCTTCGGCATATACCGATACCGCCGTGGAGCTGTTCGCAATGAATGCCCCGACCGGCAGTGCAAATAGCATCACCGATAAGATCAGCGATGCAATAATCCTAACTGATAACTTTCTTTGCATTTTCGTTTGTCTCCTTTTCATTTTCTGCATGAAAGGCCCCGCCTTCATCGGGCGGGGGCTGTTTTGATTCCTTATCCCTTGCAGCTATCATGTCCGCAACCTCTTTTTCAGAAAGGCTGTTAAACAGTGCCAACTGCTCCGGTGTTATATGTTTCTTTCTGATGATCTTCATCGCTTCCGCATCATCCGCTTCCTGTTCGAGTCTCGCCCAGTATTTCTCACGCTCGGTGTAATACTCTTTCTTCTCGGCGGCATGAATACGGTTTTTCTTGATTGTTTCTCTTTTCATCTTGCCTCCTTAATGTCCCGGCAATCTGCCAAATGCGTAGAAATGGCTCTGCCAGTATGGTGTGTTAATGGAAGAGTATTTGATGGGATCGCCTGCATGGATCATCTGACCATTGCCGGCATAGATACCAACATGGGTTACCGGATTACCGGAATTATATGTACCTGTGAAAAAGATAATATCCCCGGCTCTCGCTTCTGATGCGCTGATATGCTGGCACTGGTTATAAATGCCCTGCGCTGTGGTACGTGGCAGATTGTAATATCCGCTGTGAGTCACCACATAGCACACAAAGCCCGAACAGTCGAAGCTTGTTGACGGATTGCTGCCTCCCCATACATAAGGGTATCCGAGATAGTTCTCCGCTTCTGCTATAAGTGCAGCTACATCGCCACTGCCACCGATAGGATCTGTCGTGCCATAAATGGATCCGTTACCGTTTTCAAAATAGAAAAGCGGATTATAATACTCTCCATCTGATAAGCACTCCAGATGTAAGTGGCTTCCCGTTACGGCTCCCGTACTTCCGGTCTTGCCTATAATCTCTCCATGCCTTACTGTCTGCCCTGCGCTGACATTCATACTTTCAAGATGCGCATACTTCGTAGTAAAGCCTTTTGAGTCCGTGATCACGATATAATTCCCGTAATCATCGTCATAGGCTGCCGTGGTAACTGTTCCGTCATGCCCGGCATAAACCTCTGTCCCTTCCGGTACTGCGATATCAATGCCCCTGTGGAACTGATTCTCTCCGGTAATGGGATTCTTCCTGTAGCCGTAGTAGCTCTTAATCAGGCTGTACCAGTCCGTATCAAGAGGCGTGTAAAACTGCTGTAATGCACCGTTGGTCTGCTGATATGCCGCATATAACACGCTCGCATCGTCATTCCCGGTAAGACGCTCCGCAACGATATCCTCCAAAGGCTTTCTTGTAAGCTCCACATCAAGGATAGTCACGGTATATTCCTCTTCCACTTCTTCCTCTTCACCGGTTTCCTCATTCGTAACAGTTACCGTGCGGGTTCGTGTCTCTTCCCTTGGTGTAAGGGTCAGCTCATACATCTCATCAAACAGCGACTCAATCTCCGAATCGCAGTCTGCAGCAACCACATCAACCTTTATGGCTGACAGGTAATTGATCAGCGTAAAAGGGTTATGCCCGATTTCTTCCAGGTTATAGTTGTACTCGTCATAATCGGGATAGTCTTCCTCGATGCTGTCTATGGTGTTCTGCAATGCCATTTCCCTTGAAGTCATGGCTTCATCCGATGCATCAAGCTGAGCAGGCTGACTCTGATAGCTTCCTGCCATGGTTGCTGACAGGCCACCGTTAAGTACGGCAGAACAACTTGATATACCTGCGGCTATAAGCATAAAAAAGAGTCCGAACAAGCCTATTGTCGCTATCGCTCCGATATGCTTCCTTGCGAACTCTGCTACTTTTCTAGCCATGTTTGTGGTTGTTGTTGCCGCCTTTTTTGCATATCCGGCAGCCTGCTTTGCCTCAGTCGTTCCTTTCTTAAGTGCCTTGGCATACTCACGCTTGATACGCTGCTTCTGAAGACGCTTCTGTATGGCTTTCTTTTTGACCTCCGGGTTTTCCTCCAAATACTTTTGATATCTGAAGTTCACCTCCGCCTTGAACTGCTTCTTTTCAAGAGCCGCTACCTTATTGCTTCGCTTTGCCTGTACGCCATGCTTTATATTTCTCGCATGAACGATAACGGCTTCACCGGCTTCTTCTGTCCTGTGGGCAGCTTCAACACCGGAGTTATCCTTTTCATCCTCCGATATCTTGTCATGCACCAGTCCCTGCGCTTCCATCATCGCCCTGCGGTTTGCGGCAGTTATGGGATTATCTGACTTCGGCTTTTTTAGTACCTTATTGGTCTGAAGCTCATAGGTTACTTTCCCGGTCTTTTCATCGAAATGCCGCACCAGCCTGTACTCCTTGCGCTGCGGCAGCTTCTTCCTTGCCTTTTGTGCTTTAGCACCAGCCTTTTCCGCTTTCTTTTCAAGCATCTCAAGTTTATGGCTCTTTGCCGTTTCAGCACCTGCTTCTTCCACAAATCCGGTCTTTCCATGGAAATCCCCATCGGACTGGATAAAGCTGTCCTTTACCCTTACACGGCTCTCATGCTGCCTGTGCTTGCGAAGTGCCCTTGTTTCCTCACGCTGAGAAGCATACTCGGTATTTTTATCATCTTCATTCTCATGTTTTTTAAAGAATTCCTGATTGACCTTTCTGCTCTTTTCTTCTGCCTGGGAAACCGTATTTGCAGGTGCAGCATTAAACATCTCCTGTGCTTCGCTTACAGCCTTACTTTTTACGGCACTGCCCTTACTTCTTCCATCCGCGGATCCCGAAGGACCCGCCCGTGCTTTCTTAAAATCTCCGGCATCGGCTTTCGCATCAAATCCCTCGGGTTTTGCCCCGGTTATGTCCGATACTGCCTTCCTTGCCGTATTATTCTTTTTCTTCGCCATCCGCATCATCTCCCTTGTCAGCAGTATGTTCCTCTTCCTCCTGTGGACGAGTGTTCATGATCGCATACGTCTTGGTATCTGTCGGATATCTGTCCGCAAACGGAATGACCACATCGTTAAAAAGAATGAGTCCGCATCCGGATTCAGAGTTAGTCACATACTGAAGCTGCTTCTCTGAAAGTCCCAGCTTATCTGCCAGAATTACCTGATCCTTTGCGTTCTGGTTAAGAAGATATACAAAATCGCTGTTACCAAGGATACCCTCGATCTCCTCCGAACGAAGGAAGTCACCTACATTCTGCGTAAGTCCTGTGGGAATACCACCCCACTTTCTGAAACGCTTCCAGATCTCCACCGAATACTGCGCAGTCTGCTTATCTCTTAACAAAAGATGAAACTCATCACAGTAATAGCGGGTAGCCACCCTGCGCTCACGGTTACGGGAAACCCTGTTCCATACCGCATCCTGTACGATAAGCATTCCCAGCTCTTTCAGCTGCTTTCCAAGGTCTCTGATATCGAAGCAGACAATACGGTTCTGAGAATCCACGTTTGTCCTGTGATTGAAATAGTTCTGAGAACCATGCACATATAAAACAAGGCTGTTTGCGATACGAACCGCTTTCTGCTTTGCATCAATGGCAAGTTCCTCCGATACTGCCTTGTCCGGCTCATACTTAACCAGTGCGTTATATAAGTCCTCCAATATAGGCATCTTCTCCGGTCTCGGGTCTTTGAAATACTCATCATAAATACCCTCGATACAGCGGTCGATGATACCCTTTTCATCATTTGCAAGACCGGTCTCCCCGCCTGCGATTGCATCACAGAGCGTGATCAAAAAGTCTGACTTAAGCTTAAGTGCTTCTCTGTCATTCTTATGTGAAAGCTGTATATCCATAGGATTCAGATAATCCTTTGAATTGGTTGCCAGCTTCACCACCTCACCGCCAAGTGCCTTTACAAGCGGGTAATACTCGCCCTCGGGATCACAGATCAAAATATCGTCCCTTGATACAAGGAAACTTCCAAGGATCTCACGCTTTGCAGAAAATGATTTACCGGAACCGGGCGTGCCTAAGATTACGCCATTCGGTGTTCTGAGCTTCTTACGGTCTGCCATGATCATGTTGTTACTTAGGGCATTCAGTCCGTAATACAATGACTGCCCCGACTGGAACAGCTCCTGTGTATTGAACGGTACAAGGATTGCCAGGTTCTTTGTGATCAGATGCCTGCCCTCTTTCGTTTCATTGATGCCTATGGGAGCTGCGGCATTCATAGCCACTTCCTGCTTGTACTGAAGGTCGATAAGCCTACAGTTTGCCTGCTGAATGATACCCGATACTCTCTGTGATACGCTCTCCAGTTCCTTCTTGTTTCTTCCAAAGCTCGATATCAGGATTGTTGTCCAGATGAGCTTCTGATTGCTGGTATTCAGATCATCCAAAAGCTCCATGGTGTTTTTCTCATACAGAACAATGTCTGTAGGAAGAATGTCCATGTCATACCCGGCTCTGACCGCTTTTTTCTGCTCGTCGATCTTTGTTTTCTGAACATCCGACAATGCTCTTTTTAAGAGCTTGATCGCTTCTGTAGGCTCAATGGTCCTCATGTGGATAGATATGGAGATATTGCTGTCGATATCCAAAAGCCTTTTAAGCAGCTCGTCATTGAGCTTCGGGGATATGATGTCCAGATACTTTGTAGCCCCAAACATATGCCCCATCTTGTATCTGCCGGGGAAACGGAACTCAAAGCCCTGCGGTGCGATATAATCCTTAACCGTATTGCCGGACTCTGCCATTTCCTTAAATGAAAAACGGAAAGGTTCCATCTTGTCCTGATTGAAAAACTCATACAGGACTCTTAATCGTTCCTTTCCGTCAAGGCACTTCGCATTGGTACCAAGGTTTTTGAGGTTCTTTATGATATCTGCCTCAAGGCTTATGAACCTCTGCCTTGCTTCCTTGATATTCTCTGCTTCAATGCCGAAAATGATATATTTGCTCTTGATGACTCCGTTATTTCCCTTTGCAGACAGGCTCTTTAACATATCCGAAAACTCCTCACGGATATCGTCGAACCTATCTCCCTGGGGAGAGATCTCAAACTGTGCCGCCAGTGTTTCCTCATTCACATGCCTGTTAAAGAGGAAGATCTGAAAGTTGATGGTCGGATCAAAATAGTTTATGAGCTGTGAATACAGCCCCAGTATATCCGCCCTTTCTTCCTCATCCAGAAGCACATAGTTCAGATCATAAAACTCGATCATCTTCGTATAATAATTCTTTCTAACCTTGCAGATGCCATCCTGGTACATCTTGTCAAAGGTAATGGTCTGCTGTGTGGAAATCTGCTTGCCGGACTGACCATTATCTCCGGAGAGCGTTTTCTTAAGCTTTTTCAGCTTTAAGAATTCCGTAAGCGTAAGCCCCGTGAATCTCTCAAACAGAGACTTGCCGTTTTTCTTACTCTGCACGGCTTTTGCAGGCTTATTTGTCTGCTTCACGCTTTTCTGCGGCTTTACCGTAACGCTCTTCTTTCCACTTTTTTTGCTTGCGTTCAAGAGCTTCCACCTCCTTTTCCATAGATTCTCTTTCTCTTAACTGCTCGTAGAGGTTTTCCACCTTGTACCTTCTTATCCCGGGCCGGATGAATTTCATCTCAATAACCTGCTTTAGATACTGTTCCGCAGGCACTCCGTCCTTTTCATACATTGCTATAAAGAAGAACGGGAGCATGACTGCCACCATCATGAGGGCAGCCACGTCCGTCCCGATTACCTTTCTTGTCAGAAGATAAAATGGTACTCCCACCACGGCAGCCGCACCAAAGCAAATGACCTGACGCTTTGTGAAATTCCCGATGAATTTCGACTTGATTGCTTTCGGGTCCTTTGCCACATCAACTGCGATTGCCATGTTTTAGTCACCTCCGTTTTTATGAAGCATGAAGGATGCTCTTTGCAAGTGATCCGGTCTTAAACAGGGAGAAGCACAGGACAACGGTATAAGCCATTACCTGCCAAAGAGCTGAGTGCAGATTTGAAGCCACTGCCACAGCATTTACAAGGACTGCGTATATTGCCACGCAAACCATAATGAAAAATCCCTGGAAAGCCAGTGCTATGCATCCTTTGATATAGTTGGATCCGATGCTTCCCCACTCCCTGTTCACAAGAGTTGCAAAAGGCATCGGTGCTACCGAAACATAAAGATAGATTTCAATCATGCGCCCGTATAAAATGACGGTGATCAAAACGGACATGATCTTCATACAAAAGCTGCAGAACATCGTTTCTATGCCAAGACCTATCAGCTCGCCTATCTCCATGGTTGACAGCTGTGACGAAAACATTGACTGAATCGTGGCTCCCACATCAAGGGATGTGGAACCCGTGATGGCACTGGCAGCCTCACTTACCATGTGGCCGCCCACATCGAAGATCGCCATAACGATATCCGAGGTCTTGCTAAGAAGCATTACTGCTATGCAAGCCTTGAAAAGATATCTGAAGAAAAGGCTCGTATCGAATTCATGCATGTTGTTCTTGTCTATTACCATCGTTATCAGCTCATAACACAGCACATAGGTTATGATGATCCCGGCTATCGGTATGATGACCGTATCTGACAGGTTTTTGATCATATTGAAAATACCTGCGTTCCATGCGCTGGGAGTCTGGCTAACCTCTCCGGCGATTGTGCCTACCTTTGTATTCACATCGGTAAACATTCCTTCGAGGTTAGACATTACCCAACCTTGCAGCATTTCCTTTATGAGTTCGGTAATCTTTTCAACGATAGTGTTCATCTATCGTGATCTTCTCCTTATGAAAAGAGAGTAGTAAGCTGAGGGATCACCGTCTGGGCGATGATTACGATACCTCCGCCCGCCATCAGCTGCTTGATTCCCTGTGATTTCGCACCGGGGTTATCGTTGCCATAGCCCTCCAGCAAGTTGATGATTCCCCATACGGCTACACCTGCGCCGATGGCGGTTACGACGGTTTTAAGGGCTGTTACGCTATTAGTAAAAAATGCCATGATTATATTTTCCAAAATCGCAGATTACTGTTTTATTGTTCAAAATGTATTTTTAAGACAAAACCCAAAAGAAAAAAGAGCCTGATTTTGTTCATTTCTCAGTGCTCTTTTTACTGCGATTTTGGAAGCTCCT
>JAGPFR010000039.1 GCA_018056425.1 Lachnospiraceae bacterium
TCCGGATGCAGGAATTATACCACTTTTTGACTGGTGGGACATAGGAAAATCGGGGCAAAAATGCCTCAAAAATTAATAATTTGTTATTTGGCGATATTTCGGTTGGTTTTTAGTTTTTCATTCAAGGTAAAATAGAATTCAGTAAACGAAAGCGGGATTGAACGACAAGATGGAAAAGTGGATTGAGATAAGAAAAAGCGGAAATTTTGCGGAGTGGGGAAGTAAGCTCGGCATTGATCCGTTATGCGCAAGAGTTATCAGAAACAGGGGTGCGGAGACCATAGATGAAGCAAGGGATTATCTGGAAGGGGATATGAGCCTTCTCCATGATCCTTTTTTGCTGCCCGATATGGAAAAGGCCGTGGACGGTATTTTTGATGCCATCGATAAAGGTCTGAAAATACGTATTGTGGGAGACTATGACGTTGACGGTGTAACATCCACATATATCCTTGTCAAGGGGATCGAAGCCTTCGGAGGAGATGTAAGCTATGCGATCCCTCACAGGCTTAAGGACGGATACGGGATCAATGATGATATGGTTCGTGATGCGGCATCAAGCGGCACCGGCCTGATCATCACATGCGACAACGGGATCGCAGCAGCTTCTCAGGTTGCTCTTGCATATGAGCTTGGTATGAAAGTCATCGTAACAGACCATCATCAGGTTCCTTTTACCGAAGAAGACGGACTGAAAAAAGAAATCTTTCCGCAGTGCATAGCCGTTGTCGACCCTCACCGCGAAGGAAGCAAGTATCCTTATAAAGGAATCTGCGGTGCAATGGTTGCTTTTAAGGTTATTATGGCACTTCAGAGCAGAAGACCCTCCGATAAAGCGGGAAGCTTTCTAGATGAAGCGGTGCAGTTTGCGGCTCTTGGTACTGCGTGCGATGTCATGGACCTGTGTGATGAGAACCGAATTGTTGTTAAAGAAGGCCTTAAGAAGATGGCTTCAACCGAAAATAAAGGTCTCAAAGCCCTTATGACCGCAAACAGCCTGGCCGGAGGCAAACTTTCGGCATATTCGCTTTCTTTTGTGATAGGACCATGTATCAATTCTACCGGCAGGCTTGAAAGCGCATCCGAGTCGGTTGACCTGCTTATGTCAGGTGATTATGACAGATGTCTCAAAGAAGCCCAGGAGATAAGACAGCTTAACGATCTTCGCAAGAACATGACCCTTACCGGCGTTAAGAAGGCACTTGAGATTATGGAAAGCGAGCATATGTCTGATAATAAGGTGCTCGTGATCTATCTTCCCGATGCGCATGAGAGCATTGCGGGACTGGTTGCGGGTAAGATCAAAGAAAGATTTAACCGTCCGGTTCTTGTCGTAACAAAAGGAGAAGAGGGGCTTAAAGGTTCGGGAAGGTCGATTCCTGCCTATAACATGTTTGAGAAACTTTCCGAGGTGAAGGATCTTTTTACCAAGTTTGGCGGACATGCCATGGCTGCCGGCTTTTCGCTTACGGAAGAAAACCTCATTCCGCTTTCTGAAAAGCTTAATGAAAACTCAGCTCTGACCGATGAGGATCTTGTAAAAGAGGTCAGATTCGATGCATGTGTTCCTCTCGATTACATCACCACGGGACTTATAAGGGATCTTGAAAAGATGGAGCCCATAGGAAGTGCTAATCCGGGCGCTCTGTTTGCCTGGAAGGATGTTGAGATAAGATCAGCATCAAGGATGGGCAAAGAAGGGCAGTACGGAAGATTAACCGCCGTTTGCAACGGAAAGAGCTTTAAACTGATTAATTTCGGTGATATGCAGGCTTTTGATGCATATATTGATGCAAAATACGGTCCGGGATCTGCAGAAAACCTCTATTCGGGCACGAAATCCGTCAAAATGGATATCTGTTATGAGCCCGGGATCAATGAATTCAAGGGAAACGAGTACGTGGACTTTAAACTCAAATACTATAAATAGGGTGACATGGGGGCGTTTCAAAGGAAACGAAATAATTATTAATAGTTTCTTAATTGTTTTTATTTTTATTTAGGGATTCGGACACATTTTTGACATATTTTTACTTTAATATCTATATCAAGATAACTAATAAGAGTTAGTTATTCTCCCCCCCTCATAAGAAACGAAAAAGAGCTGCGGTAATCCCGGAGCTCTTTTTCGTTGCCTTCATATGTGACAGAGGGTCCGACCCCGTGTCACAAAATATGATATAATATTCCCACGGAGATAAAGAATTGGTTCATGGTTCAATATATGCCGATGTGATCATAGACATCAGCATCGAAAAACTGGACATACCTTTTACTTACCGGATACCTGAAAGGTTATCCGGTATTATTTGCGTGGGAAGCAGAGTAAGGATCCCTTTCGGAAAAGGTGATTCCGAGAAGAAGGGCTATGTTACCGCCATTAAGGATACCGCAGATTATGATGATTCCAAGATCAAGGATATCCTGGGGCTTGTGGACGGAAGTATCAGTGCCGAGGAAAGAAGCTTTGAGATAGCTGCATTTATCAAGGATACCTACGGCGGAACCCTGTCACAGGCTCTTAAAGCCGTAATCCCCGTTAAATCCAAAGTAAAAGCCGTCGAGCATAAGACACTTGTCAGGAAGATGTCTGCCGATGAACTGAAATCACTTGCGGATGAAGCTTTCAGGCAGAAGAGATCCGCCAAGGAAAGACTGCTCAGAGCTCTGATAGAAGATGAGAGGATCCCGGTTTCATTTATCACTAAACAGCTTAATGTATCGGGACAGACCGTCAATTCGATCATTAAGAGCGGTGCAGCAACCCTTGAAAGTGATACCGAGTACAGAAAACCGACGGTATCAGAGATCAAAAACAGCAGGAACTTAAGCCTTAATCCGGAACAGCAGGTGATAGTTGATACCATCGGTGAGGATATTGATAACGGAAAAGCCGGGAAATACCTGATCCATGGCGTAACCGGAAGCGGTAAAACAGAGGTTTACCTGAGACTTGCCGAGAAAACGGTGCTTTTAGGAAAACAAGTGATATTTTTAATTCCCGAAATTGCACTCACATATCAGACTCTTGCAAGATTTTATTCAAAATTTGGCGACAGAGTCAGCGTTTTGAATTCTTCCATGTCAAACGGAGAGAAATATGACCAGTGTGAGAGGGCAAAAGCAGGGGATATTGACATTATCATCGGTCCGAGATCCGCTCTGTTTACTCCTTTTAACGATATAGGGCTCATAATCATGGATGAAGAGCACGAGCCCAGCTATAAATCCGAGAATACGCCCAAGTACCATGCAAGGGAAGTTGCGGCCAGATTATGCGAATTGTCGGGTGCTGCCCTTGTAATGGGCTCCGCGACGCCTTCGCTTGAATCGTATTATGAGGCTGAAAAAGGCAATATCCGTCTTTTTGAGTTAAAAGAAAGAGCTACGGGCGGTTCACTTCCCACAACCGAAATAATCGATCTGAGGGCGGAGCTGTCAAGCGGAAACAGATCAATGTTCTCAAGACGTCTCAAATCCCTCATGGATGAAGCAATCCGCTCCGGGGACCAGATTATGCTTTTCCTTAACAGAAGAGGATTCTCGGGACAGTTATCATGCAGGGAATGCGGCAAAGTCATTAAATGCCCTCATTGCGATGTTCCGATGTCCGTCCATACCGGAAGCAAGCTGATATGTCATTACTGCGGCGAGACGGCTCCCAAACCATCCGTATGCCCTTCATGCGGCTCTAAGTATCTGGCGGCAATAAAGGCTGGTACAGAAGCTGTTGAAGAGCGTATCAATAAGATGTATCCGGGAGTTAAGACTCTCCGAATGGATAAAGATACCACCTCCGCCAAGGGCTCGTATGACCGGATCCTGTCTTCTTTTGCCGAAGGCGAGGCTCAGATCCTTATAGGAACCCAGATGATAGTAAAGGGGCATGATTTCCCGAATGTTACGCTTGTCGGGATCCTGGCAGCGGATCTTTCGCTCGGAGTTCCCGATTACAGGGCTTCCGAGCGCACTTTCCAGCTTCTTACTCAGGCATGCGGAAGAGCGGGAAGGGGAGAAAAGCCCGGATATTCGATAATTCAGACCTATCAGCCGGAGGCTTATGCGATTCTGACTTCCGCTGCACAGGATTATAAGAAGTTTTACGAAGAGGAGATGGCTTACAGGGAGACCGCGGGTTATCCTCCGGCCGTCCATATGCTTGCAGTTCAGCTATTCGGAACCGATGAGAAGAAGACTTCAAACCTTGCCCTTGAGCTCAGTAATGTGATAAAGTCTAATGGCACGAGTCGTATCCTCGGACCTGCTCCGGGTAACATCGGAAAGGTTCAGGATTACTACAGATTCGTGATTTATATCAAAAACGCGGATGCGAATGAGCTGATGAGGATAAGAAATGTTTGTGAGGAATTTCTAACAAACAAAATTATGACTCAGATGTATGTTCAGTTTGATCTCGACCCGCTAAACCTTATATAGAAAGAAGGAATTGCCATGGCACTCAGAAACATCAGAGAGTTCGGAGATCCCGTACTCAACAAGGTCTGCCTTCCCATTAAGGAGATGACAGACCGCAACAAGGAACTGATCAATGATATGTTCGAAACCATGTATGAAGCTAACGGTGTCGGACTTGCAGCTCCCCAGGTAGGAGTATTAAAGAGAGTCTTTGTAATAGATACTACAGGAGAGGATCCTCTGGTATTCATTAACCCTGAAATCGTAGCAGTATCCGGTTCTCAAACCGGCTATGAAGGATGCCTTAGTCTTCCCGGCAAAACAGGGACCGTGACCAGACCTCAGAAGGTTGTGGCAAAAGCTCTTAATATCGATATGGAGCCTTTCGAAATAGAAGCCGAAGACCTCCTTGCAAGAGCTATATGTCACGAATTTGATCACCTCGAGGGACATCTTTACACCGAAAAGCTCGAAGGAGAGCTTCTTGATACCGACTCAATTCCCGATGAAGAGATCACGGATGAGGACGGAGAGGAAGAATAATCCATGAAGATACTTTTTATGGGCACTCCGGATTTTGCAGCCGGAAGTCTTAAAAGTCTTATAGATGCAGGATATGAAATAACAGCCGTTGTTACTCAGCCTGACAGACCAAAGGGACGAAGCGGACAGCCTGTTTTCTCACCTGTTAAGGAGGTTGCCGTAGCAGCCGGGATACCCGTTCTGCAGCCCGTAAGGATCAGGAATCCGGAGGAGACGGCCAAGCTCCTTGAGTATCCTGCGGATATCTATGTAATCGCTGCATTCGGACAGATCCTGTCAAAAGAGATCCTTGACCAGCCGAGGCTAGGATGCATCAATGTTCACGCATCACTTCTTCCCCGTTACAGAGGAGCTTCTCCCATCCAGAGAGTAATCCTTAACGGTGAAAAAGAAACCGGGATCACCATCATGCAGATGAACGAAGGACTTGATACCGGTGATATTCTGTACAGTAAGAGCCTTGAGCTTGCACCCGATGAGACATTTGAGACTCTTCATGACAGGCTCATGAACCTTGGAGGAGAGACACTTCTTGAGGCTCTTCCTCTTATCGAAGCAGGTAAAATAACACCTGCCCCTCAAGACGACTCACTCAGCAATTACGCACCTCTTATCAAAAAAGAGGACGGAAAGATCGACTGGAAGAAGTCTTCGGTTCAGCTCTATGCTCAGGTGCGAGCATTTAATCCCTGGCCCGGCGCTTTCACCCGTCTTGACGGAAAAGTTCTTAAGATCTGGGGAGCCGAACCGGCGGAGGGCAAAGGAAATCCCGGAGAAGTCATTTCCGTAGACAAGAAATCTTTCACCGTTGCCTGCGGAGAGGGTGCCTTAAAGATAGTCAGCCTTCAGCCCGAAGGAAAGAAGAAGATGGATACGGCTTCATTCCTTCTCGGAAATAAGATCGAAACCGGAACCAGGTTAGGTTAATCATGGACAATATAAGAGGTATTGCTCTTGATGCTCTTTTGGAAGCGGAGTCTTCCGAAAGAGCATCAACAGGCATAATTACCGATATTTTAAATAAATACGATTATCTGGACCAGCGGGATAAAGCGTTCATCAAACTTCTTTTTGAAGGAGTCACCGAGCGCCGCATAACGCTGGACTTTATTTTGGATAAGAGGTCTTCGGTAAAAACCCGTAAGATGAAACCGGTCATCAGGAATATCCTGAGGATGGGAGTTTATCAGATGCTCTATACCGATGCGCCCTCCTATGCCGTTTGTAAAGAGTCGGTTAACCTGGCCGGCAAGAGAGGCTTCAAAGGGCTGGGCGGATTCGTAAACGGCGTTCTGAGAAACTTTGCAAGAGAGATTGAGCCTCTGGCAAAAGAAAACAAAGACATAACCGAATGTCTTCTTCCCGGAAGAAGCGATATGGATAGCATCAGATATCTGAGCATACGTTATTCAATACCTGAAGTTATCATATCAATCATTATGAAGGACTACGGTGAGAGAACAGAGAGTATTTTATCTGCCATGTCCGAGACCAAACCGGTATCTATAAGATTCAGGTCTTACATGAGCGAAGATGAAATATCAAAAGTTATTAAAACAATGGAAGAAACGGGTGTGATTCTTAAACAGGATCCCGATGTCCGATTTGTTTACAGGGCATCCCACACCGGTGACGTAAGAAAGCTTCCGGGATATTATGAGGGACTTTTTTATGTTCAGGATGTTAGTTCAATAAAAGCTGTTATTTCATTAGGCATCCAAAAGGGTGAGAAAATCCTGGACTGCTGTGCAGCCCCCGGAGGAAAAAGTATTCTCGCTTCCGAGTTCACAGGGGATACCGGTTCTGTAACTTCTTGTGATATTTCTGAAGAAAAGGCCGATCTTATCAGGGATAATTTTGAAAGACTGGGTTGTAAAAATACAAACGTTATTGTAAAAGATGCATCTGTAAACGATCCTTCTTTTAATGAAGGATACGACACGGTCATTCTCGACGTTCCCTGCAGCGGCCTCGGAATAATGGGTAAGAAAAGAGACATCAAATACAATCTTACCGAAGAAGGTCTCGAATCTCTGACCGGTCTCCAGCGTAAGATTATCGATTCCTGCGTTCCCTATGTCAAAAAAGGCGGAAAGCTGATGTATTCCACCTGCACTTTAAGGAAAGCAGAGAACGAAGAACAAGTGTTATATATAACTGAAAATCTCGGCTTTGAGATTGTAAAAGGGCCTGTTACTTTGCTTCCGGATGAAGCAGAGCAAGACGGATTTTTCTATTGCATACTCAGGAAGAAATGAAAGATATTAAGTCACTAACGCTAAATGAATTAAAGGAAGAACTTTCCCTGCTCGGTGAGAAACCGTTCAGGGCGGTGCAGATATACAAATGGCTTCATGTCAGATTTGTGTCTTCTTTTGATGAGATGAGTGATCTTTCCAAATCCCTCAGGGAAAAACTGGCGGGGGAATATACGATCACCGATCTTAAGAAACTCGAGGTTCAGATCTCCAAAGATGACGGAACCAGAAAGTACCTTTTTGAGCTTCCTGACGGAAATACCGTTGAAAGCGTTCTGATGAGATACCATCACGGCAACTCCGTATGTGTATCTTCACAGGTGGGCTGCAGGATGGGCTGCACATTCTGTGCATCGACCATCGGAGGCTGTATAAGGAGCCTTGAACCTTCAGAGATCCTTGACCAGATATATAAGATAACTGATGATATCAATGAAAGAGTATCCAATGTTGTCGTAATGGGAATGGGCGAGCCCATGGATAATTTCGATAATGTTGTAAAATTTCTCACCATGGTCTCGGATGAGAACGGACTCAATATTTCCCAGAGAAATTTAACCGTTTCAACCTGCGGACTTGTTCCGGAGATCAGGAAATTTGCCAATCTTCATCTTTCAGTAACGCTCGCTATTTCACTTCATGCGGGAACGGATGAGAAGAGACAGCGCCTCATGCCCATTGCTAAGAGGTATTCAATTGATGAATTGATGGATGCCTGCTCGTATTTTTTTAAGGAGACGGGAAGACGGCTTACATTTGAATATGCTCTTATTGCCGGGGTGAATGACACACCTCAGGATGCCGATGAGATAGCACGCCTTGCAAAGAGGGTTTCCGCTCATGTAAATCTGATCCCTGTAAATCCCGTTACCGAAACCGGATACAAGCCGACTTCTGGTAAAGAGACAAATGCATTCAAAAAGGCGCTCGAAGACAGAGGTGTAACTGCGACCGTAAGACGCGAAATGGGCAGGGATATCGACGGCGCCTGCGGCCAGCTCCGAAAGAGGAGAAACGAAGAAAGCAGATGAGCTCAGGCGTAAAAGAATTCTGTATTTTTTATTCTTTTTTCGAAAATTGATTTATAGCCTGAATAATGGTAAAATCATCCCGCTATGGGCAAATTTTCCCATAAGCCTTATAAGGAAGAAAAAAAGGTGCTGAAAGTTTTTTCTAAGACCGATATGGGTCTAATGAGAAAATCGAATCAGGATTGTGTCTATACTTCGGATACTCCGATGGGAGATCTTCTGAATATATTCATTGTAGCCGACGGAATGGGCGGACATGCCGCAGGTGAACTTGCTTCCCATGTGGCGGTCAACTCTATGATCGACTGCATCCGGACATCTTCCGAGAAAAATCCCGCCGTATCACTTAAGAAAGCGGTCCGTGCCGCAAACAGCGCGGTTTTTGCCAGATCGCTCGAGGATGTATCGAGAGAGGGCATGGGAACCACCATTGTCTCCTGCACGTTCATCGATAATGTGGTTCAGGCGGTAAATGTCGGCGACAGCAGAATGTATGTGATCTCGCCGCGAAGCATTAAGCAGATAACGGTCGACCATTCGCTTGTTGAGGAAATGATCCGAAGGGGCGGCCTTACGAGAGAAAAAGCAAGATCCCATCCCGATAAGAATGTTATTACCAGAGCGGTGGGAATCAAGCCCGATGTTGAAGCGGATGTTTTTTCCTGCATACTCGAGAGCGGCGATACGGTTCTCCTTTGTACCGACGGGCTTACCAATATGGTGACAGACGAGAGAATCAAACAGATAGTCACCGGCTCGAGCGATGTGGCTACCGCGGCAGATAAACTTATTAACGAAGCTAACGAGAACGGCGGACTCGATAATATATCCGTTGTACTCATTAAATATGAGGAAGACCTTTAATGATAAAGATCGGTATGACAATTGCAGACCGCTATGAGATCCTTGAAAAAATAGGAACCGGCGGAATGGCGGATGTATATAAGGCTGTTGATAATAAGCTTTCCAGAAATGTAGCAGTCAAAGTCCTAAAGCAGGAGTTTTCCGAGAACGAGAACTTCGTTTCTAAATTCCGTGTTGAGGCTCAGGCTGCCGCAGGTCTCATGCACCCCAATGTCGTTAATGTATATGACGTAGGGGAAGAGCAGGGAATCTACTATATAGTTATGGAACTTGTTGAGGGTATCACTCTCAAGAAGTATATCGAAAAGAAAGCTCGCCTTTCATATGAAGAGGCAGTCAGTATCGCCATTCAGGTAGGAATGGGTATTGAAGCCGCTCATGAAAAGCACATCATTCACAGAGACATCAAGCCTCAGAATATCATCATTTCCCTTGCCGGTAAGGTTAAAGTCACGGACTTCGGTATCGCCAAGGCTGCGACCAGCAATACCATTACCTCAAATGTTATGGGCTCTGTTCACTATACTTCACCCGAGCAGGCAAGAGGCGGATATTCCGATGAAAAGAGTGATATCTATTCACTCGGTATTACTATGTTTGAAATGCTGACCGGAAGAGTTCCTTTTAACGGAGAGACCACGGTTGCGATTGCGATAAAGCATATTCAGGAGGAGATGCCTTCGCCCAGGGAATTTGTTCCCGAGATTCCCTATTCTCTCGAGGATATTATCCTTAAGTGCTGCGAGAAATCCCCCGACAGACGTTACCAGAATATGCAGGAGCTTGTCGATGACCTTAAGCAGTGCCTTATGACTCCCGATGCGGATTTCGTCGTAAGAACCGGTATCGAAGAAGCCGGAACAAGAAGCGTCACCGATGAGGAGATGGAAGAGATCAGAAATCACACTTCCGATTATGACGATTATTATCCCGAAGACGATCATAAAGAAAACACCATGAGACTTGCCGAGACCGACTATTACGATGATGAAGACGATCTCGATGATGAAGACGGATATGTAAGAAGAGGACGCCGCTCAGATTATGACGGACCTTCCAGAATGGAGAAGATCACAACGGCTCTTTCCATACTTGCGGGAATCATAATCGTGGGAATCATTATTTTCCTTGCGGTCAAGATAATCGGGAACAAGCTTCAGACAAGTGAAAATCCCGATACTCCCAGTTCCGTTGTCGTAAATGATACGACCGATCAGAATGCAGCACCTGTTGAGGTGGAAATGCCTACGGTTGTTGGTTCCGATATAGACAGTGCAAGAAATGCACTTGCAGCTCTCGGATTAAATGTACTGGTTGATTTTCAGGAATCCGATACCATTGCTTCCGGAACCGTAATCAGCGCTGATGTGGAACCCGGAACCAAGATCTTATCGGGATCCAATGTAAATCTTCTTGTTAGTTCCGGAACCGATTCGGTGGAAATGCCCGACGTTACCGGAAAGCCCGTAAGCGAAGCAAAGCTTACTCTCGAACTCAGCGGATTTACCGTAATTGCCGAGGAAGCAAGTTCGGATGAAGTTCCCCAGGGATATGTTATTTCTCAGAATCCCGATCCCGGAGTTCAGGCAGCCAAGGGCGTTGCGGTAACTATTACCGTCAGTGTGGGTGCTACGGATGTTAAGGTAAAAGTACCCGGCATCATCGGTCTTGAGGAAGCTGAAGCTACCGTAACATGCATCGAAAACGATCTCAGTATCGGCCACATCACTTACGTTCCTTCCGATACCTATCCCGAAGGAACCGTTTGCTCACAGTCGATCGCCGAAGGATCATTTGTAGGTCAGGGAACCGTTATCGATTTTGAAGTTAGTTCCGGTGCAGAGAAGCACACATATAAGTGTAACCTGAATGTAACTGCGCCTACTTCTGAAGAGGCTCCGGATTATATACCCGGAACGGATGTAAGGCTCAGACTTGTAGGTTCGGACGGCAAGGTTCTTCTGGACCAGGTGACCAAAGAATTCCCCTATATATCGAATTTCTACGGAATAGGATGTCCTTCGGGAATACTCACCGTTACCTATACTGTTACCACCGAACCCACTACCAATGCGGACGGCACTGTCGTTCCCGGCGGTACGGTTGAAAAATCCTTTACCAGAGAGATCGTGTTTACACAGGAAGATACTTAATGGATTCTGTGAAAGGTAAGATAATAAGAGGCGTCGGAGGCTTCTACTATGTGGCTTCCGGTGCGGATATTTATGAATGCAGAGCGAAAGGGGCTTTCCGAAAGGAAGGCCTCAAGCCGCTTGTTGGGGATGATTGCGTGATCGATATAATCGATGATAATTCAAAGACCGGCAATGTCTCCGAAATACTTCCCAGAAGAAATTCTCTCTTCAGACCCGAGGTCGCAAATGTTGACCTTATTCTGATTGTTTTTGCAGTGAAAAATCCCGACCCTTCTCTTAATCTTCTTGATAGGTTCCTTATTAATCTTGAACTTGAAAAACTGCCCTGTATCATTGCTTTCAACAAGGAAGATATAGACGCGGATTCGGACGGTGAAAAGTACATTTCCCTTTATAAAAATGCAGGATACGATGCAAGACTTATCAGTGCACTGACCGGTGAAGGTTTCGATGAATTGTTTGATTCTTTAAAAGGAAAAACCGTTGCCCTTGCGGGGCCCAGCGGTGCGGGGAAATCCTCCACGATAAACAGACTCTTCGGAAAAGAAATCTCGCAGACGGGAGAGCTTTCCGCGAAGATAAGCCGTGGTAAGAATACAACAAGACATTCCGAACTTTTCATCATAGGTGAGGATACATATATATGCGATACTCCAGGATTTACGAGTTTCGAAAACAGAGGTATCGAAAAAGAAACCCTTTGGAAATACTATCCGGAATTCATATCGCATGAAAAGAACTGTCGTTTTGCGGGATGTTCCCATATATCCGAACCTGACTGCGGTATCAAGGCTGCGACTGAGGCAGGTGATATCTCTAAGGTCAGATATGAGAATTACTGCATGATATATAACGAACTTGGGGCCAAAAGAAAATATTGATTTGTAATCCGTAAGGGGAGACGGCTTACAGCAAGGAGGTACACATGAAGATCTATGTAAATGCTTCTGCGACTAGGGGTGGTAACGGCAGTAAGGAGTCACCATTCAAAGCAATTCAGGATGCAGCAAACATCGCCATGCCCGGAGACGAGGTTATCGTAGCACCGGGTATCTACAGGGAATACGTCAATCCCAGACACGCAGGTAAAGAAGACGCAAGGATCACCTATACTTCGGAAAAACCTCTGGCAGCCGTCATTACCGGCGCAGAGGTTGTTAACGACTGGAAAAAATACAAGGGATCAACTTATGTGACCAGAATAAGCAATTCCGTATTCGGCGCATACAATCCTTACATTCAGGAAGTAGAGGGTGACTGGTATTTTGCGGATAATCATATTCATACCGGTAACGTATATCTTAACGACCGCATGATGTATGAGACGGAGTCTCTTAAAGAGTGCCTTGACGGCAAGGTATATGAGAGAAGCTGGGAACCCGAATGGTCCGTCTATAAGTGGTTCTGCGAGCAGGATGAGAAGACTGACGAAACCGTAATCTATGCAAACTTCAAGGATAAAGATCCTTCCAAGGAAAAGGTAGAAGTTACCGTTCGCCGTAACTGCTTCATGCCTTCCGAGAAATATATCGGATACATCACACTTTCCGGATTCACTGTATGTAAGGCTGCAACCACATGGGCACCTCCCGCAGCTTATCAGGACGGTATGATCGGCGCACACTGGTCAAAGGGCTGGATCATCGAGGATTGTGATGTTTACGGATCGAAGTGCTGCGGTATTTCCTTCGGTAACTATTCTCAGGAAAACAACGACAACTACTTCTTCCATGAGCATCTTAAGAGTCCCACACAGATGGAAAGAGATGCCGTATGCCGCGCTCAGTATGACGGCTGGACCAAAGAGACCGTCGGAGGTCACATTGTCAGAAGATGTAACATCCACCACTGCGAGCAGACCGGTATCGTAGGAAGAATGGGATGCGTTTTCTCGATCATTGAGGATAACCATATCCATCACATCAATAACATGCAGCAGCTCGGCGGTGCTGAGATCGCAGGAATCAAGTTCCATGCTGCCATCGACGTAACCTTCCGCAGAAATCACATCCATCATTGCTGGATGGGCATCTGGTGCGACTGGGAAGCACAGGGTACCAGAATCACCCGCAATTTCCTGCATGATAACTGCATTCCAGATTTCCTGGAAAAGAGACCGGACCGTTTCGACCAGGATCTCTTCGTAGAGGTAGGACACGGACCTACTCTTATCGATAACAACATACTCCTGTCACCCTGTTCATTGCGTATTCCCACCGAGGGAGTTGCGATGGTACACAACCTCGTATGCGGTTCTTTCGTAATGGTAGGAAGCGGTGTCGATTCGGTCATCAACGGACAGCGTGAGCCCCGTTATACTCCCTATCACATCCCTCACCGTACCGAGGTTCTCGGTTTTATGACCATTCTTCACGGTGATGACAGATTCTATAACAACATATTTATCCAGAATACTCCCGTTCCCAAGAATTATCTCAAGGGCTGGGATCCAAAGCGCGAGCCCACCAATCTCGAAGTAGGAACCCATGTATGGGATGAGTATCCTGTTTACGAAGACTGGATAGAGCTTTTCGATATCGGCAAGCGTCGCCCCGACATGGGCAAGCTCGCAACCGGTCACTTCGGACACCTTCCAGTTTGGATACACGGAAATGCATATCTGAACGGTGCTAAGGCATTTAAGAAGGAGAAGGATAATCTCATAGATAAGAAGACCAAGGCTTATGTTACTCTTCAGGAAAAGAAGGGCGTATACAGCCTTAAGACCAATGTCTTTGATATAGTCAAAGATTTCAAAGTCAAGATGATCGATACTGATACACTCGGCAAGGCTTTCGAGCCTCAGCAGTGTTATGAGAATCCCGACGGAACTCCCATTACTTTTAACGAGGATTATTTTGGTAACAAGAGAAGCTTGAAAATTATTCCCGGCCCCTTTGCAACTGCAGATTTAAAGGGCGAGAAGATCTGGGAATGATCAATACACGATATTAACGGAGGATAATATGGCGCATATCGTAGTTAATACCAAAAAGAGCAAGGGAACTATCAATAAGAATATCTACGGACAGTTCTCCGAGCACCTGGGAAGATGCATCTATGAGGGAATCTTCGTAAAAGAAGAAGATGGCATCCCCAATGTAAACGGCATGAGAAAGGACGTTGTTGAAGCTCTCAAGGCTATTCACGTACCCGTACTCAGATGGCCCGGCGGATGCTTCGGTGATACCTATCACTGGATGGACGGCATCGGCGCAAAAGAAAACAGAAAGAAGATCGTAAATACCAACTGGGGCGGAGTTACCGAGGACAATTCATTCGGAACCCACGAGTTCCTCGAGTTTTGTAAGCAGGTAGGATGTGAGCCTTACATCTCAGGTAACGTTGGAAGCGGAACAGTTCAGGAACTTTCCGACTGGATTGAATACTGCAACATGGGCGGAGTTTCTCCCATGGCTGACCTCAGACGCAAGAACGGTCAGGAAGATCCCTGGAACGTTAAATTCTGGGGCATCGGAAACGAGAACTGGGGATGCGGCGGAAACATGAGTCCCGATTTTTATGCAAGCGTTGCACGTCAGTTCAGCACTTTCATGAGAAATTACGACAACGAGCATCCCATTTACAAGATCGCCTGCGGAGCAAACGGAGATGATTTCGAGTGGGTAAGAGTTTTGGCAGACAGGATCGGAAACATGGCCGATGCACTTTCACTTCACTACTACACCGTAACCGGTCCCGAATGGAACAAGAAGAACAGTGCAACCAAATTTACTGCCGATGATTATTACGAGACTCTTTCCAAGACTCTCTATCTCGGACAGATCATGGATGTTAACATTCAGATCCTCAAGCAGGCTGCCAGGAAGAATAAACATGAGCTTAAGCTTATCGTGGACGAGTGGGGCAACTGGTTCGAGGTAGAACCCGGAACCAATCCCGGTTTCCTTTATCAGCAGAATACTGTCCGTGATGCGGTTGTTGCGGCACTTAACCTCAACATGTTCAACGACAGATGCGATTACGTCGTAATGGCTAACATTGCGCAGATGATCAACGTTCTTCAGTCTATGATCCTGACTGACGGACCTAAGATGATCCTTACTCCCACCTATCATGTATATGATCTGTATCAGGGACATATGGATGCACGCCAGGTTGAGAGCTATGCCGAGACAGAAGAGCTTAAGAAAGGTGATTATTCATTCCCTTCACTTTCCGTATCTTCTTCCGAAAAAGACGGCAAGCTTCTCATCACGGTTGTTAACACCGATCCCGAAAATGATGCCGAGACCGAGATCATCATCGGCGGAGTAAAGGTTAAGGATGCATGTGCAAGATGCGTTTCGGGTGACATCCACGATCATAATACCTTTGATGCTCCCGAGAATGTAGTTATAAAGGATCTTGCAGCAGAACTTACAGATGGCGGCGTAGGGATCAAGGTTAAGCTTCCGAAGGCAAGCGTAACTGCGATCACCGCAACCGAAATCTGAGTTTTTTGGTGACATGGGGGACGGTTTTTCCGTCCCCTTTATTAGTGGGATGAAAAATGGCTGACAACAGATGCAAATTGTGCCTTGTACGCGACATTGCCGAAAAGGCTGACATATATGAGATGGTAAAGAAAACCAGAGCCATGCTTTCTGCTGAAGACAGAGCATCGGACGATCTTTACGAGGAAAGACTCGGGGTATGCACGCAGTGTGACAGCCTCCTGGCAGGAACCTGCGGGAAATGCGGCTGCTACGTCGAGATCAGGGCAGCAGGCAAAGCCGCCCATTGTCCGGTTTCTAAGTGGTAAATCTGTCCCTTGGCTAACAAAAAGGGTAATTTGGACCACTTTTTTAGCCTTTTGGCTTCTGAGGAAGTTCGAATTCGTCGCGGGTGGCTAATAAAAGGGTGATTTGGACTATTTTTTTAGCCCAAAAGCTTCTGAGGAGGGGTAAAATCCGTGGCGGGTGGCTAATAAAATGGCAGTTTTGAGGCACTTTTTAGCCTTTTGGTTTCTGAGGAAAGGAAAAATCGTTGTTTGGGGCTAATAAAATGCCGTAAATATGTGTTTTTTTAGCCCGACACATTGAGATAAAGAGAATTCTGAGGAGAAAAGGCTAATAATCTCCGAAAACAAGTCAAAATATTAGCCCAAGCCTTGAATCAAAAGGCTTTTTCAATGGATTCCGGCCCTGAAAAGTGGTAAAATATTACAGGTTATGGACATTACTGTAGACGGACTTAAAATCGCATATAAATTCACCGGAGAAGGTGAAGAAACCGCGGTTATTTTGCAGGGATGGGGAACTTCCTATCCTCTTTATGATGTTGTCGCAAATGCCATCTCCGACAGGTTCAGGGTGCTTCAGTTTGATCTTCCCGGATTCGGTGCAAGTGACGAACCGCCCGAGAGCTGGGATGTGGGACAGTTCACAGAGTTTTTTATTAAGCTCATGAAAGCCCTGGACATCAAAAAGACGGTCCTTATCGGACATTCCTACGGCGGCAGGATGATAATAAGGATGGCTGCAAGGGATGATCTGCCCTTCGAGATTGAGAAGATCGTACTTATAGATTCCGCCGGTGTAAGACCTAAGAGAAGTTTTAAACAGAAGGTCAGGGTATTCAGATATAAGATCCTTAAAAAGATCCTGTTTTTCAAGCCCGTATATATGATGTTCTCTGAACTCATCGAGCTGTGGAGATCCACTCAGGGCTCCGAGGATTACCGCAATGCGACTCCCATCATGAAGGGATGTCTTGTCAAAGCGGTCAATGAAGATCTGACACATCTTTTTGAAAAGAATAAATATGACACGCTGCTGATATGGGGTGACAAGGACGAAGCCACTCCTTTAAGTGACGGCAAACTGATGGAAAAATTGATGCCTTCCGCCGGACTTGCGGTAATTCCCGGCACCGGCCATTTTTCCTTTGCGGAGAATGTCCCTGTGTTTACCGGGATAATAAGAGCTGATTTCGATTTAAACTGATATGCCTGGAATGAATCTGTTCAACAACATAGAATTTTTCGGTTACCTGTTTCTGGTGCTTGTTTTTGTATTGCTGGCCGCATGGGCTTATTACGTGACCTTAAGATTTAATCTTCATATGCTTCAGTTAAACGGCTATGACAACGAGGAACACGGAACCTGGCTTAAAAATAACCGAGGAAAACAAAGACAGCTCATCTTCATGCTCATCTGCGGAGTGATGATGGCGGTTTATTCCGCACCTGTCACCGCTGTCATAAGCATTCTTTTTCTTATAATCGATATCAGGATCTATCTGTTTTTAAAATCCGTATTTACTAAAAAGAAACTGGTGATGACCACAAGAGCAAAGAGACTTGTTTTCACATCATGCATACTCCTTGCGGTATTGGTCGTTTTGGGCGAAGTGTGTGAGAACTTCTTTCATCATGTTGGCGGTATGGCCGCTGCTCTTATCGGCATTTTCCTTACTCCATACATCCTTATGCTTGCCAATTTCATCAACCGCCCTGCGGAAAAAGCGGTGAGACAGTGGTACATAAACGATGCAAAGAAGATCCTCAAGGCAAATGACCACATCAGGATCATCGGCGTTACCGGAAGCTACGGAAAGACTTCACTTAAGTTCTATCTGAATACATTACTGTCCGTAAAATATAACGTTCTTGTTACACCCGAAAGCTACAACACTCCCATGGGAGTTGTTAAGACCATAAGAGAACAGATGAAGAGCACTCATGAGATCTTTGTATGCGAGATGGGTGCGAGAAAAGTAGGAGAGATCAAAGAGATCTGTGAAATAGTCCATCCCCGCGACGGACTTATAACCTCCATCGGTCCCCAGCATCTCGAGACTTTCTTCAACATGGACAATATCGTCAGGACCAAGTTTGAACTCGGTGATGCACTTCCCGAAGGCGGTATGCTGTTCCTGAACGCCGACAATGAATTCATTTCAGCCAAGGCACCGGAGTATAAGAACACCGTAATGTACGGTGCAAACGGAGGCTACAGAACAGAGAATGTTTCTGTATCCGATATGGGTACCACATTCACCGTCATCGCACCAAACGGCGAGAAAGAAGAATTCACAACCAGACTCATCGGGGCTCACAACGTTATCAACGTACTCGGTGCTATAGCCGTTGCGCATACTTACGGAATTTCTCTTGCCGATTTAAAGATCCCCGTAAGACGTCTTCAGCCGGCTGAACACAGGCTTCAGCTCCTCGACCGCGGAACGGTTACCGTTATCGACGATACATTTAATTCCAATCCCATCGGGTCCAAAGCGGCCGTTGAGATGCTCCATCTTTTTAACGGAGAGCATATTCTCATCACACCAGGAATGGTAGAACTCGGAGAAGAAGAGAGAGATTATAATTTCAAGTTCGGAACCTACGCCGCTGCAAATTGCGATTACATATTCCTCGTAGGTAAAAAGAGAACGGAGCCCATATACGAAGGTGTAATTTCCACAGGTTTTGACAAGGCAAGAGTTGAAGCATTCGATAATCTTCAGGATGCAATGAATCGTGCCATGAATGTTAAGACGGACAAGAAAAAATACATACTTCTTGAAAATGATCTTCCGGATAATTATTGATATGACGAAAAAATACAACGCAATTGCAAATGTTGCCTTGATACTCGCTGCAGTTTATGCCTTGGTATCCATTCCTGCCGCGATCATAGGTCTATACCGTGGTTTTAACGGAATAAGTCTGTCTGCGTTTGCTTCTCAGTATGCGGGAAATGCAGCCCTTGGCATATTCATTTTTATCTTCCGCATCATTCTTACTATTGCAGGGAGCGTGCTCTGGCTGATATGGATCCGGAATATTATCAAAGATAAAGAATCCATACGTTTTCCTGTCATAGCAACATTTTCATATTATGCTGCGGAACTGATCTATTATGCGATAAACAATATCATAGGTCACAAAACTATGATCGAACTGATCAAAGAACGGTATTTGACCTTTTTTATCATGGCAGCATGGCTGGTGCTTATTATCAAAACAGATGAAACACACAGAAAAGTGTTCGCCGTGATCAGATCGCTGATCCTTGTATTAAGTTTTATTTTCACTTTCATCCATTATGTCAGTGTGATAATTAACAGGATCGAATTCGAAACGGCTTTAATGGCATCCGATTACATCGGCATAGCTGATGCATGCTTCAGGTTTTTTATCATTGCTTTGCTTATTATCCGGATATTTAATCCGAAAGTATTTTACAGAATATCCCACGAGGAGGAAATATAAATGAAAACAAGAATTGCTCTGATGTTCGGGGGCAGAAGTGTAGAACATGAGGTATCCGTTATATCGGGTATTCAGGCATACATGGCCATTGATAAGGAAAGGTACGATATCACTCCCGTTTATCTGACCAAGAATAATGAGATGTATGTCGGTGAAGATATCGGTAAGATCGAAAGCTATCGCGATATTCCCGCACTTTTAAGCAGATCTGACCGTGTCATCATGATAAATGAAGGTGACGGGGTTTATATGACTTCTCATAAGAGCGGTCTTTTCGGAAAGAAGATAAATATTCCCGTAGATCTTGCATTTCCGATCGTTCATGGAACGAATGTGGAAGACGGTGCACTTCAGGGATTTTTCAAAACGCTCGGTCTTCCTTTCGTAGGATGTGATGTAATAGCATCCGCAGTAGGCATGGATAAGTATGTTCAGAAATGCGTGCTCAAAGAAAACGGAGTACCCGTTCTCGACAGTTTGATCTATACCATGGCTGACTATGAGAAAATGGATGAGCTTCTGAATGATATCGAAGCAAAGATCGGATATCCTGTTATCATAAAGCCATTTAACACCGGATCAAGCGTAGGTATCAGTGTTGCCAAGGACAGATCCGAACTTACAAAGTCCGTTGATGAAGCATATTCCTATGCAAGGAAGATCATCGCAGAGCATGCGATAACCAAACTTCGCGAGATCAACTGTGCGGTTCTCGGTGATGAAAATATTGCTGAGGCTTCCGAGATCGAAGAGCCTCTTCACAGCAAGGACATCTTAAGCTATGAAGATAAGTACTGCTCAGGCGGCAAGAAGACCGGCGGTTCCAAGGGAATGGCAAGCGTATCAAGAAAGATCCCTGCAGAGGTTTCTCCAGAGATGAGAGAAGAGATCCGCTCCCTTGCGGTTAAGGCATTCCAAAAGCTTGGATGTAACGGAGTTGCCAGGATCGATTTTATGATCGATGAGGAAAACGGAAAGCTTTACTATAACGAGATTAATACCATCCCCGGTTCCCTTGCGTTCTATCTCTGGGAGCCTGTCGGGGTAAAATACAAAGAGCAGCTCGACAGGATGATCGAGCTTGCGCTTAAGCGTGTTCGCGAAGAATCTGCCGTAACGTATTCTTTTGACACAAATATACTGAGCGGTGCGGTACTTGGCGGAAGCAAAGCAAATAAACTCGGATAAAAAGAAAACGATTATGACTGAGATCACTACTTGGGAAAAAGTTCATATACTCGGAAGAACGTTAGACAAACCGGGGCAGCTGAATCTGGTATGGACCGGAAGCGGAGCCGAGTTTGAGATGAACGCTTCGGAGCTTTCCATAGTTCTTGAAACGGGAAATCACATGTACATGCCATGGATCAGTATTGTTCTTGACGGGGAATGGCTTGCACACATCCCTGTCCAGGAAGGCGAAAACAAGCTGACACTGTTTAAAGGCATGGATCCTTCGGTAAAACACAGAGTCAGGATAGTCAAGGATTTCCAGGCTTCGGTTGATGATGCGACTTCTTTCCTGTATCTGAAAAAGATAATTGTTAACGGAGAAATATCAAAGCCCGCTCCTTATAAGTATAAGATTGAATTCGTCGGAGACAGCATTACAAGCGGCGAAGGAGCACTCGGAGCACATGAGGAAATGGACTGGATAACTCCATATTTTAGCTCCGTAAGAAATTATGCTTACATGATCGCTCGTGACATGGATGCCGATTACAGGTCCATATCACAGAGCGGATGGGGTATCGTAAACGGATGGGATAACAACATCTACACCACCTTGCCAAGCATATATCACAGCGCAGAGGCTAAGAGAAATGTATCTGATTATGATCACTCATCATGGAAAGCTGATGCGGTAGTGATCAATCTCGGAACCAATGATGATTTCTCTTTTCAGAATCCTGCATTTACGGATCCTGCTACAGGGAAGGCTTATCACAATAAAAACCTTCCAAACGGAGAACATGATCCCGAGGCGCTTAAGAAGATTGAAAAAGGAATCATAGATTTCCTCAAAGACGTCAGAAAGTCCAATCCTCAGGCGCATATCGTATGGGTGTACGGAATGCTTGGATTCGGACTCGGAGATACTATAGAAAAAGCACTCACGGCCTATATTGATGAGAGCGGAGATAAGAACGCAGCATTTTTAAAACTTCCCGATACCGCAGATGATGCATTCGGATCAAGAGGTCATCCGGGAGAAAAGAGCCATAGGGCTGCAGCCTGCGTGATCACAGAGCATCTCAAAACAGTATTGTGAGAGAGGGAGGAAAAATGAGTTATTCGGAACTTCAAAACGGAAGCGATATCAGAGGTATCGCACTCGAAAATGATACCGGAGAAAAGGTTAATCTGACAGACAAAGCAGCCTGTGACATTGCCGCTGCATTTGCAAGGATCCTTTCCGAAAAGACCGGTAAAAAAGATCTTAAGATCGCGATCGGACGTGATTCCAGACTGACAGGAGAAGCACTTCTGAATGCATCCGCAAAGGGAATCTTCACGGAGGGTGCAAAGGCTTACGATCTCGGCATCGCATCAACACCGGCAATGTTCATGTCAACCGTTCTTGGCGATGAGCCTTATGACGGAAGCATCATGATCACTGCAAGCCACCTTCCATGGTACAGAAACGGAATGAAATTTTTCATCGCAAGGGGCGGACTTGAGAAGAGCGAGATCAAGGAGATCGCTGCTCTTGCAGATAAGCTTGCGGGTGAAAACAAAGAAAACGCAGATACCCCTGCTCCCGAGAAAAAGACTTTCATGGATATCTACACCGGATACCTTCGCGATAAGATTGTAAAAGGTGCGGGAAAGGGCGATAAGCCTCTTGAAGGACTTCACATCGTAGTTGATGCAGGTAACGGTGCCGGAGGATTCTTCGTAACCGATGTACTTGAAAAACTCGGAGCTGACACGACCGGAAGTCAGTTTCTTGATCCCGACGGACACTTCCCCAATCACATTCCCAATCCCGAGAACAAGGAAGCTGCCGAGGCGATAAAGAACGCTACCGTAAATGCAAAAGCAGATCTCGGAATCATCTTCGATACCGACGTTGACAGAGCAGGTGCCGTCCTTCCCGACGGAAAGACACTTACCAGAAACGATCTGATCGCTGCACTTGCGGTTATAGCCCTTAATTCAAACCCCGGAACCACGATAGTTACAGACTCTGTAACATCCGACGGACTTGCTGCTTTCATCAGGTCAAAGGGCGGAGTTCATAAGAGATTTAAGAGAGGTTATCGCAACGTTATCGATGAAGCGATAAGACTTAATGATTCCGGAATTGATTCACAGCTTGCGATCGAGACCAGCGGACACGGCGCTTTCAAAGAAAATTATTTCCTTGATGACGGAGCATACCTGATGGTAAAACTTCTCATCGAGATGGGAAAAGGAAACAACGTTGCCAAACTTATCGATGGTCTTGCGCAGCCCGCAGAAAGTGTGGAACTGAGATTCCATGTAGGAGATGTTCCCGACCTTCAGGCAAACGGAGACAGGATCCTTAAATATCTTGAAGAGAGTGCCGGAAGCGTTCCGGGATGGAGTCTTGAAAAAGAAAACTATGAGGGCGTCAGGGTTAATATCGACGCAGAGCACGGAAACGGATGGTTCCTCCTCAGAAAGTCCCTTCATGAGCCCATCATGCCTCTTAATATTGAAAGTGATTCCGAAGGCGGAACACTTAAGATAGCAAAAGCACTTTACGAACTTATTAAAACCGAGCAAACGCTCGATCTTAAACCCATCAAAGATTATATAGGAGAATGACCCATGTTTTGTACCAGATGCGGATCGCAAATGGAAGACGGAACTAAGTTCTGTATGGTTTGCGGATCACCCCTCGAACAGCCTCAGATGCAGCCTGCATCACAGGTGAACGCTCAGACTCAGGCTCCCGTAGAGCCCCAGCCCCAGCCTGCACCCCAGGCTCAGACCCAGGCACCGGTTCAGCCTCAGCCCCAGCCCCAGCCTGCACCTCAGGCCCAGGCTCACGTACAGCCTCAGCAGAACGTTCAGCCCCAGCAGGGAGTATATATGAATACTCCTCTTGAGATGATTAATCAGGAACCTCCCAAGAAGAAAAAGAAGAAGGGCGGCATTATTGCCATAGTTGCGATCCTTCTTATCGCACTTATCGGCGGAGGCGGATTCTTCGGATATAAGCAGGGCTGGTTCGACTCCATTCTTAATCCCGAACCTGTTGTAGCAGATGAGCCCGAAGAACCTGAACCCGAACCCGAGCCTGTTATCGAAGAGACTCAGGCTAAGCAGACCATCATGCTCTACATCATCGGTTCGAATCTCGAATCAGAAGGCGGACTTGCTACCGATGATCTTGAAGAGATATCAAGAGCTACCCTTACCGATGATACAAATATCATCATCCAGACCGGCGGCTGCACACATTGGAATAACAGTTTCTGTAACGATGATGAGGTTCAGAGATTCTGTTATAAAGACGGTAAGTTTAATGAGCTCGATAACCTTGGAACCGTTTCAATGGCAAATATCGATGCTCTTACCGATTTCATTACTTTTGCTGCGGATGAGTATCCTGCGGATGATTATGTTCTTATCCTCTGGGATCACGGCGGCGGAGTTCCTGTCGGATACGGCGTGGATGAAAATTTCCCCGATGATATGATCTACGATTATCAGCTCGGACACGGTATTGCAAAGACCGGTGTACATTTCGACAGTATCGTATTTGATGCCTGCAACATGTGCACTCTCGAAGTCGGTATGTCACTTAAAGATGTTGCTGACTACATGATCGGTGCAGAGAGCTATGTTAACGGTAACGGACTTGCATATACAAACTGGCTCGATCCGAGCCAGTTTGTATATGCAAGTCCGTTACCGTTAACATAGCTCTCTGCAC
>JAGPFR010000076.1 GCA_018056425.1 Lachnospiraceae bacterium
CCGATTTTGCACCGAGCATATCGATATATTTCTGTACGAGCATAATACGTCTCCTCTCGAAAATGTCTGAATAAATATACTTTTTTATCTTAAACTCTTAACGCCCCGTTATCAAGGGATGGAATTAGGGTTTTACTTGACTTGGGAGAGATTTGTATATACTATATTTTCGTTGTGTGCAGAAAGCAGCTCATCATTCGGTCCTGCGCAGTGCGACCCTGTGAACCGTGTCAGGTGGGGAACCAAGCAGCACTAAGCAGACCGTCCATGTGCCGCAGACCAGCCGGGTGGTGGGTTGCTTCCTGCACACAATTTATTTTTTTCAGGTAAGATATGAATTTTCTGGATACATCAAAATACTATACCGACTGCACTCTTTGCCCCAGAAACTGCCATGCAAACCGCAAGCTGGGAGGCGGAGGCTATTGCAGAATGAGTGCCGAACTTACCGTTGCCAAAGCATATAAGCACATGTGGGAAGAGCCCTGCTTAACAGGCAGGTTCGGATCAGGTACCGTATTCTTTTCCGGATGCAATCTGGGATGTATGTTTTGTCAGAACTGCGAGATCTCTCATGAAAATAAAGGCCTTGCGATCACCGCTTCCGTTCTTGCGGAAAGTTTTCTCAGGCTTCAGGAAGAAAACGCATCAAATATCAATCTCGTAACCGGGGTCTGCCATATCCCCCTTATTGTAAATGCGCTGATAATGGCCAAAAACGCCGGTCTGTCGATCCCCGTCGTATATAATTCAAGCGGCTATGAATCCGTGGAAAGTCTGAAGCTTTTAAACGGGCTTATCGATATCTATATGCCCGATCTCAAATACATGTCTCCCGAACTGAGTGCCGAATACAGCAAGGCAGCCGATTATCCGGAGGTTGCCAAAAACGCCATTGCCGAGATGTATTCACAGACCGGCCCCGTCCAAATGGGAAATAACGGTCTGATGAAAAAGGGTGTTCTCGTAAGACATCTTGTCCTTCCCGGAGCGGTATCCGATTCCAAAAAAGTGCTCAGATACCTCCACGAGACCTACGGAGATAACATTCTTATCAGCATAATGAATCAGTACACTCCCATGCCCGGGGTATTATCCCATCCGGTCCTTGGAAGGAGAGTTACGGAAGAAGAATACTCCCGCGTAACGAGCTTTGCGGATAAGATAGGCATAGAAAAAGGCTTCGTCCAGGAGGGCGAAGCCGTAAGCAGTTCCTTTATTCCAAACTGGGATCTGGAAGGCATTTAAATCTTGTCTTCCATCTTCTTCAGATAATTCTCAACCATTAATGCGATCTTAAAGGTAACGGCATCATCGAAATTTCTGAGATCGAGTCCCGTTATCTTCTCAAGCTTTTCAATCCTGTAGACGAGGGTGTTACGATGGATGAAAAGATGTCTTGATGTTTCGGATACGTTCAGATTGTTTTCGAAAAACATCTTGATCGTACCTCTTGATTCTTCGTCAAGTTCCTCAAGTATCCCCCCGTCAAATATTTCCTGCAAAAACATCTGGCAAAGAGGAATCGGAAGCTGATAGATAAGTCTGCCGATACCGAGACTGGTATATGCGGTAACTTCCTGCTCCGCATAAAATATAGATCCTACGTCCATAGCCATCCTGGCTTCTTTGTAGGACTTGGAAACATCCTTGAGCTCACGTACAACGGTGCCGTATGAAACTCTTGCGGAAAGCATTGCTTCCGTATTAAGGCTGGATACGATGGTTCTTGCAACGGAGTCAAGCTCTTCGTCGCCCTGATCGTCCTTCAGGCTTTTGATAAGAATAAGCGTATCTTCATCAACACTTGTGATCACATCACCGCTCTGAGGAGCAAACAGCCCCTTGAGCAGATCTTTTACAATACTGTCCTTATCCTTCTTAAAAGAAACCAGATAAACGCATCTGGGTACGTTTACTTCTATCTTAAGCTTTCTTGCGCGGTTATAGATATCAACCAGGAGCAGATTGTCCAGGATGAGATTCTGATAGAAATTACCCTTATCATCCCTCTCCCTGTAAGCATCCATAAGATCAGTCAGCTGATTCACGCAAATACGTGCCGTCTGGTAATACTCCTCTTTGGATGCGTCACAAGCCAGTACATATCTGGTATCCCCGCCTTCACTGACCTTAAGGAAACAGATACCTCCGGACTCCTGAGAGTCAGCCTGGGATCCCGCAAAATTTCTTACGATCGTTTCATCCGCTTCGGGTCCCTCCGCAGATGCAACCTGTTTACCCTCGGTATCATACAAAGTCATTCCGACCTTGGTAATAGCCTGAAGTCCGCTGATGCTTTTAAGTAATATCTGGTTTGTGATCATTGATCTCTCCGCCTTCGGAAAAAAACATCCCGGGCCAGTACTCGGGCCCGGGATGAGGGTAATTGTAAAGATTAGTTGGTGATAACCTTCTCAGTCTCCTTATCGAATACGTGAATCTTCTCGATATCGATTGCGAATCTGATGTTATCGCCGGGTCTTGCATTTGTACGAGGATCGACTCTTGCAGTGATAGGGAACTCCTCGAGATCGAAGTAAAGGAATACTTCAGCGCCCATAAGCTCGTAAACCTTAACAACTGACTCGAATACGCTTGCAGGAGAAGTCTCGATGTACATCTCTGAATCGTAAACATCCTCGGGTCTGATACCGAAGGTAACGATCTTTCCGTCATATCCGCCCTCGATGAGCTTCTTGCTCTTTGCGGGAGGAAGAGGAATGCTGTGACCTGCGATCTCAAGGTTAGCAACATCGCCGTCAACAACTACGGTTGCATCAAGGAAGTTCATCTGAGGTGATCCCATGAATCCTGCAACGAAGAGGTTGCAAGGCTTGTCATAGAGATTCTGAGGAGAATCAACCTGCTGAACGATACCGTCCTTCATAACGACGATTCTGTCACCGAGGGTCATAGCCTCAGTCTGGTCGTGGGTAACGTAGATGATGGTGGTGCCGAGTCTCTGATGAAGCTTTGCGATCTCGATTCTCATCTGTACACGAAGCTTTGCATCGAGGTTGGAGAGAGGCTCGTCCATGAGGAATACCTTAGGATTACGTACGATAGCACGTCCCATAGCTACACGCTGTCTCTGTCCACCGGAAAGAGCCTTAGGTCTGCGGTCGAGGAGAGAGGTGAGGTCGAGGATACGAGCCGCCTCTTTAACCATCTTATCAATCTGATCCTTGGGAACCTTACGAAGCTTAAGGCCGAATGCCATGTTATCGTAAACAGTCATGTGAGGATACAGAGCGTAATTCTGGAATACCATCGCGATATCACGATCCTTGGACTCAACATCATTCATGAGTTTGTCGCCGATGTAAAGTTCACCGCCGGAGATATCTTCAAGACCTGCGATCATACGAAGGGTAGTTGACTTACCGCATCCGGAAGGTCCAACGAAGATGATGAACTCCTGGTCATTGATCTCCAGGTTGAAATCCTTAACTGCTTCGAAGCCATTAGGATAAACCTTGGTGATATGCTTAAGTGAAAGACTTGCCATATTATTTAATACTCCTTTCAGAATACCTTTTACAGACGGTTCTGCCGCCCAATACTCTATGAAGTATACTATCTGTCGCTTATCCTGCAAATAATCGAGATAGACAAACTTTTGTCACAGGTTTGGGCATTTTGCCATGGAAAATTAAAAATTCCTAAATATATTGGCATTTTGTCCAAGGCTTGCTCGGACTGTTTCGTCGTTTTGACAGTAGTCAGAAGCCCTTATTTAGTATCTCTTTTGATGGCTTCCTGCATTGCTTCCTCAACGGGATCGGTTTCGGGAGCAAGTTCGGGGTGATCTTCGTAGAATTTGGCCTCTACCTGTTCGAATGCTTTTCTGTAAAGCATGGCGCTGACATATCCGGGAGCGCTGATACCGAACATGATAACAAGGGGGATCAGGGCAAACCATTTAAAAAATACGTAAATGGGCACAATGTACAAAACGCCCATGAGAATTGCCCTGGGAAGGATTGCAACCGTCATATGAAGGCCGCTCTTGATAGTTCCCTTTACATTATTGTCGAATCTGGCGAGCACCGGAAATATCATGATGCAGGCAATATATACGAAAAATGCGATCGCATAGATGATCGAGCGGACTACATTGATGCCGGAGCCTTCAAGACCTATGGCAAAGAAGACATCGATAACCACAAAACCGAGAACCACCAGCATCATGAGCCAGATTATGGTTGCCTGTTTGAAATTCTGCTTAAAAGAATGGAAAAAGCCCTTTGTGATTCCGGCTTCCTCATTCTTGACAAGCTTGTAGCACATATAATCCTTGGCGGTAAGAGCAGCACCCGCAGTTACCACCGGGATACACATGACGATCGTCAGGATATTGAGCCACATCAGATCGGCTACCTTGGTCAATATGACCATTACTTTTGAATCGGGATTTAAAAAATGCACTTTATACCTCTCTAAAAGACCAGTTCCATGGTCGTAACCCTGATACCCGAAATGTTTTTCTCGGGTTCAAGCGTCATAAAACCGATCTTCTTATAAAAATCAACGGCATACGGAGCCGCTTTTACGACCATACAGCTTTCGTGGCATATATCCCTGAGATATCTGCAGAGCCTGTCGATAAGCGCACTTCCGATTCCGAGTCTGTGATATTCCTTTGCCACAAACAAAAGGGACAGCCTGTTTCCGCTTCGGACAGAACCCACACCCACGATCTTGCCGTCAAGCCTTGCGATAAGAACGGGGTACGCCCCTCTGAGGAAAGCCTTATGAAGGTCATCGTCTGTTATAAATTCAAAAAAATGACCTACCCCTTCTTCTCCGTAATCGGCAGCTTCGAATTCCATAAAAGTCGTCCAGACTAAAGACATCGCTTCGGTCCAGTCTTCGGGATCTGCCCACTCATAACTGATTCGGGATATTAATGAAGCCTTGCCGTTATCCATTCAAGGATATCCTCTTTAACGGTTTGTTTATTATCCTCATTGAGGATCTCATGTCTGTCGCCGGGATAGAGCTTTACGGTGATATCTCTTACGCCTGCTGCCTTATAAGTCTCCGCAGCTGCTTTGACGCCTTCCCCGTACATGCCGACCGGATCATCCTCACCTGCCACAAAAAAGAGAGGGAGATCCTTGGGAACCGCATCGATATTAACATCCTTCTGCATGCGTCTTATAAGTTCAAAAAGGGCAAGATACCCGTTTGCGGTAAAATCAAAGCCGCAATCGGGATCCGCAATATAATCATCAACGTTCTTTTCGTTTGCGCTGAGCCAGTCAAAAGAAGTTCTGGGGTTCGGTATCTTTTTCAGATAACCGCCGAAACTCATCCTGGTTACAAGAGCGGGAACACATTTCTGACCCTTGAATAGCGCAGTAAGCTTGGTAAGAGCCGTTCCGGCATTTACCGCGCCCATGCTCTGATGACCCGTTCCCATGATTATCGCCATCCGGATTCCTGTTCCGTATCGATAGATATAGTTTCTTGCGATAAATGAGCCCATGCTGTGGCCCATTATGATAACCGGAAGTCCGGGGAACTTCTCC
>JAGPFR010000008.1 GCA_018056425.1 Lachnospiraceae bacterium
CTTAAGGATCTCCACGGGATTCTCAGATGCATAAAGTGCCTTAACGGGATCGGTTACTCTGTACTCTGCATAGAAATCTACGTGAAGGAAATTGTAATCGGAAGTGATCATCATCGCTTCCTCACCTGCTCCGGTAGAGTTATAACCGATGCTGAAACCGTTAATGGTGGTCGATACCTTATCGACCGTCTGTATAAAAGGTATCTTAAAGTGCAGTCCGGGAGTGGTCACCGCCTGCGGGGATCCGAATGTACAAACAACGGCCTGTTCTTCTTCTCTTATGGAATAGAACGATCCGCTTACAATGATCAGGGCCAATAATACTATGACCACGATCGATACGATCTTTTTTGTCTTTTCGACATTGACTTTATTTTTCGTCTTCAACTTCTTCTCTCCTCTTTACATTATTCGACTCTGTACTTTTTCTGAGATTCTTCGTACAGATCGAGTCCTTCGTGATCTATGACTACGATCACGGGGAAGTCTTTAACCTCGAGTTTGCGTATTGCCTCGGTTCCCAGATCATCATATGCAATGGTTTCGGACGAGATAATGCACTTGCTCAGCAGCGCTCCCGCACCGCCTACGGCGGCAAAATAAACCGCTCCGTTTCTGATGATCGCATCCTTTACTTCCCGGGTTCTCTTTCCTTTTCCGATCATTCCGATAAGGCCGAGATCAAGAAGTTCGGGAGCATATTTATCCATTCTGCTTGCGGTGGTGGGACCTGCAGATCCTATCGGCCTGCCTTCTCTGGCGGGTGAAGGTCCCATGTAATATATAGTCTGTCCCTTGATATCAAAGGGGAGTTCCTCGCCTTTGCGAAGTGCCTCATACATTCTTTTGTGTGCTGCATCTCTTGCGGTATATATGGTACCCGTAAGATATACATAGTCTCCGCATTTAAGCGAAAGTGCGTCCTCTTTTGAAAGAGGCATGTTAATCTTTCTGTCCATGATGCCTCCTTAAAGTTCTCTTACGCTGTGACGGTTTACGTGACAGCAGATATTAACGGCAACGGGAAGCCCTGCAATATGTGTTGGATATGTCAGGACATTAACCGCAAGGGCGGTCATTCTTCCTCCGAGGCCGCCGGGACCGATTCCGGATTTATTTATCCTGTCCAAAAGTTCGACCTCAAGATCCCTGACATAAGGAATATCCGAATGGGAGCCTGCTTCTCTCAAAAGAGCCTTCTTGGAAAGAAGTGCCGCTTTTTCAAATGTACCGCCGATTCCGACACCTACGACCATGGGAGGGCAGGCATTGGGGCCCGCATCTCCTACTGCGGTAAGCACCGCATTCTTTACACCCTCGATTCCCTCGGCAGGCTTTAACATAAAAATCCTGCTCATGTTCTCGCTTCCGAATCCCTTGGGAGCAAGAGTAAGTTTGAATCCGTCTCCCGGAACGATGTCGTAATGGATCACCGCAGGAGTATTGTCCCTGGTGTTGATCCTTTCTATCGGGTCGTTTACGACCGATTTTCTCAGATAGCCTTCCGTGTATCCTTTTCTGACACCTTCATTGATGGCATCGGAAAGGGATGAGCCCGTGACATGAACGTCCTGACCCATCTCAACAAAAACGACCGCCATTCCGGTATCCTGACAAATGGGGATCGTTTCTTCATCGGCTATTTTCAGGTTCTCACGCAATTGCGAAAGAACCTGTTTTCCTAAGGGTGATTCTTCCTGATCTCCGGCTCTTTTGAGTGCCGCCTCCATATCGGGGGTAAGATAGTGATTTGCCTCTATGCACATCTCTGCAAGGGCTGCTGTGATTGATTCTGAACTGATCTCTCTCATTATCTGGTAAGCTCTTCCTTTATCTTAACGAGTTCTTCGGAAGAAGGTGATGTGGGCTCCCACTGGATCTTCTGACCGTCATTATTATATCTGGGAATCAGATGAAGGTGAAAATGACGGACTGTCTGGCCCGCTGCTTCTCCGTTATTCTGCACGACATTAAGTCCGTCCGCACCGAGCGTCTCCATGATGTGCTTTCCGAGCTTCTTGGCAAGTTTAAATGCCTCGGCCGCGGTATCATCAGGGAGTCCGAAAAGGTCATCCGCATGCTCCTTGGGAAGAATAAGAGCATGACCCTTGGTTGCGGGGCCGTTATCGAGGATAACGTTGAACTTATCGTCCTCATATATTGAATTGGTCGGAAATACTCCGTTAGCCAATTTGCAGAAAATGCAATCGTCTTTGATCATCTTAAAACCTCCGTTTATCAGTGCGTGAAAACAAGAACTTTATCAAGTCCGCCGAGCAGTGAGAAATTACCCTGCATTCCGGCCATTGCCCCGGACATAAATGCTCTTTGGAAAGTCATTCTGCCGGATACTATATCTTCCATCACATCGCGCTTCATGGTCATCTTAACATCTGCGGCAGGCGCTTTATCATACTTAACATCAAGCTTTGCACCTGAAATCTCAATGATCAGATCGTTCTTTTTTTCCGCGATATCGACCACAAACACTCCGGAAACATCGGCTGAGGGCTTGAATGCTCTCTTGATATCTCCGATATACTCCTCTTCACTTCCGGCATCTTCACTCATAAGCATGCCTTTGAAATGAACGGCAAGTTCCTGAATGTCTTCTTTTTGAGTCTTTACATAGTTCTCATCGGAAACATACTCTGAAAGCTGCTCTGCCTCGGGAACCGACAAATGAAGCGGGTTGGGTGTTCCGACTCTTTCGGTAAGTGCATTCTTACTGGAAGGGAAGGTCTTTTCCCTCTGATTGACTCCGCGATAGAGTCTTTCTGCCTGAGCCTCGATAAGAGCTATATAATCCTGGTTCACCTCAAGATCAAGCGGGTTATCGATATAACCGGAAAGACCGGTCAGCACTTTTCCTCCGAGGGTCTCCCATGCATTGGAAAGATCCGCGATAACCTGTCTCTCGCCGTAAGTTTTGGCAATGACTATCGGCATCATGTAAATCTCACTGATCCTTGATTTATCACCAAACTGCCAGACGGAGTCCAGAAACTCAAGCATATATCCGCCCATGCCGAACCACTCGACGGTGGATGCCAGAACTATTCCGTCGGCATCCTTAACGGTCTGGGACAGGGTAGGGATCGTATTCTTAAATTCATAGAGGTTGTAAAGCACAACATTAACGCGGAGTTCTTCGAGAACCTTCTGCATTCTCTCTATAACAGGACGGGTCGGATCGTCGATCACGCCTCTTCCGCCATAATATATATGTATGACCATACAGACTCCTTTCAGACCCTTCGATTATACATCCTTAACGGCAAAATAAAAAACCCCGGGAAGATATCCCGTACCTTCAAGTGCTTCCAGGATTCTGATCATCCGCTCATCTATCATATGATACACTCCTGTGATCGAATTTTCCCAGGGCATCATCTCAAGATAATCCCTGTCATCACCGGTCACGGAAGACAATACTCTTCTCCAGTCAGAACCGTTTCTGGTCTTGAGCCGTCCGAAATCCAGACTGACGTAATCGGGACCTCCGGATGTATTCCGGGCCAAAAACTTAACTATAAATCTCGTCTCATTACGATTGATGGGAGTAAAAATATCGTGTCCATCCTTATATACTTCCTTCCTGAAGGAATACTCCCGGACTTCCTCTGCCTCCCTGGGAACCTTGATAAAGGATTGTTTTCCGTAGGCATCGGTCTGTTTGACATAAGTGGACCTGACGGATCCCGCGCCGGAACCGGGAGCCTTCAGCAGGATGACATCTTCGGTTTTATAACAGTCCCACAAAACCCTGCCTATTTTTTCAAGAGGAAAAGGAAAAACCAGAGAAGCCTGAATCTCGCGAATGGAATAGCCAAGAGAAGCAAGATGCTTGATCCCATCCTTGCCGGCAAAAGAATCCTTCATATCGGAAAGTGCTTTTTCGAAATATTTTTCTTCAGACATTTTCCATCCCAAAGTTTAAGAAACAGTTTCCAATAATATACCATATCTGCATTAACAGGACAAAAATACAGCCGAATCGTTTCGGCTGTATTTATACACTCTATGAAAATATCAGCTTCCTTGTCGCGAGTTTGATCTCATCTCCTTTTACGAGTTTTCTTCTTTCATACGGTTTAAGACGAAGTCCGTTTTTGAATGTCCCGTTGGTCGAATTGAGATCTTCAACATAGTAATCTTCACCATTTCTGATAATTCTGGCATGCATCCGGCTGATCCCTTCGTCATTCATAAAAAGATCGACTTCGTCCTCCTTTTTTCCGATAACAAATGACTCTTCCGTTATCACATGCAGAACCTGTCCGGTTTCGGTTGTGAGTCTCCGTGTTTTTTCCTCTGCGGGCAATTCTACAAAAACGGTACCTTCGATATCCTCATCCGATTCGGGATCCGAATACAACGGTTCCTCCGCGACCGCAACTTCCGGTTCCGTACCATATCCGTAATCGTAGTCTTCTCTATACTTTCTGTCTTTTGCCCTGATCCTGGATATAAAATCAAAAATCCCGTGTTTTTCGGAACTCCCTGCCCCGGACTTATCTTTCCCGGATAACTCGGGTTTAAGCTTTAACGGTTTTTCATCCGGATTTTTAAACGCATTTCCAATCTTCTCTGCCTGGGCATATACATCATCCATATCATTTTCATGCGCAGTTTCTTCCGGATCGAAGTAATGCTCCGTATCGTATGGGGCGCCTGTTTCCTTATGTATATTTACAGGCGCATTCAATTCGGCAATATCCGAATATACTTTATCGCTCAGATAAACATCCCCGCTGCTTTTATATTGCTCGGAAATCGAATACACACATTTAACCAGCTCTTCGTCCGAATAATCCACGTGATTTACCAGAAAATCCATCATTTCCGACATTCCGTTATCATCATTCAAATACGGAACATACAGATATCCGAACTTTCCTGTTTTAAGATCCTGATATATATTCTCAGGATTCCAGATAAGGTTTGCCGGATCCAACAGAAATCTGACCGCCTCATTTCTGATCTTTTTCATGGATGAAAAGAAGGAGACCAGCCAGCTTCTGCCCAAAGGTTTTTTCGAATATAAAGTACTGATATTTTGTCTGGATGTTATGTCATAGTACATATATGCATCCGAATCGATGTATCTGATCTCAAATGATAACAATCCCGAAATACCGCCTCTTTTCATAATGCAATATTGGTATTTTCGTTCATCGGGAAGCGCAAGCTCCCTTATCCTTACATAATTATTCTTTAACCCCCTGACATACTCACTGACGATCATATGATCTCCTCTCATTTTTATTCATCGCTTATCCGGTTTTCTGTTCCCAATGCTTTTCGAAATGACCTTATTACGAATACCTCGGATACCGCTCTTCTGCTCCTGGTAACCGATAATGACCATGTATCTCCCAATTCACCAAATACCGCCGAACCGCTCATGGAGCCGCACCGGCCTGACAGCGTACATTCAACACTATCCGATGTACATGAAACCGACATATCCCCGAAGACCCACGATATGTATTGATCCTTGTATCTGCTCTGCATCTTCGTAATGGCATATTCAGCCTTTTCCTCCGCATTCAAATCCTGCCTCTCGAGCGTATCGATCACCGCGGATGCAGTATCCATTTCCAGCAAAACGGAATCGTATCGGAAAAACCATAATCGTATAACCAGTAAAATAATCAGAAATGAAAAAGGAAGTATCATTGAAGCTTCAACGGTCATATATCCGCCAACATGTTTCATAGAATAAAAAAATTCCCTTCATACAATTTCAGGACAATATACGAGATTGTTACAAACGGTATATAAGGCATTTGTGTTTTGCCGCTCACTTTTCCGAAACATATCAGTATTCCCGAAAACAAAGTCAGACATATGCACGCAAGACAGATCACGATCATCGAAAATGTACAGTTTTCCATCAATCCGATAAGTATCAAAACCGGCCCGTCGCCCCTTCCGATCTTATTCGTATAGAAAGACAAAACCGTAAGAAGTGCTCCCGGGCTTGCCCCCAAAAGAGCTGTCATCACCCTTCCAAACAGTTCCGTTGGAGGCAAGTACAACATGCTTTCTGCCACGATCAGCAGTAAAACAGCAAGTGAACCGAGCTGCAGCATTCGTACCGGAATCTTCCTCGTTTTGATATCAAGAACGGACAAAGCAAACAAATAGACAAACCACAAACCTCTGAATATTCCCACTATCATCACCCGCACCTCGAACATGGTCTGTGTGTATCCTCAACATCCGATAACGGGACGGCGGAATAACTTCTGGTCAGGGTATAGCATTCGGACGAATAGTGATATCTGTCTCCTTCGGAAGTTATGTAGATAATATCCGGGGCATCTCCCGATGTGCATACGCTGCACGGGTAATACTTTCCTCCGTTATTATTTCTGCATTCATCAAGGCTTTCGTTTTCGACTCCTCTGACCGATAATCTCAGATGGGTACAAGAAGTGGTAACGTGGTACACCTCACTGTCCTGAGTTATATATACAATCTGCTCCTGACTTAATTCCCCCTCTGTTCCGTCTATCTCATAACCGTTCCACAGGTGCCCGTAAAACCTGCCGGCCATATAGAAATTTCCGGCTCCTATTAAATCAAGCGGGGTTTTTACAGGATACGAAAGCCTGATATCCACAATATCGCTTTCTTTGCTCAATGTACTTCCGAAAAATATCAGGCTCGAAGAACCGCTCTTTAACGGCCCTGTTGTAATATAGTTCTCTCCCAGTTCACTTACGATCCGGTATCTGATATATGTTTCCGATAAGAGTTCACCCGCGGCATAGGACATAAATTCCGGTGATGAATCATTCGCAGGATCCGGCGATGATTGTTCTTCCGAAACAGAGCCGGATACATGCCCCGTCGATCCGAGTTCTTTTATCGGAACGGTCAACAGACTTCCGTACAGACATACCTCATTCCCGGCAGAATGAAGAGCATATTCCAGATTTCCGTGTAAAGCTATCATCTGCAGTGAGGAGGAGAGATTAATGAAGAAGAACAGAAAACATGGCAATACCACGGCCGCTTCAACGGTCATGCTGCCACGCAGCAGAGATGTCTTCTCTATGCGGAACAGATGAGTAAGAAGGTGCCCCGGAGAAGGAATTGAGCCCATTTTATATATATTATTATTGTGTGTTTTTCCCATTCCGCATAAAAAAGACATCTCTGCCCTGTTCCTCTTCATTGATCTAATACTTGAGTTTTCTTGTGATCGAAATCCTGCTTCCGAAATTGCTCTTTATGACTGCATTACATCCACGATGGGAGAAGATTCGTTTACGGTTCTGTTGCAACCGGCTACGATCTGCTGAATGACATCCATCAGTTTTTCTTCCGAATCGAATCCGTTCTCCAAGCGCCCCAGAGCACCCGCCTTTTCCACAAAGACATTTTCATGTCCGTTGATCATGATCTCCGTTACATCCTTGTTTTCGATAAAACTCTGTAATATATCAAGGCGCCTGAGCGAATCAAAAACCTCTTTCCCGAGACGTCTTTTTTCACTTATCGGAAGTCTTCTGAGATTCCCGGATTCCATGATGCAGTCATCTACAAATTCAGATACTTCTTCATCCGTATACTCCCTTCCAAACCCAAGCCTCTCCCTTACGAGTTCCTTGAGTTCTTCTTTTTCCGATTTCAGATCCATCAAAGTACCTCCATTTGTTTTCTGATGAAATCGATAAGTTCTCCGGTCAGATCCTCCCCGGAAAATGAAGGGACACGGTTGACGGGCGGTATACTGCATTTGATGCTCTTTTCCTTAACATCCCTGTAGTCATACATTTTCAGAATGTTCTCATAACTGTCCAGCTTGGTTCTGGCTGTGCGGTCATTACGCGTAAGGGTAAATACCGTATCGCACATTCTCAGTATTCCGAAGAGTCCCCTTACGCACTCTGAAAGATCCAGGATCACGTACTCATATCCTTCAAGTGAACATATTCTCATCAAAAAAGATTTCCATTCATCCTCTGATATTTCAGTCAGTTCTGTCCCGGGTACCGCACAGGGTATATAATCAAGCCCTGCGATCGTCCTTACCATGGATTTGAATCTGAACGAAAAAACCGAAGGCGGACTGTTTATGAAATACATCAGATCGGATAAATTCCCCGATTTATCCGGAGGGATCAATTCTTCGCTTCCTTCACAGAATTCAAAACTCAGATAAAGCACTCTTCCACGGTCTCCCAACAGTCTTCCCATCAATACCGAAAAGGTAGTTTGGTAACATCTCCTTACGGGAGAAAATACTCCGATCAGTTTTGCTTTCTTCCCGGATGGATTAACCTCTGCAACACTGTCTTCATCCGCATCTTTCAGATAGATGTCCAGTATCTTTCTGAGCGTTTCCTCGGCAGGCTGATATTTTTCAGTCGCAGGCTCAGCCAAAGTTCCGTATCCGTCATTTAAAACAATGATCTTGTCTGCACCGATTCGCTGAAGACTTGCTTTATACGAAGAACTGCTTGTAACCAGCAGCGGTTCTCTTCCGCCACTGATTTTAAGAAGATCCTCTTCCGAGGTGCACACAGCTATTTTCCACGGAAGTCCGCTGCAACCCATAAGGTACTCGCCCATAAGAGCCGCATATTCCTCGTCTTCGTCATATAAAATCATCACTTTCTCAGATTTCATTCAGTACAACCCTCCGACTCCGAGAAGAGCACTGACAAACATCGGTCCTGCCAGGGCAACTCCCGCATGTAAGGCAGCTTCGGTATTACAGTGATATCTCTCGACTTTTCCGGTTTTCAAAAAATTATTTACGTATATGATCAGTCTCCGAATTCTTTTCTTAATCTCTTTCTTATGGATCAATCCGATCACTCCCGCAACGGATGCAATTGAAAATGCCAGAAAAATAAACCATATTGCCCTCGCTGCGCTCATAAAACCGCAGCAAACAGCAAGCAGTTTGATATCCCCTGCACCGAGTGCTCCGATCACAAACACGGGATAGAAAATAACCGCGGCAAGAAGCATTCTGATAAGTGCATACGGAATGCCTAACGGTTCAGAAATAAACCCGGCATGAATTAACCCTGCGATAAACATCACCAAGATCAAAATGTTGGGAATCTTATGAAAGAGATGATCAAAAATGCCGGCGACCGCAAGCAGCATGGTCATTATCAGCATATTTATTCTCCGCTTTTTATTTTGTTCCGGTATCCGGAACGGTTATTTGTGAGTTGACCGGGAAGATCTTCCCTTATACGAATGCGACATAAACCGCTCTTCGTTCACATCCGAAGACAGAAAGTCTTTCGACAGATGTTATGTAAGTGCGATTATATATTCGGTTTTTTGGAACTTCAATACTTTTTTGTCATATTTTGAATTTTCGTTAAAACATAACAAAAATAACGTGACACTTGTGTCGCAAACAAAAAAGAACCCTTTATCCAAAGGGTTCTTTTACTATGTGCATATTTTTTTATACGAGCATTCCGCGATTGATATTGTTTACGAGATTCTCGTTAATGTCGTTTTTTCCGTAGGTGAGACCTGCGATAACGGACTCTGAATTTCCCATGACGGCACCGGATGTGTTAAGTCCGACCAGTCCGGCATATGATTCTCTTAAGGGCTTTATGATATTTCTGATCTCATCAAGGGGCTGAATACTTCTTCTTACACCTGCGGATGAGAGTTTTCTCATGCAGTATCTGTACAGTGAAAGGAGTGCCTGCGCAGGCTCATATTCCATATGAAGTGAGCACATAAGCTCGTTTACGCAATTTCTCATTCTTGAGATGGATGCATAGAAATCATGATCCTGATCGCTTTTTAAAGCTTCCTCGGCATCGTCCGCATATGCAAGAACCATATCATAGAGGATCACGACAAGCTCCGTTGAATTTGCCATGCTTATTCTTCTGGTGAATTCCTGTTTAAGGGTATCCTTCATCTGTTATTCCTCCTTACTGAAGAAGCTGTAATACGGTTGAGGGTCTGTCATTGGCCTGGGCAAGTACGGAAGTTCCTGCCTGGGTCATTACTGTATAGGTTGAGTACTTGGTCATTTCCTCAGCCATATCAACATCCATGATTCTGGAGTATGCACTGGTCATGTTCTCTGCGGTAATATCGAGTCTTGCATCGGTATTTTCGAGTCTGTTCTGGTATGCTCCGAGCTGGCCTCTTACGGTGTTTACGAAGGTAAGTGCATTCTTGATCCTCTCAATACCTTCTTTTGCACTTTGTTCGGAAGTCATATCGAGTCCTTCGAGACCCATATTGCTCAGATTGATAGCGGGGATCTGCATCTCAAGGATCTGTCCCTCATTTGAGCCTACCTGAAGTCTCATGGCACCGATTCCGGTACATTCAACATTAAGATTGGTGATGGTTCCGGTATCTCCTCCCTGAACCTGAAGTTTCATCTCAAAACCCGCATCTCCGGTAATGGTGATGACATCATCAAGCTTGGATCCCCTGTAAGCGGTGGCATTTCCGCTTCCGTCCACAACACTTACTTCAACATCGCCTGCTGCATTGGGTGCCCAGGAGATGCTGTTAAAAGTATATGTATCTGCGGGGATTGCTTTTGAATAGGTCAGAACCTTAACATCCGTCTGATCGGTATATGCTTTAAGATCATAGAATCCGTCCAGAAGAGGCTGTGAGTTAAACTCCGTGCTCTCGGATACTCTGTTGATCTCTTCTTTAAGCTGGTCTACTTCCTTCTGGATCAGATTTCTGTCATCATCGGTAAGAACACCGTGAGACGCCTGAACAGCAAGCTCATTTAATCTCTGAAGCATATCAGTTACTTCGGAAAGAGCGCCGTCTGCAGTTTCGATAACGGAAATTCCGTCCATGGTATTTTCATCGGCAGTCTGGGTGCCGACTATCTGTGCATTCATTCTTTTGGCCATGGCAAGACCCGCCGGGTTGTCCTTGGCACCGTTGATCTTAAATCCGGAAGATAATCTCTGAAGTGAGGCAGAGAGAAGATCGTCATTGTTCTTAAGGGAGTTATTGGCGATCATAGCCGATACGTTATAGTTAATCCTCATTATAGCTCTCCTTGACTGCCTTCAGGAAATCCCTTGAAATCCCGAACAGCTCCTTACGACCGGCTCCTTCCCGTCTGTAGATGCCGGCATCCGTGCCGGCCGATTGATTTGCTTTGACCACTCCGATTCCTGAGGAAGTGTCAAAACCCTGATTCTTTAAGTCTGCAATAAATATATCGGAAATCGACGCCATTTTCTTAATATCATCATCGGAATTTACCGAGATATAACCTCCGATCGCATTATCGGAAACGTCGATATGTGCCGAGCATTCCACTCCTTCCGGAGTTTTGAAAGAAATATCGACCGCGGAGGACCCGTCTGAGGAACCTTTGAAGGATATTCTGACCTTGGATATTTCGCCGGCTATCTCCACAGGTACGAAATACTCTTCAATTCCTTCATCAGCCGCCTTCATGGCTACCGAAATCTGTTTGCCGACCTGCTGCATGGCTTTGACATCGATCACGGAACCTGCATCAAAGGTAAGTTCTGAAGCAAGCTGCCTTGCGGATTCCATCAGATTCTTATAAGAATCCACGCTATCTTCGTCATCAGACAGCATCTCAAGGGCCTTTTCTTCAAGATCCTTAACCCTGTCATCTTCTTTAAGCTGCTTTTTCTTTTCCCCGGAAAGGGCCTTATAGAAATCATCGTCCGCCGAAAGGAGATTCACCGCAGCGTTGATATTCTCAGGTGTTTCGGGCATACCGGCACCGGTCAGAAGATCAATGCTTTCCTTACCCGCAAAAGCTGATTTTCTGATCTCCTCAGCCTCTTTTTCATAATATTCACCGGAATTATCCGAAAAAGAAGCCATGATCTGATCGGTTATACTCTTTCCGACGGTTCTGATCTCGGTCAGGCCGGTGTTTTCATCCACCTTAATGTCCATCCCCTTGAACCTGGAGCTTCTTACCGCCGTAAGCAGATTCGAAAAATCAAGAACGCTTCCTGTTTCGAGAACGGCACCGACCGCCGCTCCGTCTTTGGATTCGATCTTATTTATCATTCTGTAGATACCTATGAAGGAATCTCTTTCTTCACGGGTGATCTCTTTATTTTTATCGAGGGCATATAAAAACTGTGCATAGTTTTCGGATGCTTTCTCGTATCCGCCCGTCTTAACGACTCTTTCATCAAGGAATTCTTCGATCTCTTCGAAGGTCCTTTCGAGGGGATTGATGCCGTTTCTGATCATATCGAGGACTGCGGCGGGCTTCATCCTGTCTATGACACCGGTCACGACTCTGTCTGCCTCGGATACTCTCTCGATATTTTCTGCGCTGATCTCCATGCGGTTATATGCAAGGATCCTGACGTGACGTCTGTTTTCATCGTTCAGATCAAGGCCCATGTCCGAGATCATGCTGTCTATATTGGAAAATGCCTTGGATATTCTGTCTCCGAGATCAGGGCGGACCTGAGTCATAAGAGCTTCATAGCTCTCACCCGCTCTGTGCATACGGTCTTTTTCACCGAGAGCGATCTCTTCGAATTCTCCGAATGCCACCTCTGCGGGAACACGCACGGTAAACATTCCGAGTGCGGAAGCAGGTGCATCTGCCAGTCCGGATACCGCATTATTAACGGTATTCATGAGTCTGTATGCCTTAACTGCATCTTCCGGAGAACCGATGCTCATTCCGGGAGCATTGTCCCCATGGTCGTTAGCCCCTGCAGTCTCAGGGAAATACTTAACGGCAACTGCCTGCTCGGCTACTTTAAGTTCATTTAAAAGCTCCTCGATCGGAGCGGTATCTATGGCAAATCCGCTTCTGATCAGCTCTATATTGACCTCAGCAGTCATGGAAAGTCTGATCTCCTGGATCTTTCTCTGCCATGTTATATCTTCGGGCTTTTCGATTCCTTCGGAAAAATATTTCTCGAAGGCACCTGCTGCCATTTCATATATACCGGGCTTACCCGAAAGATCGGCATCTTCCGCCTTATAGCCTTCGGAAATAGCTCTTGCCGCTGCAGCGGCCGCTTTTTGTACGGATATGGGGAACTCGATCCCGTCCAAAACCTTGGATCTGATTATATTTTCGGGGGTAACGGGAAGAGAATGATCGAAGAGCCACTTTGCCCGCTCAAATCCCTCTTCGGTATCTTCAAGAACCTTTGCGGCTTCCTGCATGCTCTCTTTTATATTCTTCATTTCGGGAGAATCGAGATCCTCGGAGGGCGCACCGGACCCTGCCGAAGCGGGAGCTGCACTCTTTGCCACGTAAAAATCCCTGACCGTAGGCATAAGTTCGTTTTCGATCATATATACGGTTTCACTCTCGGCTGGCTTTTCAAGTCCCGAAGCAAGAGACACCGCATTTTTGACATCTTTGATATTCTCATCGGTCAGGGGAAGATCCTCACTCATCAGAGCGTTTTTGATCACGCCCTCAAGTCCTGAGTTTCCGGCACTTTCCAGAATACTGTCATCAAGATCGTCGTTATATCCCCTGATAACGGTTCCGCCCTTTGCGGTCTCTGCCTTTACCTTATCAAGGATGGTAACGGACTCCTCCGGGTTCATGTTCCCGAGGTCAAATCCTTCTTCATTTGCTTTTCGGAGGTCACTTCCCGACATTGTATGGGCCATTACGACGCGGTAATCACTGAGAACGCCTGCCTCCGAAGCAGCAGCATCCTTCTTGATGCCGGCAAGCAGTGTATGCTTTCCTGCTGCACTTTGAGGGATCTGTGAAGTTCCGATATCTACGAGTGCAGACATGTTTTCAGGGGAAAAAGAAGTCTCTGCGGATTTCTGTTTCCCTGAAGGCATGTTATTTATATATTTGATCGCGGTGAAATTGTCCTGTCCTTCGAATGTGATCTTCAAATCAAATCTCCCAATCATATCAATCAGGGGATCCGTCCCAAACAAACCAAAAGGTGAGTGCGTCCATGCACTCACCTATAATTTCGGCCATTTTACCCGTTTTCTTAACCCCGCAAAAACCGAATATCCCCTGCAGGGTTTCCTGAAAGCACATCAGAAAGTATAAACAAGTGCGCTGTAAGGATTAACATCGAGCTTGATAGTATTTTCCTGAAGAACAAGGTGCTGTTTTTCGGATTTGATCTTATCGGGCGCAGATGTTCCGAAGCCTCCGAATCTGTCTTCGTCCGAATTAAGTACAAGCTTATACTCTCCCGCCTTGGGAACCGGAACCAGATAATTTTCCCATTTCATCGGTGACATATTGAGGATAAAGAGAAGATTTTTCTTGCCGGAATCATCCCTTCTTACGAAGGTAAAGATGTTTCTGTCGGCATCATCGGCATTCATCCACTCAAATCCTGCCCAGCTGTCATCGATCTTATAAAGGCAGGGATATTTATGATACATTTTTAAAAGTTCGGCCACATAATCCTTCATGCCGGAATTATTTTTTTCTCCGAGCAGGAACCAGTCAAGCTCTCTTGCTTCGCTCCACTCCCTTTCCTGGCCGAAATCCTGACCCATGAAAAGGAGCTTTTTGCCGGAATGTCCGAACATATATGTATATCCGACCCTGAGATTGGCATACTTATCGATCTTATAGCCGGGCATCTTCTCGACCATAGAACACTTGAGGTGCACGACCTCGTCATGTGAAAGGGGAAGGATGTAATGCTCACTCTCGTTATAGGTCATGGCAAATGTCATGTTGTGATGAGCACCGCCCCTCATAACGGGATCGAGCTTCATATATTCACAGAAGTCATGCATCCAGCCCATGTTCCACTTGAAAGTAAAACCGAGGCTCTTGGTTCCGATGGGTCCGGTTACATTAGGCCATGCTGTGGACTCTTCCGCGATCGTGATAAATCCCGGATAAGTTCCTCTTACGACAGAGTTTAAATGCTGGAAAAATACTATGGCATCAAGATTCTTGTTATCACCGAACTTATTGGGAAGCCACTGCCCGTCCTTTTTACCGTAATCCAGATAGAGCATGGATGCTACGGCATCAACACGGATACCGTCTATATGGAATTCCCTCAGCCAGAAGAGAACATTGGCGATCAGGAAGTTCTTAACCTCGGGTTTTGCGAGATTGAAGATCTTGGTACCCCAATCGGGATGCTCTCCCCTTCTCGGATCGGGATCTTCGTAGATACACTGTCCGTCGAATCTTCCGAGACCGTGTGCATCGGTGGCAAAATGAGCGGGAACCCAGTCAAGGATCACGCCGACTCCGGCTTTGTGCAGCTCATTTATAAGATACATAAAATCTTCGGGAGTTCCGTAACGGGATGTGGGAGCATAATATCCGGTTACCTGATATCCCCAGGATCCGTCAAAAGGATGCTCCGCAATACCCATAAGTTCAATATGGGTATAGTTCATTTCTTTCAGATATTCGATGATCCTGGTCGCGAATTCGCGGTAGTTGTAGAAACCGTCCTCTGTTCCGTTGGGATGCTTCATGAATGATCCGATATGGCACTCATAAACCGCCATCGGCTCTTTGTAGGGATCTTTTTTATCGCGTTCTTTTTCCCACTTCTCATCACTCCACTTGAAATTCGAAAGGTCTGCGGTGATGGATGCGGTACCGGGTCTGAATTCCGCCTGATTCGCATAAGGATCCGCTTTATAAAGCTTCGATCCATCTTCGGCATAGATAAGGAATTTGTACATCTGACCGGGAGTGATACCTTCAAGGAAGATCTCCCAGATTCCGACGGGACCGAGCTTTTTCATCTCACCCTCGTCTTCTCTCCAGCCGTTCCAGGATCCGATTACATGTACGGAAAGCGCATTAGGTGCCCATACGGCAAAGTAGTATCCGGCTTTTCCGTCTTTTACGGAAGGGTGTGCTCCCAGTTTTTTGTATATATCGTAATGGGTCCCCTGCCCAAAAAGATACATATCATCCTTGGAAATAAAAACTTCTGCCGAGGCAGGCCCGGCAGGAGTTTTTTTAGCAGACGTTTTGCCTGTAGCGGCAGGCTTCACGGTTTTCTTATTGGTTTCTTTAGCAGATGCCATCCGGGTACCCCCTTAACTATTTCTAGGCAAAATCCCTTTCGCCGAGAATTATCATATCTTCTATATCATAGCGCTTTCCAAGCAGGATATCAAAGAAATGTGTTGCGGTTTTCTTTTCGACATGCTTAATGGCATCATCAACGATCTTCTTGACTTCCATTACGGTAACCGCATGTTCATTGGACTGTCTGAGAGAAATCTGGGTGTGAAGTGCAAGCTCACCCATCTCGTTGATCACATATTCGCGCTCACGTGCATACTTCTTGGCAAATGCAACCAGCTTCTTCTCGCTGAGTGCTTTTACTTCCATGTATGCCGTGAACATTTCGCAGAGAGTAGGATACATATCCATGAACTTCTCCACGCTTCTCTTTCTGTCTGCGAGAATCACGATCATACCCTGATTTTCCTTCATAAGGGCATTTTCGAGTTTCTCGGCTGTCTCCTCGGTGATCGAAGTAATATCACTGATGATAAGTCCGCCACCGTCAAGAAGCTTCATCGTAGCATCCATGCTCTTTCCGTTAAGGTTCTCACCCTTGATGCGGGCTACCTTTCCGGTAAGGTTCTGGTCGCTGTTTCTAACCTCTTTCAGAATTCTGATGGCAAGATTTTCTACATCGATTCCGTCATCACCTGCCAATATGGCATTTCCGGTATAGGATGCCATGCTGAGCGAATCGAGGAGAACGGCAAGCTGACGCTTTGCGGCTCTGCTCTGGATATAAGGTCCGAAGAGTTCCTTTTCCTCTTTGGTAAGATCTCTGATACTCTCGTCTTCACCGACAAGACGGATTCTTTCCTGATTGTCACGGATACGCTGCTTGGCTGCTTCATCATCCGCTTCCTTCTCGGTTAGCTCCGCGATAGTGGTAACGGGAATAAGTCCGGTCTCAAGCTTTGCTTCATCGGGAAGGTCATCGAACTCATTGACTCTTCCTTCGTAGATTGTCTGGCTTGCTTCTTCCTCCTCATCGGATTCTCTTTCGAGAACTTCGAGAAGTGAATTTAAGATCTCGGTTTCAAAATGATCGAAGAGCTCTCCGGTCTGTTCCTTTACCTGTTCATGGAATTCTTCCTGAAGGCTTCTTTCAAGCTCTGCCTGTCTGTTTTCCCACTCTTCGAGAACCTGGGCGATATTCATCTGCCCGGTGATCTGTCTTGTGATCTCGGTATCATCGGGAAGAACCAGCTTGATCTGTCCGTCCTCACCCTGTGAAAGTGCTGAGGCGATGGATTCGGGAGGCTGCGCGGATGCCGCCTCGCGGAAACGGATCATTCCTGTTTCGGACATCTGCTCGTAACGGGACATATCCTTGGGATAATATGTATTGATCCCGTCATTTTCCGTAACAAGCCTGTCTTCACTCCGCTGAGCTCTCTCTTTATCTTCCTTCGCCGCAAAAGCGGGATACTCTTCTATATCGGGAATGACTCTTGTGTAATCGTCTAAGTTCTCTTCCTCGGAAGGCTCTGCGGATACTGCTCCGGTCTCCGCAAAAACAGTCTCGGGAGACTCATCAGCGGGAATCTCGGAAGTATCGTAGTCATATTCCTTCTCGCTGGGTTCAGCGAATTCGGGATTATCAAGACTTCCCGTATCGGGATCGATCATGGGAGCCATAAGAGTTCTGGTTACGTCGCTCCGGGAGGGTTCTCCGACTACTTCCCTGACTGCGGAAGCAAGAGCTTTCTGAAGATCGATGGTATTGTATTTGCCGACATCCAGTGTTTTAACACGGATCTCGGGCTCGGCAGGAACATCGATTGCCTTGAATATCCTGGTTTCGTCTGACAGATTAACCTTATCAAGTGCCATCTGTACCTGTGCGGGATCATAAATAACCGTATCGGTAGATACCGCATTGTTTATACGGTCGAGTTCCTCTGAAGTGATCTCTCTGGTTGCACCCTCTTCCGACTTCGGAATCTCGCGGGTATCCGCGGTCATCTCATCCTGAGCGGATGCCTGCTCTTCTGCCTTGGATGCAGTTTTTTCTTCCTTCCAGTTATCGAAGATCTTCTGCTGGTCGGGATCAAGCTCTCTGTATTTTTTCTTAAGGAGCATTGCGGCATAGACATATTTTCCGTCGCCGAATGCTGCGATAAGTTCGTCACATTCTCTTACGCAATCGTTCTCTCTTCCGTCAAGATAATACTGGTAAGCAAGCGTATAAGCCCACTTTTCGGAATACTCAAGTTTCTTGAGGGTTTCGAGAGTCTCAATCTTCTGGGCCATCTCTACATGCAGCATCTGATCGCGCATGTATTTAAGCTTATAGACTCTTGAATCGTTCTCACGGGCGATCCTTTCGAACTCGTTATAAGCATAAACGGCCTGAACTATATATTCTTTCTTGATGTAAAGCTTGCAGAGATAGTAGCAGATATTCTTGTTTTCGGGACTCTTTCTGTATGCGAGCCTGAGAAGATCGATGGCATCGTCATATCTCATAACCTTTCTGTAAAGGTCACCTATACGAACAAGCGTCTCAACGGGCTTTTTCTCCCAATCGATGGTATCTGCTATCGCAGCGGCATCAAAATAGTTCTTTTCATCTATAAGATTGTTTATTTCCTGTAATTTTACTTTATATTCGTACTTATCCACGGTTCCACCCCTAGAAAGACAGAAATAAACCACAATATCTATTAATCCAATCTCCGAAATTGTACCATAACTAGTGTGATTGTGTCTATAATTCAAGCCATATTTTGTGTTTTTTCCACATTTGGAACACCAAATGTGGATATGTCAAGGTATGCAGGCATAAAAAAACACCGCCAAAGCCAGAGCTCATGCGGTGTTTATATGGTTATGCACATAACGTTCATTATACAAGAAGATCGGACAGAGCAGCGAACTGCTCCAGTGTCAGCGCCTCACCTCTTATCATGGGGTCAAGTCCGAGCTTTTCAAGTGCCTCTGCGGTCTTTTCCCTGGAGATTTTGGTCTCCGGATTATTCTGTAATGCATTCTGCAGGGTTTTTCTCCTCTGCATGAAGGATGCTTTGATGATGCGGAACATAAAACCGGGATCATCAGCCTTTACGGGGGGCTCCTCGTAAAGATCGAGTTTTATAACCGAACTTCCTACACCGGGCATCGGATAAAAGCACTCGGGAGGAACATCTATCATTATCTCGGGCTTTGAATAATACTGGACCGCAAGGGGTAATGCGCCGTAATCTTTGGATCCGGGTCCTTTCTGCATGCGCTCGGCAACCTCGGTCTGAACCATTACGGTTATGCTTTTATACTTTATCCCGCTCTCCAGAAGCGATGTGACTATAGGTGTGGTGATGTAATACGGAAGATTTGCTACAACCTTTATATCCTCTCCGGGATAAGTCTGCGCGATTTCATTCATATCGGTCTTAAGAACATCCGCACAAATGACCCTCGTATTATCAAATCCTTCGAGGACCTCATCCAGCACGGGGATCATCTGCGTATCTATCTCGATGGCGGTAACATGGGATGCTTTTTCGGCAAGTCTCTTGGTCAGCGCTCCGAGTCCGGGTCCTATTTCCACTATATGGTCCCTGTCACAGACGCCTGCTGCCTCAACTATTTCATCAAGAACACCGTCATCCGTCAGGAAATTCTGTCCGTATTTTTTTTGTGCCCTGATATCATGCTTTCGCACGATACTCATGGTAGTGCTTTTCTGATTCGAATTTGACATTTGACTTATGCGTTCTTTGCGGCGCGCAGTTTCTCTACAAAATGCGCAAATCTCTCCATTGCTTCTTCAAGTCTTTCAAGGGAATATGCATAGGATATTCGTAAGTAACCTTCTCCGCTGTCTCCGAATGCGGTTCCGGGTACTGCAGCAACCTTCTCTTCCTGGAGGAATCTTGTAGCAAACTCGTCACTGGTCATGCCGAATTCCTTGATACAGGGGAATACGTAAAATGCCCCGAAAGGCTCGAAGCATTCAATATTCATCTCCCTGAAAGCATTGAGAAGGAATCTTCTTCTCATATTGTAGCTTTCTCTCATCCTTGCGATATCCGGATCGCCGTTTTTAACCGCTTCTATGGCAGCATACTGGCTGGTCGTGGGAGCACACATTATCGCAAACTGGTGTATCTTGGTCATCTGTGCAAGGATGTTCTTGGGGCCGCATGCATATCCGAGTCTCCATCCGGTCATTGCGTATGCTTTGGAGAAACCGTTGATGAGAATGGTTCTCTCCTGCATTCCGGGAAGGGCTGCGATAGATACATGCTTTCCCTTATATGTAAGTTCTCCGTAGATCTCATCGGAAATCACATAAAGATCGTGCTTAATGATAACTTCCCTGATAGCCTCGAGATCACTCTTTTCCATGATCGCACCGGTAGGATTGTTGGGGAAGGGAAGTACCAGGATCTTGGTCTTTTCGGTAACTGCCTCTTCAATCTCCTGAGCGGTAAGTCTGAACTCGTTTTCGGGTTTAAGATTTATGATAACCGGCTTGGCACCCGTAAGTACCGCACAGGGCTCATATGATACATAACTGGGCTGGGGGATGAGTACCTCATCTCCGGGATCGCACATTGCTCTGAGCGCAATATCAATACCCTCGGATCCTCCGACGGTAACGAGTATCTCACCTACAGGATCGTACATGATGCCCTGTGTACGCTTTAAATATGCTGCGATCTCTTCTCTGAGCTCTTTAAGTCCCGCATTGGATGTATAGAAGGTTTTACCTTTTTCGAGAGCATAGATACCCTCATCCCTGATGTGCCAGGGGGTATCAAAATCGGGCTCTCCTACGCCGAGTGAAATGGCATCTTTCATCTCACTTACGATATCAAAGAATTTTCTTATGCCAGAAGGCTTTATCTCAACGACTTTCTTTGCAAGAGGATCTCTCATGGTGTAACAATCTCCCTCGTGTCTTCTTTTTTCTTACCAAGTATGGTTCCGTGATCCTTATATTTCTTGAGGATAAAGTGGGTCGCGGTTCCGGTTACGGTTTCAAGTGCGGAAAGTTTCTCGGTTACGAATCCGGAAACCTCTTTAAGGGTCTTGCCCTCAAGGATTACCATCAGGTCATATCCTCCGGCCATGAGATATACGCTCTCAACCTCGGGATAGTTATAGATACGCTCCGCAATGTTATCAAAGCCCTGTCCTCTCTGGGGAGTAACCTTAACTTCGATAAGAGCGGTAACTTTCTCGGTGGAAACATTGTCCCAGTTGACCATTGTGTGGTAACCGCAAATGGTTCCCTCATCTTCAAGAGCCTTGAGTTCATTTATCGCCGCTTCTTCGGAAACTCCGAGTAACACCGCCAATTCCTTGGTGTTCATGCGGCTGTTTTTTTCCATAATGCGAAGCAGTTCTTCTCTGAATTCCATCTTTTCCTCCTGATCCCATATAGGTATGAAATAATTAATCTGTCCCGGGTCTGTTCATGCAGGACACATCCTCTCCGTTAACGAGAAGCTTGTCCTTTCCGGGTATGATCTCACCTATCCGGACATATCCTTCCGGATAAGGATAAGTACTGATACTTACGTCCAGATCCGCAGATTCAAGCTCATAGATATTCATACCCAGGGCTTCGCAGATCTCAACCGCTTCCTGATGAAGAGGTATATCACGTATGTTTACGCAAAATCCGTATTTTTTTTCACCGATATCCCACAAAAGCTTATGAATACTCTCTGTTTTTGCGGATTCGGAATACTGTGAAAGGATCTTTTCGGACCATTCCGAAAGTCTCTTCCAGATATCCTCTCGGACCCCGTCCGGACATCTCCCGGTTACGATACAGGCTTTGGCCGCACCGTATGTCCCGGCAAATCCGGATACCGTAATATCAAAAGAGGCGCAAGCAGATGCTGCGCCATTTACATTATTCATTCCGTAGACCCTCCGGCGCCCTCACTGATTGAATCAGCCAAAGGCAGATGCTATAATCGGAACTATCATTGCAATGGCCAGTATAATAACAATGGCCGCCGCGAGGATTTTCTTATTTTTACGACTGTGAAAGTTCATCATATCGAATTACCCTTTATTAACGTATATCGGGGACTATTATAGTATGAAGTATCCTGTTTTTGCAAGTTTCATAATCTTCATCCTTCTCGTCAGACACAACATCAGACGAAACAGAAGAATTGAAGAAAATACCGAGAAAGCTTTTTGGGAAAGAGAACGCAAAGCCAACGATGTCCGCAAAAAGCCTCTCGATGATCTCATCTACGTTAAACCCGATATGTCTTCTTTTCCCATGGATGTTATGGAAGATGACCCTGTGATAGCAGAATGCAGAAATCTTCTTGATGAACTGAAAGACTCTAAGATCGTTAATCTGACCGGCATGACAAATACCGATCTTAAGCTTCGCTATGGTGTCGCCAACTTAAAGCTTCTTTCGGAATACGATGACCGCTATACCCTTCTCGTTCAGACAATCCAGAAGTGGGCGGACAGATTATGGGAAAACGGATATACCAATGAAGCCATACCTCTTCTGGAAGAACAGATCAGAATACATGCCGATGTTACTTCCGCCTACAGAAAGCTCGCGGTCTATTATCGTGAAAATAACGAACCCGATAAGATCGAAAATCTGAGAAAAACCGCAGAGACTCTTAATTCATCCAGCAAGACGGTAATACTGCGCTCACTGGATGAAATCTGATCATATCTCACTCGGACCGTCGCCTATATCCACTACATAAAAGTCAGCGGCATATCCGATCTTATTCAGATACTCTTCACCGACTTTCTTGATGAAATCATCCACGGATGATCCTTTTACTATGTTTACGGTGCAGCCGCCAAAGCCCGCACCGGTCATCCTTGCTCCTATAACTCCGGGAACCTTTCTGGCCGCATCCACAAGAGTATCGAGCTCAACACCGGTAACCTCATAATCATCCCTGAGGGATTCGTGAGATGCGTTCATCAGCTGACCGAATACCTTGATATCTCCGCGCTTTAGAGCCTCAACCGCAGAAACGGTTCTTCTGTTTTCGTATACGGCATGTCTTGCTCTTCTGACTCTAACCTCATCCTTGATAAGGGATTCAAACTTACCGAAGGTTGCTTCATCAAGATCACCCAAAGTCTTAACATCAAGGAAGGTTCTTATCTCAGACAGCGCCTTCTCACACTCGGCACGTCTTTCGTTATATTTGGATTCTCCGAGGCCTCTTTTTTTGTTGGAACAAACGATTACCAGCTTGGCATCGTGAAGGACCACGGGAGCATATTCGTACTGAAGGGTAGCGGTATCAAGGAAGATCGCATTATCCTTTTTGCCCATGGCAATGGCAAACTGATCCATGATCCCGCAGTTTACACCGTTATATTTGTTCTCGGAAAACTGTCCTATAAGAGCTATATCCTGATTGGATACGCCTTCAAATCCGAAAAGTTCACGCAGGAAATATCCGGTAAGAACCTCTACGGATGCAGAAGAAGACAGTCCGGATCCGTTGGGGATATTTCCGTAAAGAACAAGGTCAAAACCTCTGTCGGCTTTGTATCCCTTTTCTCCGAATGCCCAGATCATACCCCTGGGATATGCAATCCAGTCCTTGTCCTCAAGAGGCTTAAGCTCATCCAGTGAAGAGGTGATAACTCCCTTATCTTCGAAATTCATCGAATAAAAGCGGAGCTGTCTGTCTTCTCTGAGACGAACAGCCCCGTATGTTCCTATCGTAAGAGCACAGGGAAATACATGTCCGCCGTTATAATCGGTATGCTCGCCTATCAGATTGACTCTTCCGGGGGCAAAGAAAACCCTTGCTCCTTCCGATGAACCGTACTTATCGGCAAATACTTCCAAAATCCTGCTTTTTACTTCCTGTGCACTTTCCATATAAAATACCCCGTATTGATTCTCTGAAGAATTCTCCCCGTCCGAGATCACTGAATATAGACTGCGGTACCGCTTGCGGTAACCATGAGCATGCCGTTATCGGTCCCGAGTACCTCATAATCAATATCCACACCCACAACCGCATTTGCTCCCATCTGGGCAGCACGCTGTGTCATTTCATTGACCGCCTGCTGTCTGGCCTGGATAAGCTCATCTTCGTAGGTTGAGGAACGGCCGCCGAAGATATTGGAAAGTCCGGCAACCATATCCTTGATCATATTGACTCCGGCAATAACCTCGCCAAATACAATGCCTTTATATTCAACAATATTGTGTCCTTCTACGCTCGGTGTTGTGGTGACTATCATAATGTTCTCCTTAAAAAGTTTAAGCAAGTGCCTGCTTAAGATCATCGATAATATCATCCGCATTCTCAAGACCCACGCTGAGTCTGATAAGATCGGGACCTACGCCTGCTGCCACAAGCTCTTCGTCGGTAAGCTGTCTGTGTGTCGATGAAGCGGGATGAAGTACGCAGGCATGAGCATCTGCAACATGAGTTGCTATCATGGCAACTTTAAGCTTTCTCATAAATTCCTCGGCTGCTTTTCTTCCGCCCTTTACGCCGAAAGAGATAACTCCGCAGGTGCCGCCCGGCATATATTTCTGAGCACGCTCATAATACTTGTCTCCCTTAAGACCGGGATAAGTGATCCATGCAACCTTGTCATTACCCTGAAGGAACTCTGCTACCTTCTGAGCATTCTCGCAATGTCTGGGCATTCTGACGGCAAGGGACTCAAGTCCGAGGTTGAGATAGAAAGCATTCTGAGGAGCCTGGATACATCCGAGGTCTCTCATAAGCTGTGCGGTACACTTGGTGATGAATGCGCCCTCTTTTCCGAACTTCTCGGCATAGGTGATCCCGTGATAGCTCTCATCGGGGGTGCAAAGTCCGGGGAACTTGTCGGCATGTGCCATCCAGTCAAACTTACCGGAATCAACGATACATCCGCCTACCGCTACATCATGTCCGTCCATGTATTTGGTGGTTGAATGAGTTACGATATCAACTCCCCACTCGAAGGGTCTGCAGTTGATAGGGGTTGCGAAGGTATTGTCTACGACAAGGGGTACTCCGTGCTTATGTGCAGCCTTGGAGAATTTCTCAAAATCGAAAACGGTAAGAGCGGGATTTGCGATGGTTTCGCCGAATACCGCCTTGGTGTTGGGTTTGAATGCGGCCTCAAGCTCTTCTTCGGTGCAATCGGGAGAAATGAAGGTGAAATCAATGCCCATCTTTCTCATGGTAACGTTAAAGAGGTTGAAGGTTCCGCCATATATTGAAGAGGAAGAAATGACATGATCCCCGCAGGTGGCAAGATTGAAGATGGCAAACATATTGGCTGCCTGTCCCGAACTGGTAAGCATTGCAGCGGTTCCGCCCTCAAGTGCCGCGATCTTTGCGGCAACATAATCATTGGTAGGGTTCTGAAGTCTTGTATAGAAATATCCGCTCGCTTCAAGATCGAAGAGCTTTCCCATATCCTCGCTGGTGTCATATTTAAACGTAGTGCTCTGAACAATGGGAATCATACGGGATTCGCCGTTTTTGGGTTCGTATCCTGCCTGGATACATTTGGTTTCCTGTCTCATCTTTCCTCCTTAATAAGACCTAAATAAAATCTTTTCTTATTTTATCCCAGCGGGTTTTGCGTATCAAGGAAATATTTGACTAACGGGTGTATATGACTGTAATATGTTACATTAGCGTACTAAAGTACGTTATTTTGAGGAGTGCCTATTATGGCAGAAAGGATATTATGAAAAAGAATCTTTTCAAAAAAGCGGTTGCGCTCGCTTCCGCAGCACTGATGACCCTGTCTCTTGCAGGATGCGGACAGTCCCAGTCCTCTTCTTCCAATGAGATCAAGGTTGCTGTTATCAAGCAGCTCGATCATGCATCTCTTGATGAGATCGCAAACGCCATCACTGCAGAACTTGATGTTCTTGCAGAGACAAACGGAGTAAACATCACCTACACCGTATATTCGGGACAGAACGACCAGAGTACTCTCAAGCAGATCTCCGATCAGGCAGTAGCAGACGGATGCAGCGTCATCATCCCCATCGCTACCATGGCAGCACAGGTTGCTGCAACCAGCACCTCTGCTTCCAACACTCCCGTTGTTTATGCGGCTATTTCGGATCCCGAGGGAGCAGGACTTACCGGAATCGAAAATGTTACCGGAACCAGTGACATGCTCGATACCGCTACCATCATCGACATGATCTTCACCGCTAACCCCGATGCTTCCAAGATCGGTCTTCTTTATTCCCTTTCCGAAGCAAACTCAGCTCTTCCCATTGAGCAGGCTAAAGCTCTTATCGAAGAAAAGGGAGCTTCTTATGTAGAGTACACCGCTTCCACCAATGACGAAGTAGTTGCGGCTGCATCTTCTCTCATCGCTGAGGGCGTAGACGCTGTCTTCACTCCCACCGACAATGTGATCATGGCAGCAGAGCTTGCAATTTATGAAGACCTTGCCGCAGCAGGAATTCCCCACTACACCGGTGCTGATTCCTTCGTAAGAAACGGCGGATTTACCACCTGCGGAGTTAACTACACCGCACTCGGAACCAAGACCGCTGACCTTGCTTACCAGGCTGTTACCCAGGGAATGGGTGACATGGAAGATTTCTACACCATGGAAGGCGGAATCGTTACCGTAAACACCGAAACCGCTGAGGCTCTCGGAATTGATTATTCAGGATTTTCCGCATTCGGAGAAATCGTAGAAGTTACCACTTCCGAAGACTGATATGGTATATAATAGTATCCGGCTCACCTTTGAGGGAGCCGGATATTTTTATTTGAGGAGGTTTAGTTTTGGCCTATATTATCAAAACCGCTTTGGAACTCGGTCTTTTGTATGCTCCAATACCGCTTGCCCTGTTTCTCAGTTTCAGAATACTTAACATAGCCGATATGACTACGGACGGATGTTTTGTTTTGGGGGCCGCCGTATCTGTTACATGGGCCGCAGCGGGACATCCTTTCTTAGGAATTCCCATGGCTATGGCAGCAGGCGTCCTGGCAGGTTTTGTAACCGCCATGCTCCAGACCAGATTCGGTGTCCCTTCGATACTTGCGGGAATCATCACCAATTTCGGCCTGTACACCGTTAATCTCATGGTTATGGGATGGAGTTCAAACGTTAATCTCCTTAAAACCGATACCATGTTCACTATTTTTGCAAAAGGAGCATCCTTTGCGGGAGCTTATTCGGACATGCTCCTTGTCGCCATTATCACAGCAATATCCGCCTCAGCACTGATCTGGTTCCTTTCCACCAGACTGGGCCTCTCCATAAGAGCTACCGGCGATAACTCCGATATGGTCAGGGCATCCTCCGTTAATCCCAGATTCACCACCACGGTCGGTCTGTGCGTATCCAACTCCCTTACTGCACTTTCGGGTGCAATGGTAGGTCAGTATCAGAATACCGTAGATATCAACAACGGAACCGGAATCGTAGTAATCGCCCTTGCATGCCTCATCATCGGTGAGACAATCCTCGGCAAAAAGAACGTTGTCAAAGGCGCTTTCGCCGCAATTCTCGGTTCTATCGTCTACAGAGTGATCTATGCCATAGTCCTTAAGACCAGGATAGTTCCGATACAGGGACTCAAACTCGTAACCGCACTTGTTGTTGCATTTGCCATCGCTTTCCCCACCATAAAAGAGTACATTCACTTTGTCCGTAAAAAGCATATGGCGGCAAAAGCTTCCGTTAAGGAGGAAAACGAAAATGCTTGAGATCAGAAATATCAGCAAAACCTTCGCCCCCGGAACGGTAAATGAAAAAAAGGCGATCACCAATTTGTCACTGAATGTTGAAGACGGCGACTTCATCACCATAATAGGTTCAAACGGTGCCGGAAAATCCACACTCTTCAATGCCATAGCGGGTTCTTTTTTCGTAGATGACGGATATATATTCCTCGGAGGACAGGACATAACCTATCTTGAGGAGCACAAAAGAAGCCGTGTCATAGGAAGAATGTTCCAGGATCCTCTCAAGGGAACGGCTCCTTCCATGACGATCGAAGAAAACCTCGCACTCGCATACTTAAGATCTTCCGAGGGAACCTCTCCTTTCAGCAGGATCTCCTCAAGGGACAAGAAAAATTTCCGCGAGCAGCTCTCAAAGCTCGGAATGGGACTTGAGGACAGAATGAAAGATCCCGTGGGGCTGTTATCGGGCGGTCAAAGGCAGGCCCTTACACTTCTTATGGCCACGATCGTAACTCCCAAGGTTCTTCTTCTTGACGAACATACCGCCGCTCTCGATCCCGGAACCGCGGATAAAGTAATAGAACTCACACAGAGCATCGTCGAAGGCGGACACATCACCTGCCTTATGATCACTCATAATATGAAGCAGGCTTTAAGCATAGGAAACAGAACTCTTCTTATGAACAACGGACACATCGTTCTAGATGTAAGCGGTGAGGAAAGATCCGCACTCACACCCAAGGACCTTATCGAGAAATTCAAAAACAAGGTCGGGGAAGAACTTGATAATGACAGAATCCTGCTTTCCACCTGATGAATGCATATTAAAAAGAGGACCCTTTAAAGGGTCCTCTTTTAAGTTTTTGATCAATAATATCTCGTAAAGGTTTTGTACTCATCCCATACAAGACATATCCAGGTCTTTCCTTTGTTAAGGATTACCTCGTCACCGGTCTTGGCATCATAATATCTGGTCTGAGCATATACCGATGAATTGTAATTCAGATTCTCGTCAAAGGGAAGGTCCCTTTTCCAGGTAAGAGGAATGCACTTTCCGTTTGTAAACAAAACACCTTCACCGACTCCCGATACATTGAAGTTCATATATCCCTGATCGTCGAGCTTCTCTCCGGATACAAATTTGATGATCACATTCGTAACCGCAACCTGTTCTCCGTTATATTCGTCAATATGAGGAGCATCATTCTGATATCTGTAGTAGAGTCTGTCATCCTCATTATATTCGAAGTAGGGATTTAACTCACTGTAACCGTTAGGGGAAGACTGATTTCCTCCGCCTCCGGGATAAATGGTATTGCAATCACCGTATCCCTCGTACTCTGCCAGATTTGCGGAAGTTGCAAATACAAGAGGGAAAGTATAATCGGGTGTCGGATATTTGGTGTCATAACCGAGTCTTGCCACAGCAGAATTATAACCTTCAATGGTCATTATTCCGGTGTACTCAAGTGAATATCCGAGTTCCTGACGCTCCTTGTCTCTGGAGAAAGCTTCATCGGCCGTAACATTTACACCCGAAACGGAAGCACTGACATTGTCTACCAGATCACTGTTAAGAAGAGGTCCGACATATGCCGCAGCAAGTCCCCAGTTACAATAAATGGCATCATAACTGAGTGCCTCGAGCAGGAAGTAATGCCTGCTGCTTCGTATGGGCTCGATATATTCAAGATCTCCGTAATTCTGGAAAATGCCCATAAGTCTGGTACAGCTGCATTTTTCCATGGGAGCTTCATATACGATATCCGCATAAGAGATTCCGTACTGGGGAAGAGCATTGCGGTTATTGGGTATCATTACCGCCATGGGTCTTCTGTACGCTATCTCTGTATCGATCCATTCACCGGTCAGATAACTTTCGATCTGTCCGTCCTTCTCATATCTCTCACCGATAGCCATAAGTCCGGGATCATAAGAAGGTCCGGGGCTTGATTCGGTCCCGGGTGAAGGAGTCGCAGTGGGTTCAACCTCAGGGGGAGGATCCTGATGAGGCTGATAATCCGAAGGGCTGCAACCGGTAGCCAAAACAGCAAGTGCCGCAGCCATACATATACTCTTTTTGGCAAATTTCCTGAAATGCATATTCTTATATATATCAAAAAAATAATTTTTTACATGTTAAAATGCGGGTAGCCGGACTCGAACCGGCACGGAGTCGCCCCCGAGGGATTTTAAGTCCCTTGCGTCTACCTATTTCGCCATACCCGCATGCTCAATCTGCAAGTGAGAATTATATCAAACAGATTTATAAAAAGCAAGAATCGTGGCTGATTCCGGCGGTACGGTTATATCCAGGATACCGCATTTGAGATTATATTGCTCTCCGCCCATATTATAACCGTTTTTGTCCGTAGAAAAAACAGTCTTCATAACACCGCTTCTGGTGGTTCCGATCTCCCAAACGGTCAGGTTCTTGTGAACTTCCGTGTTGTTATTGTTGATGATGACCAGGATCTGTTCGTTTCTGTCAAATCTTCCGTATGCGATGAAATTGTAATCACTGTCGACCATCTTGATCGAACCGGTCCTGAATACGGGATGTCTGTGTCTGAGTGAGATAAGATCCCTGTGAAAAGAGATCATCTCTTTATCTTCACGTCCCCAGGGATATGTACGCCTGTTATCCGGATCGGTAAAACCGCATACCCCGGCTTCATCACCGTAATAGATCGGGGGGGATCCCATCCAGGTCATCTGTATGACTACCGCTTCCCTGAATACCGCCTTATCGATGTTTTTCTCCGCAGCTTCGGGACCCAGTGTTCCGGTTCTTCCGACCATGTGATTGGTTCTGGTAAGGAATCTCGAATGGTCATGATTTGAGAGTTCATTCATGGCGGACTGCATACTCGGAGTCGAGAATGTTGCCCCGTGGTGGATCATCGCGCCCCAGAATCCGTCGGCATTTCCGAGAAGATCTTCCCTGAAGTCATCGGAGTGCTTCTCCATTCCGGTCAGGAACCAGGTAACGGGTTCCATGAACGCATCATAGTTCATTACTGAATCCCATTCATCACCCTGAAGCCATGCCTTTTTATCCCCATAATGCTCCGCAAGTATCAGAGCATCGGGATTGGCCTCCTTAACCGCGGTTCGGAATCTTTTCCAGAACTTATGGTTATATTCCTGGGAATGACCGAGATCGGCAGCTACATCCAAACGCCATCCGTCGGCACAGAAAGGTTCGGAAACCCATTTTGCGGCTATCTTAAGCACGTAATCGACAAGTTCCTCGGAACCTTCGTAATTGAGCTTGGGAAGCGTATCATAGCCCCACCATCCGTCATAGGAACCGTTGTATGGCCATCCGTTTTCATTGTTGAATGAAAAATAATTATGATAGGGGCTTGAAGGACTTACATACGCGCCCTTGTCATATCCCTCTTCGTTCTCGTAAATCCTCTCTCTGTCCATCCACTTGTTGAATGAACCGCAGTGGTTGAAAACGCCGTCAAGGATCACCTTCATACCGCGTTTATGGGCTTCCTTAACCACTTCGATAAACAGCTCATCACTGGCAGTAAGGTTTGCCATACCGGCTACTCTTCTGATGTATCTCTTTGAAAGCCTGTTCTCAGAAGCTCCGAGTGGAAGTACTTCTCCGCCGTCATCAACGATCCTGCCGAAATGGGGATCTATGTGATCATAGTCCTGGATATCATATTTATGGTTGGAAGGTGATACAAAAAGCGGATTAAAATATATTACCTCTACACCCAGGCTCTTAAGATAATCCATCTTGTCGAGGACACCCTGAAGATCTCCGCCGTAAAAATTCCTTACATCCATCTGGGAGGGAGGTGCATACCAGTCCTCAACCTTATGAACCGGCTGGCCTATATAGAGGTATTCGTTATCCAGTACATCATTGGTCTTATCGCCGTTACAGAAACGGTCGACATAGATCTGATACATGACCGCACCCTTGCTCCAATCGGGAGTGGAGAATCCGGGGAATACAACAAAATCGTAATATTCGTTGGGATCGGTGACCGCACCCCTGGAATCAAAAAATACCTTCAAAGCGCCCGAGATAATCTCGAAATGATAGGAAAGCTTTTTATCCGAAAGCTCTAAACGGGTTTCGTAATAATCAAAATGTCTTTCCGTCTCCGCCTTGGTCATGACAAGTCTCTTGCCGCCGCTCACGAGAAGGACGACATCGACATTATTCTTGGCCGTTCTGAATCTGACTGTGATCTCTTCACCGGGCTCAGGTTCTTCGGGATTAAGATAATTGGATGTGGTATCGGAATAGAGAGCCCTGACATTGAATACGGCTCTCATGGAAAGGATATAATCCTGATTGTTCAGGACCCTCTTCCGATGTATCAAATCTGCAGACATAAAATCCTCCGATATGTCCGGTACATCTATAAAACCACAAAATATTGTAGCTCATTTCCCCTGCCTATACAAGTTAAACGAAAAAGAAAAAAGACAGCCGGGGAAGCTGTCTTTTCTCCAGAGAATCTATCTCTTTGGGGTATTTCCAAAACAAAATGTATTGGGGGTACGTGTATATAGTATCATCCGACCCGATTTTGCAAAATGGCACAGATTCACAAATCTTACTAACACTTTGCACTCTTTTTGTGCAACTCTTACAATCAATTTGCCTCAAAAAGAGCTTCGAACTCTTCTCTGCCGATTTTTTCCTTTTCAAGAAGGAGTTCTGCGCACTTGTGAAGGATATCCTCATGCTGGAGGATGATATCCTTGGCTTTTCTGTAGCAGTCATCGATAATGCTTCTTACTTCCTTATCGATCTGTGCCGCAACATCCTCACTGTGGGACTTGGCATGTGCAAGGTCTCTTCCGATGAACACTTCGTCGTCATCATCGTCATAGCATACAACGCCGATATTGTCGCTCATGCCATAGCGTGTAACCATGCTGCGTGCTTCCTTGGTCGCTCTCTTGATATCGGATGAAGCTCCGGTCGTGATATCTCCGAAAATGATCTCTTCGGCAATTCTGCCTCCGAGGGTAACCATGATATCCTGAAGCATCTTTCCCTTTGAAAGGAACATCTCATCACGATCGGGAAGGGGCATCGTATAACCTGCAGCGCCTACTCCGGTAGGAATGATAGATATCGAATAAACAGGTCCGACATCGGGAAGAACATGGAAAAGAATTGCATGTCCCGTTTCGTGATAAGCCGTGATCTTCTTTTCCTTATCGGAAATAATACGGCTCTTTTTCTCGGTTCCCATTCCGACCTTAACGAATGCGTTCTTGATCTGATCTCCGGTAATATATGGACTTCCGGATCTTGCTGCGCCGATTGCGGCTTCATTCATAAGGTTCTCAAGATCCGCACCGGTAAATCCCGCGGTGGTACGGGCAATGTTCTCGAGATTGACATCCTCTGCAAGCTTTTTGTTTCTTGCATGGACTTTAAGGATCTCTTCTCTTCCGGCCACGTCGGGTCTTTGGACGGTAACCTTGCGGTCAAATCTTCCGGGTCTGAGGATTGCAGGATCGAGAATATCCACTCTGTTGGTTGCTGCCATAACAATGATTCCGGAATTTTCCTTAAAACCGTCCATCTCAACGAGGAGCTGGTTTAAGGTCTGTTCTCTCTCATCATGTCCGCCTCCGAGACCGGTACCGCGTCTTCGGGCAACGGCATCTATCTCGTCGATAAAAATAATACAGGGCATGCGCTTCTTGGCTTCTTCAAAGAGATCTCTTACTCTCGAAGCACCGACACCTACGAACATCTCTACAAAATCCGAACCCGAGATGGACAGGAAAGGAACCTTGGCTTCTCCGGCAACCGCCTTCGCAAGCAATGTCTTACCTGTTCCGGGAGCACCCTCGAGAAGGACGCCTTTGGGGATCCTTGCACCGAGGCTTGAATATTTACCGGGATCTTTGAGGAAATCAACAATCTCCGACAGTTCTTCTTTTTCTTCTTTAAGACCTGCAACATCGGCAAACGTGATCTTACCGTCACCGTTGATGATATTGATCCTGATCTTACCGAAATTCAGCATCCGGCTTCCCTGACTCTGCCCCTGGGCAGATCCGAGCAGTGCCGACATCAAGAATACGACTACGAAAGCAAGCAGAATGATCGGGAGTAGTATGTTGACCAGCTGGGTCGAAACCGATTTATCCCTGATCACGGGATCGAGTCCCGCTTCTCTCAAAATGCTGTCCGCTTCATTAACATCCGTGACATAGACTCTCTGGGTGGTTCCGCTTTTGAACTTAACCTCTACGTATCCGCATCTTCCCGAAGAATCCGGGGTGATCTCACAAGCTACAATTTTGCCTTCCGTCAGGTCACTCTGAAGCTGACCGAATGAATAAGAAGAAGAATTCTCCCTCAGGGTCTGCAATATCCATACCAGTACGAGTATGAAAAAGATCAGCCACAGGTATGATCTGAACGGGTTTCTAGCACTCTTTTCCAAAATAATTCCTCCAAACGGATCAATCGAACTTTACAACACCAATATAGGGCAGGTTTCTGTATCTCTGATCATAATCAAGTCCGTAACCTACCACAAACTCATCGGGAATCTGAAATCCCGTATAAGCGACATCCACCTCGGTAACACGTCTCGAAGGTTTATCGAGAAGCGTACAGAGCTTAAGGGATCTGGGGCCCCTCTCGGAAAGCATCTTCAGAAGGTAGCTGAGCGTTCTTCCGCTGTCGACAATATCCTCAACCACGATCACATCCTTATCCTTTAAAGGCTCATCAAGATCCTTAACAATCTTGATCAGACCGCTGGATTCGGTTCCGGAACCGTAACTGGATGCGCTCATGAAATCCAGTGAGGTATCAAGCTTGATCCTCTTGGCAAGCTCACACATAAAGAAAGCTCCACCCTTAAGAACGCATACAAGATGAACCTGTTTTCCCGCATAATCCCTGGTTATCTGATCGCCGATCTCCTGAATTCTCTTATCTACTTCTTCTTCACTAAGCATTACTTCGACATGTTCAGCCATTTTTTGCCTCCAACACGACTTTTAATATATTTTCTGTTTCGTCTGACAACTTGGCGCTGTCGCCCATCCTGTAGCCGATGACCCACAGCACTTCACTTCCCACGGCCAATACTCTGATCTTTTCCTTCTCGGAAAAAGAAAGCTTCAGGTCCGTCAGGTAATCGCTCACGGACTTTTTGCATTTTTTGCCGTCTCTGTCGCGGATAACAATATAGTCTCCGGTTTTTCTGGGTCTTACCTCATAGACAGGGGAAATATTTATTCCTAAATTTGATGCGATGAGGGATATTTTATCACAATCGAAATATTTAGTGTACCTGTTAAGAGGATTTGAGGGCTCATAAAGCGCCTCTTTCTCTTCAGTGGTCATATCCGATGACTTTATTTCCGAGACGGTAAGTCCGGGCTCTTCCGGTGAAGGCATTTCTTTGCCCGGACGTCTCAAAGTAATCCTGTCATGGGAAAAATCCACCAAAATCCCGTACGGAAGGTCCAAGTGTTTCCCGGAATCTCCCTTAGAAAGCTCCGTTAAAGCAGCTGCATGGACCTCTCCGATGTCTTTTTTGCCCGGGGTAAGGGATGTAAGAACCCTGATCGCAAGCATTGAAGCGATCACATCCGGAAGCCGGTTAAATGCCTGCTTATCCATTTCGATAAAACCGTCCCCGGAATCACAGATCACATCTTCCTGTGCTTTATCCACCACCGTATCGAGATAATCGGTTATATCCCTGAGCTTTGAGCAGGCTCCGGCAATATGGCGAAGCGCTCCGTTACAAACTTTTTCCGCCTCGGGCAGGATCAGGTTTCTGATACGGTTTCTTGCATACGCATTATCCGCATTTGTCCTGTCCGTTCTGAATTTCTGCCCTATCTTTGCAAGATATTCCTCGATATCTGCTCTTGATGCGCTTATCAAAGGCCTTATTATCCGGTCTCTTTTATCGGAGATACCGGAAAGCCCTCTTATTCCACTTCCCCGGAAAAGATTGAACATGAAAGTCTCTGCGCTGTCCTCGATATGATGCGCAACTGCGATCCGGACACTGCCACCCGGAAGGCCCTCTTCCGATTCCCAAAGGGCAGCTTCCTTTTCGAAGCTTTCATATCTGATCTTTCTTCCGGCCTCTTCTTCCGAACAACCGCTTTTTCTTGCGATCTTCGGAATGTCCTTTTTTATCTCTTTAAAAAGAATACCTTCCGCTTCGCAGATATTTCTTACAAATTCAGAATCCTCATCCGCTTCACTTCCGCGGATCATATGATTGATATGTATAACCCTGATATGGTCTCCAGGGAGCAATTTCTTCATCAAAAATAAAAGGCAGATAGAATCTGCCCCGCCGGATACTCCTATGACAAGACGGACAGGTCCGCCTGCCATAATATCATCCATATATTCTTTGCAGACGATCTCGGCTTTTGTTTCCACTAGTTATCCTCAAGTCGGAAGATTATCTCGCCTTCGTTTACGAGTCCGAGCTTTTCATGAGCCTGTTCTTCGGCATACGCTTTGGTCTGAACGTACTTCTCGAGTTCGTTCAGTTCCTCGGCTCTATCAAGTTCGAGTGCGATCTGCTCATCAAGTGCCTGATCCTGCTCCTCATATACACTGAGTCTGGATTTTACATCCTTGATCTGGATCAGAACAACAACGGTGATCATCAAAATGATGATCGATGCGGTAATATAACCGTAAGCACCGGATCTTCTGCGGCGCTTTTCCATAGCAGTCTGTTTTTTCTTTTTTGATCTGTTTAAAGCAGTTGCCATTATAATTCCTCATACATCGCGTCGGCCTCTTCTTTTTTGACCGTTTCGCGAACATCCGTCACTTTTACCCTGAGTTCTCTGTTTCCGAACGAAACACAGATCACATCTCCGACTTTGACATCGGTTGATGCCTTGGCAGGTCTGTCGTTTATCGTAACTCTTCCGGCATCACAGGCAGAATTCGCCACGGTTCTCCTTTTGATCAGCCTGGAAACCTTCAGATATTTATCGAGTCTCATACCATACCTCTGATACAAAAGTGCACCCGCCTGACAAGTCAAACGGGTGCGCTGTTATACACATAAAACAATTAGTTAAGAGCGTCCTTAAGAGCCTTGCCAGCCTTGAACTTAGGAGCCTTTGAAGCTTTAATCTTCATAGCCTTGCCGGTCTGAGGATTTCTTCCCTCTCTGGCAGCTCTCTTAACAACTTCGAAAGTTCCGAATCCAACAAGCTGAACCTTTTCGCCCTTCTTGAGAGCCTTGGTAACTACGTCAGTGAAAGCCTTAACAGCCTTCTCAGCGTCCTTCTTGGTAAGATCAGCGGAATCTGCAACAGCTGCAACCAACTCGGTCTTGTTCATGATGTAACTCCTCCTGTATTGATGTATGTTTGCGCGGTTTTTTACACGAGAAACCACTAAATTATTATATAAACAGAATATGCTTGTTTGTCAAGAAAAACAGGGGGTTGAGCGTAAAAAACGCAAAAACGGAGTCTGCCTCAAAAAGGCTTTGCCATGCGGTTTTTAAGGATTCGCCGCTTCCAGATCTGTGAATGAAAACGACATGTCCGAACTGCCTCCGTCGACCGTTATCGTATAGCTCTTTGTGTTATATCCGCTCATGCTTAAAGTAACTACATGCGACCCTTCGGTTTTGGGGAAATAACAGGGAACCACTCCCACATAATTGCCGTCAACATAGCATTCCGCGCCCGTCGGGGCATTGATGTAAACCCTGTTATTTGCCGAGGTGGTCTCCTGAGAAGTCTGACCCGATTCGGACGAAGGTGAAGCGGAACCGTTTCCGCTGACATCCTCGGGTTCTTTTTCCATCGTGATGCTGATGCCGGCACTTTCTTCTCCCACACTCAGATATCTGGTAAGCGTCTGGTATCCGTCGCAGGTACACATCAGCTGGTGCAGGCCGTATGTAAGTGAGACTGCCGCCGAGGTATCCGTCTTTTCACCGTCTATGTAAAGCGTTGCTTCCGCAGGTGTAATGGAAAAGAGAACAAGCCCTTCCTTGGGAGCTTCGGGTACTACGTCGGACAGATCCAGGATCGTTTCCAATCCGCGTTTTATGGTTACGCTCCTGTCAACGGTCGTTCCTCCGGCCGATATTGCGACATTATACGTACCCTCCGGAACCGTTAACAGCATGTCATCCGTGACCTTTTGGATATTCTTGGTACCTATCTCTATCCATCCGCCGACAAAATACTCATGCCCGGAAAGCCTTAAATAGCCGTGTCCTTTTTCCACATTGACACTCAGAACGGTTGAGTCTATACCGTGGAAAGTCAGTATATCCGCACTGTTAAGTTCCCTGTAATCCAGCTCTTCCTTACCAGAATAGCAAAACAGATCGGCGGATAATTTATATATGTCACTTCCGAGAGTTACTTCGTTCTTGATATCATCGAAAAGGTACTGATCCGTTGCCTCCTTCGTCCAGGCAGATGCGGACAAAGAAGCCATTGTCAGATGTCTTTTATCCTTGACAAACCTCAGCTCCAAGATATCTCCCTCGGATAATTGTGAAAGCGAGATCATCTGTCCGTACCTGTCATAGAATCCCGTAGTTCCGTCATAGCCAAGAGTATATCTCTTACCCAGTTCGGAATTCATAAAAGTAAGGGTTGCGCCTTCAATATCCTTACTTACAAGTACGGCCGTATCAGTCGAATCATAATCATATGTTCCGTATAATACAAAACCGGTATCCGAAACGGTACTTTCACCCGAAGGTGCGCCTGTTACCGGAGTTTTTCCGCATCCGCCCAGGCTTGCGAGCACCATTGCACATGCCGTGACAACGGAAATCTTGGTTTTAATGGATTTGAACAAAGAATCAAACAGCATCTTTCATCCCGCCTGCGATTTTCAACAAGGTTTCTTTTTCATTCAATGAAGGATCATCAATTACTTTATCCAAAAGCAATCCCAGGACTTTACCCAGTCCGGGACCGGGATCTATTCCGAGGGCAACCAGATCTTTTCCGTTTACCGCCAGATTTTTGAGGCTGTAGCACTGGTTTTCCTTAAGAACGGTCTCATATCCGGCCGAATACTGCGCAAGCGTCTCCAGCTTTTCATCTCTTTTGAACATGCTCTGCGCTAAAATATCAGCCCTTTCCACTTCCAGAAGAAGAGGAAAATCTTCTTCCATCAGCCTGACGCCTTTTCGCACCGCCCTTGGACTGCAGGGGATTCCCTTCCCGAGGTCATGGTACCTGATCAGTCTGCAGACCCTTCTTATAGTATCATTATCTAGCTTCCACCTGCGAAGGATTTCTTCGGCCATCTCCGCACCGAGCTGCGCATGACCGTGAAAATGAGTTATTCCTTCATCGTCTATGGTAAGGGTCTCCGGCTTGGCGATGTCATGGAGAAGCATCGTCAGACGGATTATCCTGTCGTTTTTCGATAATCTTACCGATTCGATCAAATGCTCGCCCACATTGTACATATGATGCGGGTGATTTTGTGCGGTCACCATGGCTTTATCGAATTCCGGAAAAAATACCGCAGTCAGTCCCGTTTCGTAAGCTGTCCTTATCATCTCGGGATGATCCGACGTGAGAAGTTTGATCAGCTCGGTTGTGATCCTCTCGGCGGATACGACCGAAAGGGTTTCGGATCTTTTTTTGATCGAAGAATAAACATCCGGGTCGAGTTTATATCCGAGTTTTGCTGCAAATCTCACTGCCCTGAGCATTCTGAGAGCATCCTCGGAAAAACGTTCTTCCGCATTTCCGACGCAGCGGATGATCCCGTCCCGAAGATCCTGCATTCCGCCGAAAAGATCGATCAAACCGGAGCGGTCATTGTACGCCATGGCATTGATCGTGAAATCTCTTCTTTTCAGATCATCCTCAAGGCTTGGAACAAAGGTCACTTTATCGGGGTGCCTTCCGTCACTGTATGCTCCGTCCGTGCGATAGGTCGTTACTTCGTATCCTTCGCTTCCTCTCATTACGGTAATGGTTCCGTGCTGAAGTCCGGTATCCACTGTTCTCTTAAAAAGTGACTTTACCTCAAGCGGAAGAGCATTGGTGGTTATATCCCAGTCATCGGGTTCTTTTCCCAGAACGCTGTCCCTGACACAACCGCCGACGATGTAGGCTTCGTATCCCGCATCAAAAAGTGTCTCCAATATATAATTTACTTCTTTTGGAATCTTTATGTTCATATATCAAAAAAATGCGACCGTAAGAAGAGTCTTGACCTCTGTCTTCCGGCCGCAAAAATTTCGGTAATCGGATATATTATTCAGCAGGAGCCGTATTATAAAGCTCTTCCATCTGCTGAAGGAGCTGAGCAGCAGCTTCAACGGATATATACTCGAGGTTTCCGTTAGGATCATCAACCGTAAGAGGTTCGGTGATTCCTGCCAGATAATTGTCCATTTCCTCCGACATCAAGATATTCTTAATAGTATAATACCACGAAGGCTTTCCTTCGCCCACATAATAAACCACATAAGTAACGGATGAAACTTCATCGAAGTAATATGTGGTATCACCGGCAACACGTGAAGCATCGTTTGACCAGGCGCTGAGATCTCCGGGAAGAGCAGATCCGGTTATTCCCTCATAAAGACCATCCGGTACGTTCTGATCCTGTGCATACTGGTTATAGAGTGAAATGAATGCTTCTTCAGTGCTTCCTGCGGCAGCATACTCTGAAAGGATCTGAGCTCCGTTATCTTCATTGGTGGAGATGATCCTGAGGGAAAGAGTGGGCTCCTCATCTCTGTATCTTGCAACGAATCCTACTACGAAATAACTGTTTGATACCTCAGCCTTAACTACGGTAGTATCACCTTCTTTTCTGGAAGGATCAAGGATCCAGTTACGGATCTGATAATTTACGACAGCTGACTTTTCGGCTTCATGAACCTCACCATCTTCAAAAACGGTGGTTTCAGCTTCATCGGCAAGTTCCTTGGCAGCATCCATAGCTGCGTTTACTTCTGCTTCGGAAGGAGTATAGGTTCCGTCCTCTGCTACGGCTGCACCTTCATCTGCAAGATCGGTAGGCTCAGTGGGAAGTTCCGCATCGATTCTGACCATCTTATAATCGAAAACATCATAATCGTCGGCATCTTCGGTATAACGTGCTTCGATCTGCTCATCGGTAGGCTCGAAGCTGTTCTGCTTATAATCGCTGTACTCGGCAACGAGAAGGGTCTCTCTTACATACTTCTCGATCTTGCTTTCGGTAGCAAATTCACCGAGGGACTCTTTGTAATATGCTCCGACGCTCATCTCGGCTTCTTTTGCTTCATCTCTCATGCGCTGAGCATAATTGTCATACGCCTCGGTGATATCAGCCGTATAGCCTTCTTTGGCAATCTCCGCATTAAGGGCAATGGTCTGCTTAATGCGATCTACAGCTTCCTTCTGGAAATACTGTCTGAAGGTAAGAGTATCGTCATACATCTGGTCTTCGATGGTGTTAACATCCATTCCGTAATATGAGAGAACGGAACTGTAATTATTTATGTATGCATTCTTTACCATGTTGTAGTTGTAGTCATACTCAACACGGCTGATCTGTCTGCCCCCGATGGTACAGATAGTCTCATTCATCGCCAGATACTTTCTGATAGGGAAAGATGCGATAAATGCGATGATCGCAACAAGGATCACGATACCTGCGATCTTCCAGATAAGCTGCTCACGCTTCTCACGCTTTCTGGCCTCCTTGCGCTTCTCCATTTTCATATCATAGTGCGTTTTGACGGTCTTTTCGGCCTTTTCCGTCTGTTCGGTATTCTCCGTCTTAACGGCACTTTCGGTTTTCTCGGACATAAAAATCTCCTTTCATACCGGGCGATCTGGTCTATCAGCCCCGCGCATTGCAATATTCTATCCCATTTTAGAGCTTTTGGGAAGATTTTTCACAAATATGACACATATACATATCGGCTATGTCAAGGTCGGTCAAACTGTAGAGCATCCTTGCACCGGCCGCATCTTCGACCTCATTTACAACCCACTTTCCGTGATCTTTGATAACATCAACCCCGATGTAATCAGCCAGCAGGTAATCCGAGAGCTTAAGAGCCATGTCGGCAACCTCGGCCGGCGGCTCAGCTAGGGCAGCTTCTCCGCCCAGACTGAAATTACTCCTGAAATCTTTTTGGGAAGTACGGAGAACCGAAGCAACTATTTTCCCGCCGAGTATGTACAGGCGCATATCCTGACCCGGGGTATCACACATCTTTTGGATTATCCACTCCGAAGGATTCAGCCCCCTGATGATCTCGCGAACTTCCTCATATTTACGGGCCATAAATACCCTGTTTCCGCCATGACCCCTTCTGTGCTTTACAATATAAGGAGCCTTGAACGGGATCTCGTCTTCGGGAGTATCCCCGGGAACAGTCTCCATTACAGGCATGCCCAATTCGCGGAAAAGATCGTACTCTTCCAGTTTGTCATTTCCTATTCGAACCGTTTCCGAATTATTAAAGCTCTTGATACCCAGGCCTTCAAAATATCTTGATACCTCTTCGTCCCTGGATCTGTTAATTACAAAAACCGCTTCGGTTTCCTCAAAAGCCTGCCAGGGGGTTACCAGATCGAGCCTGATACCTTTTTCGGCTGCTTTTTCGGTTAACCGGTCTATAAACCATCTGTTTTTTTCTGCATCCGCTTCGAAATATACAAGAAGCGCTCTTTTATCTTTCATCTACGTGCTCTTTTATATAACTGATTATGTGTTCGGCCATATTTATGCCGGTGCATTCAAGGGTAGTTTTAAAATGCGGATTTGAGTTGACCTCGCATATGATCGGTCCCTCTTTTCCAAACAAAACGTCCACTCCGGCAAAATCCAGGCCAAGTGCTTTACATGCGGCAATTGCCAGCTCTTCCTGTTCTTTGGTCGCATCAAATCTTTTCATGCTTCCGCCGTTTGTGATATTCGAACGGAAATCATTGTCATTATATCTGTACATCGAGGCCACAACCCGGTCACCGACAACATTTATCCTGACGTCCCTTCCGGCGGACTCTTCTATGTATTCCTGCATTATAAAGGGATGTTCCTTAAAAGATGCTATCAGGACTTCGGCTTCATATGAATTCTTGACCAGATGTACCTGCTGCCCGAAAGATCCCCTGTTTTCTTTGATGATCATCGGGTATCCGATTTCTTCCTCGGCTTTCCTTAAGAAAGACATATCGGTACAGCCAAAAGTCGGATATGCCTTGGGGGATAGAAATGTTTTGGGCGTTCTTATACCTTCTTCAACAAGCGCAATGGCTGTCTGGCCTTTATCATCGCAGACCTCAATACTCTGAGACGAGTTAAAAAGTCTGAGTCCGCGCTTTTCAAGGCGTGATGCAAGGAGAATATCCTTGTCCCAGAAGATTCCGAAATCGGGAAGTTCATAATCCTCAAATCTGCTCTGAACACTGCAATTAATATCGGATGAGGTCTTCATCTCCAGCTCGACTCCGACCTTCTTTCCGGCTTCGAGAAGCAGATTATATATCTCACTGAACTTATCCCACTTAACAAATGAATTTACGATTAGCCAACCCTTCAATGCATTATCCTTCCCGATGCTTACTTATCGCACGAACAGAATTTTATCATAAGCCGGATTTATTGAATATCCTTCAGCGAATGATCTCATCCACGGTGAAAACCTCTTCTATAGGGACGTCAAAGACCTTGGCCACCTTCCATGCCAGTACCAGACTGGGATTGTAGCGTCCGTTTTCGAGATTTCCGATGGTTTCACGGCGTACTCCTACCTTAAATGCCAGCTCTTCCTGGTTAATTCCGAGCTTGGCACGGAATTCTTTGATCCTGTTTTTGATCATCGTGACTCCTTTCCGGTTCAAAAGAGGTAAATGGATAACATTTTGTGATATATTTGGTGCATTTTGTTTCATTTAACGCTTATATCGTTATATTATCTGCACTTATTGTTATAAATATACCTCTTTTTCGTTTTTGTCAACCCTTCGATTTATATCCGGGGGCGGATCTTACACAAGCCATATTCAAAAAACAGCTCCCGAACCCTTGGATCCGGGAGCCGCAATATGTGAAAACCCGCTTGTTTACTGCTTTCTGTACTGTACAGGGGTTACTCCGTAAGTCTTCTTGAACATTCTGTTGAAATGCTCGACATTTTCGTATCCGACTTCAAGTGCGATATTTTCGATGGTCTTGGTGGTGTCCTTGAGAAGAGTTTTTGCCCTCTTGAGCTTCTCTAAACGAAGGACATCCTGGAAAGTCTCACCGGTCTTTTCCTTAATATATTTTGACAGATAAGGTCTGGAAAGGTGGAATTCCTCAGCCATGGAATCAAGGGAGACATCCTGATAGTTTCTCTGAATATAGGTAAGGATCTCGACAAGTCTCTCCTCACGTGCCCTGTTGATGTGCTGGTCGGAAGCAACCTTATTTACACAGCTGACGAGTGCAGCATTGGAAGCCTTGATGATATCCTCATCGACTCCGACACCCCAATAGGTCTTTCCTTCGGATACTACGCTGACATAGGAAGCCGCCTTGGAGGAACTGGTCTTGGAGATCGCATGCTCTTCATATCCGGTCAGTTCATAATCAACTCCCAGATACAGTTTGATGGCGTTACTTACGGAGTCAAGTCTTCCGTTTCCTACGGTAACGACTTTCTGCTCTCCGCTCTTATCCTTAAAGCTTACGGATGCCTCGATTCCGCCGTTTCCGAGCTGCTTATAGTGTATCTCGGTCGCATCGAATACGGGTCTCGAGGTTACATATACATCTTCAAAGACTGAAAACATCTCGTCAGGCTTGAGCTCTTTATGCTTTCTGTCGGATACGCCCTTCATCAGGTAGCCGACTTCTTCCTTCATCGCTGCGGGAAGGCTGAAGCCGAACTGCTGCTTAAGAACGAATGCGACGCCGCCCTTTCCGGAAGTTGAATTAATACGTATAACATCGGATTCGTACTCTCTTCCGATATCCGAGGGGTCGATGGGAATATAAGGGATATCCCATCTTACTCCGGTCTTACCTTCGGCGCGGTAATTCATACCCTTGCTGATGGCATCCTGGTGAGATCCCGAGAAAGCGGTAAATACCAGATCGCCGCCGTAAGGAGTTCTCTCATGGACCTTCATATTGGTAAATCTCTCATAAGCCTCACGGATCTTCATTATGTTGGAGAAGTCAAGTCCGCTGTCGACACCGTGGGTGATCATGTTCATGGCTACGGTTACAAGGTCAACATTACCCGTTCTTTCACCGTTTCCGAAAAGAGTACCCTCAACGCGGTCGGCTCCCGCAAGAACGCCCAGCTCTGCATCGGCTACTCCGGTTCCTCTGTCATTGTGGGGGTGTACGGAAAGTACGACTCCTTCACGATACTTCATATTATCCGACATGTATTCGATCTGATCTGCAAAAACATGGGGCATTGCTACCTGTACGGTTGAAGGCAGATTGATTATAGCCTTCTTCTCGGGGGTGGGCTTCCATACATCCAGAACCGCATTGCATACTTCAAGAGCAAATTCGGGCTCGGTCTGTGAGAAGCTCTCCGGACTGTACTCAAACATAAAGTTTCCGTCAGTCTCATCAGCAAGCTCTTTTAACAATTTGGCTCCGTCCACCGCAATCTTCACGATCTCGGGCTTTTCTTTCTTAAATACCTGCTCCCTCTGCTCGACGGAAGTCGAATTATACAGATGAACTATTGCCTTGGGGCATCCCTTAACGGCATCGAAGGTCTTGCGGATGATATGCTCTCTTGCCTGGGTAAGAACCTGAATGGTCACATCATCGGGAATCATGTTCTTATCTATCAGTGCTCTGATGAATTCAAACTCGGTATCGGATGATGCAGGGAATCCTACTTCGATCTCTTTAAAGCCGACATCAACGAGAAGCTTGAAAAACTCGAGTTTTACTTCCAGGCTCATCGGATCGATAAGTGCCTGGTTTCCGTCTCTTAAGTCCACGCTGCACCAGATAGGGGGCTTGGTAATCCTGTCTTTTTTAACCCAATTGTGGTTAAGAACGGGAGGCATATAATATGTAGGCCTGTATTTCTCACTGATGTTGATCTTACTCATATTTACTCCTTCTGCAGATATATTAATATATCTGCCCTGAACAGTTATGAATTTAAAATACTCCTCTAAAATTTAAAAATCAAGAGGTATTTTAATCTAAAGTTCAGATGTATTTTAATGCGTACAACAGGGAAATGCCGTTTTTGCGGGATTTTGGCAAAATAATAAGTCAATTTCTTCTCCAAAAGAAATTGACTTATTTTAACATATCTTATTGATTTATCTCTAATATAATTCTTTTAAAACCAGGATTGTAATCCCTTGATTATCACCGGGCATTATACGTTTGACTTTCTTATCATACCTGAAACTGTCATATATCATATCTCTAAGGTTTGTTCCCCTGTTAAACCCATGGATAAGACGTATCTGATATGTACCGCTTCCTGCTTCCGAAAGAACTTTTTCTATTTTTTTCTCCGCTTCCTCACGCCTCATTCCATGAAGATCCACGGTAATAAAAGGTTCGTCCATCCGTACTCCTTTCGATTCGGAAGTGTATTATGACATTGGTATTTTAACATACATAAGTTTCTCAGAATAACAAAAAATGCCCATTTTTTATGCAAGAAAACGGTATCGGGTTTCCGGCAAATGATGTATTATATGAAAAGACACTGATTTTGGGTGTACGGGGTATTTTATTATATAGGAGGTTTCACTATGCAGTTAATCTCAGTTCACAGCAAAGAATTCGAAAAGTACGGAAAGGTTTTAACCGGATACGATGTATCTTCATTGCAGGACGCGATGAATAAGATAGATCTTCCCGCAGAGGGAGTTGCTTACGAGCCCGGAATCGATAGCCTTGAAGCTTGCACCGATCTTTACAAGGATTTCACGGACCGTGCTTACGGCGGAATGCCCATTCAGGTAGGCATGTGCTGGGGAAGAAACACCAAGCTCAACTGTCTTGAGTATCACAGAGGAAGCGAGCTCAACATCGGAACCACTTCATTCGTTCTTCTCCTTGCCAAGGCAGAGGACATTCACGACGGAAAGCTTGATACCAAGGATGTTGTAGCATTTAAGGCTGATGCAGGCGATGTTGTTCTCGTGTACGAAGACAGCCTTCACTATGCACCCTGCCAGTGCGACGGAAATGACGGATTCCGCGTTGCCATTGTTCTTCCCAAGGGAACCAACACCGAAAAGCCCGCTCTTAAAGAAGGAAATGACGAGGATAAACTCCTTTGGGCCCGCAACAAGTGGCTCATAGCTCATCCCGAGAGCTCTGAGGCTTCTGACGGAGCTTATGTAGGCCTTACCGGCAAGAACATCGATATTGCAGTCGACTGAAGATCCGAATGATAAAAAGAGCAGATCACACAATGATCTGCTCTTATTTTATTGCATTTTTGATCACTCGGATGCTTTCGCCTGTTCTTTTTCTGCTTCGGAAGGCGCTGCGCTTTCCTGCGCAGGGGCTTCCTGATCGCTTTCTCCGCCGACAATCTTTCCGCTGTCGAGGAGAACGGTTCTGGTTCCGTACTCCGCGCACTTCTCAGAATGGGTTACCTGAAGGATGGTAAGGCCTTTTTCTTTGTTAAGTCTTGCGAAGAGCTCCATGATCTCTGCGGTTGATTTGGAATCGAGGTTACCGGTGGGCTCGTCCGCAAGGATGATCGAAGGATTGCCGAGGATCGCTCTTGCGATCGCTACTCTCTGCTGCTGTCCTCCGGAAAGCGTTGCGGGCATTGCCTTTCTCTTCTCGGTAAGACCGGTGATCTCAAGGATCTCATCAAGCTCTTTCTTAAGCTCACTCTTTTTCCTGCCGTTTACGGTCATGGGAAGAAGGATGTTATCCTCAACATTTAAGTTCATGACCAGGTTATAGAACTGGAATACAAATCCGATATTTGCGAGTCTGAGTTTGGACAGTTTATTGTCCTTAAGGGCCCTGATATCTTCTCCGCAAACCTCGATTTTGCCTTCAAAATCCCTGTCCAGTCCGCCGATCAGATACAGAAGGGTCGATTTTCCTGATCCGGATGCACCCATGAGAGATACAAACTCGCCTTCATTTACATATAAACTGCAATTATCAAGAACTTTATTAATATTGGTTCCTTTACCGAAGGTCTTGCTCACTTCTGCAACATCTATAATTTTCTTCATTATCATTTCTCCCTGAAATAATTATCCTGAAATCACTGCCGATCATTCATATTTAAGCTGTTCCGAAAGCTTCATCTTCTTCAGATTTTTGATGGGGAACAGTGTGGTCAAGGTAAATACCACTATCATAGCGACATAAACCAAAAATACCGTTAACGGTTTATAGTTAAAATACATCATAACGGATTCCGAATTGTCGACAGCTCTCTTGATAACGGCTACAAGAAGCAGCCCAATAAGAGTTCCGGAAGTAACTGCAGTGACCGAAGTTATAAGCATCTCTCTGAATAAGACGCCCGAAAGTGTACGTTTGCTCATGGAAGTCGAAACCATTACCGCACATTCCTTTTTTCTTCCTTCAAAACCGATAAGCTGGTTTGTGATCATTCCGATACAGGTCATGCCCATTGCCACGGCGATCACGATAAAAAGAACTCTTGCAGAGGATGCATTATCCTTTTCATTTTCTTCTATCAGCTCCGCTTTGGTCTGTACTTTGGATACCGAACCGACGGCATATTTATCGATCATATCTCTTACGCCTTCCGGATCGTCGCTTTGGATAAGGATATATCCGGGATTGTCGTGATATATGCTCTTGTATTCATCCTCAGATATCAGGAAATTATTTTTGACGGACTCATAATCATCCATCTTAAAGAAGGAGACAACTACGTATTCTTTTTCGATGGGAAATACACCGGATGAATTGAATGTAAGCTTAATGGTATCCCCGATGGACACATTGTTTCGGCCTGCCCAGACTTTCTCCACACATATGGTTCCTTCTTCAAGAGAATCGGGGATTTCATCGAATGCATGGAAGAATCGGAATCCGCCTTCGGGAAGTCCGATGACCTGACAGGTTTTTTCCGTTTCATCATCGCCTACCATCACATAGTCCAGTGAGTGATAGACATACTCAAGATCATTAACACCGTCCAGATACTGAATGAATGAAAGCTGCTTCATATTGCCTGAACAGGTAACGATGGTATCGCAATCATAAATATCCGCATTGAACAATCCGGACATAGCCATTGCGATAACATATATAAGGATGCACATGGCAGCGGATGTGGCGCACAATACTCCGCTTCCCACGGTACTCTTCCTGGACATAGCCTCTCCGGAAGCAAGATACATCTTGCCGTTTTCTCTTTTTTCAGAGATCCGGGATAACAGTCCTGTAACGAGCTTGAGGAGTCTGGGAAAAAGAAGTGCCAGAGCAATCACGGATGTGATAAGGCAAAGGCCCGCTCCGAAAAGAGTTTTACCGAAAATAAGTGAAAGAATCGCTATAACGCACATAACTATTCCGGTAAAGGTTCCGCTCTTGCTGAATTTATACTCCGTATCCCTGTTATCAAAAATGATGTCCCTGATGGAGGTGTTCAGCGCTTTAAGAACCGCCTTAAGAGGGATCAGACACTCTATTAAAACGGCGGATATAATTACTGTCGCGATCAGAGCAACCGAAACTTCGGGAATATCAAATTCCACTTCCAGTCCCTGCGACGATACATCAAAAAGCGTCGACATCATGGGGCCTCTGAAAGATAAGTAAAGCCATACTCCCGGGATACTTCCGATAAGGGCATACATGACATTTTCCATCAATAGAACACCGGCAGTCTGTGCCGAGCTCAGACCGAGGCTTCTGAGAGTTCCGATAAAGGACATTCTCTCTCCTACGATCCTCTCGCAAATGGAGAAGGTGATAAAAACCACAAGCAGGAAAGTAATGGCAAATAGAATGAACAAAATGCCATATAGTTCATTCATAAGTTCCTCCATCTCTCCGGTCATCGCATATCTCGAAACATTGTCCGACTGGAATTCTTCTTTGAGAATATTTTCCGCTTCATCGATTTTTGTATTATCGATGATGTCTATCATCATTGTTCCGGACACAGGTTTTCCGCATGTAAGAATATCCGCAGACTCTTCATTGACTACTCCCGTATAATCCTGGAACAGGAGATTTTTAAGGTCTGCCTTAACGATATCAATGACTTCAAATTCATGAATATCTCCGGCAAGATCGTGTACCCGGGCCATATCTCCCACACCGTATCCGCAGGCTTCGGCAACCTTATCGGTTATAATGATCTCTCCGGTCTTAAGATTCGGATCATCAAGATAGCCCATTGAAACTGCCATCTCGGGATCGATGCCGTATATATAAAGGGTTTCCATCTTTACATATGCATACTCGCCTTCAATATCGGTATAGATGGAATCGTTAACTCCCCTGAGCCTGAACGCATTATACTCGGGAAGACCTTCCGGCAGCTTGGAAAACTCACAAACCTTCATGTACACGCCAAGATCCGCCTCTCCACTCATAACACTTAAGAGATTGTTGATCAGATTCTTTTCCGTCTTGGCAAGGTCGAAACAAAACATTGCGGAAAGTGCACAGAAAAAGATCGAGAAAATAACCAGAAGTGATCTTAAGGGCTTTCCGAATGTATTTTTTATTACTGTCTTTAAAATAATTCTCATTCTTTCATCCCTCCCTTAATGCCATCTCGAGATCCTGTCCTCGGGAGCAATATACATTCCGTCTCCTTCGGCTACGTCGTACGTCTCATAGAAACAATCAAGAGTTGAAAGAATCGCATTTACCCTGATGTATGAAGGGCTGTGCGGATCCGAATCTATCTGATCTATAAGCATGGAATCAACACATTTCTCGGACCATATAGTCGCATAATTGGTAAAGAGAAGCTGTCTCTCCTCGTTGTTATGTGTCAGTGATGTTATACATTCCATCGCACCGAGATCCGCATAGTTCTCGCCCAGGGTTTGCTCGCCGTCAACATGATATACCCCGAAAACAGTGAAATTGTCTTCAAAATATCTGACTGCTGATTCATTTCTCGCAACAAGTTTGTCGTAATCCTCGGATGAGATCCAGGATGGATCGTACTTTCCGTCCGCATCAAAAAGAATACAGTTACTGTCAAAGGCATGTCCCATCTCGTGGGCCACTATCATTCCGAGCCCGCCAAGATTGGTATAATAATCGGCATTAAGATCAAAGAAGGGTGAATTCATTATTGAAACGGTTATATTAATATTGTTGTATGCCGGATTATAGCATGCATTCATAATCTGCATCGCCATCATGACGGACTCTCTGTCAAATTCATCATCCAGAGATCCGAAGGTTTCCTTGACGGACTGTCTGGTATAGCTGAGGTATAATTCGAAATAATCCTTCCCGGTGATGTTTTTATATTCGGAATTATCATGTCTTTTGACATCGGCGCCGGTTACATAAACTATATTTTCCAGCTTTTCCAGCAGACCTGCTCTGGTTTTTTCGCTAAGCCAATCCGCATCATTTATTAGATGTCTGTAGCCTTCCTTTATGTCATCACACATTGCGATCAGAGCATCATCCATCGCCTCGGAATAATACTTCTCTACATAAAGGGGATCTGTTTCCGAAGTGAACACGTCATATATCTCATTGATCACTCTTTCTTCATCGGATGAATAATCAACGGTAGTGTATTTTTCCAGCGCATCATATCCGTACACGATAAATCTGCGATATCTGTTGATGAGATTTACCATTTCCCAGGCTTTAAGCGCATCGAGTCTTTCTTCTGTCAGGATCTCTCCCAGAAAACTGAGCTGACCCGGATCATAAATGCCGAACTCATCCAGATGTTTTGCATCAACTCCCAGTTTGAGAATATATCCCTCTATGTCGATTCCGGGAAGCAGTTCTTTTATCTGATCTGCGGAATAGACGTTGAAATAGGTAAACGGCATTGCGGCTTCCGCAACATCCATATCCGTCTTGTTGAACAGATCCAGTGCGATATATCCGAATCCGTTTCCGGCATTATCCGAATACTCTGCATCATGTCCCATAGCCTTCATTGCGGCACTGCCGTAGTCTTTAAGAGAATTCAGACTTCTGTAAGAATCTTCCAGATCCTTGAACATTACATCGACAATACCCGTATACTGTCCAAAAACAAGAATCCTCTCACCTGATGCCAGATAATTCTCACTGACGGACAGGTTAAAAATATTACCGATTCCATACTCTTTCTGAAGCTTTGCATCCAGTTCAAGATACTCTTCGATGGTTTCAACCGAATCGATTTCATGAAGAAGCGCATCCAATTGGGCAGGAACGGGGCTGTTTTCAAAATCATACTCAACGAATTTATCGTAAGCATTCTTGATGATGTATTCCTCGGAGCCGGCTTCATATCCGCTTCCTGCAGCAACTTCCCTTATGATATCTTTAACCTGGTTCTCCACCAGCTTCGTATCAAAACCTGAGCCCGCAGCCATTGCGCCATATTCAAATTCGGCATTGGCGAGTCTTTCTTCGTTAATGAAACGATAATAATCATCCTGAGCCCTGGCAGGAGGAAGTTCTATAACTTCACTTTCCTGCTCTTCGGGAATGTCCATGGTAATCCCGCATCCGCTCAGCATGCCGATTGCCATACTGATGCAAAGCATTATCCCGATCTTTTTTCTCATGATCATCCTCCAAAACTTACATTTTCGGATATTTCTTCATCCGATTCTTTTCTGATAATTCCGAATCTTCCGATAGCAACTACAATAAGCACACCCGCGGTCAGAGTAAAAGGAGCAGTGACTACGGATATGGCTGTATTCATGCTTGAATATGCAACCAGATACTTTTCACCCTGCCGGGCGATGATAACATTTTCAACAAATCCCCCGTATAAATTCACCATGCCGCGAATACAGTACACAACCAGCATGATGATTCCGATCACGCGGTTATATTTTCCGTTTGCCGCCTGCATAATGACCAAAAATACAATGTACAGACCCAGAACCACCACACTTTTTAATATTGACTGAGGGAAAACATTGCCCTCATATTCAACCGTTGTAAATATCGGAAGGATAGCCTGTGTGTTCAGTGCACAAAGAACACTCAGTAATATGGAAATTCCATATACAACTATCCCTGCGACCATGGGTATTTTCACTCTTTTATCTAACATTTGAAGCCTCCTTTTATATGCATCGTTTCAAAGGATAGTTTCCGATGAAACACACAGTTTTCATAATACTATGCTGGATTATACGAATACAACATATTTAATGATAAATTAATAGTTTCCAAAAACAAATTATATATAAGCTCCAAGAAAGGGCTGATACATATGATCAGCCCTTTCCATGATTCATTATTAAAAACTGGGGATTCCCAACTCTTCTCTCCGTCTGAGTGCGTAAGGATTATTGGTACTTACATCCAGTCCTTCGAGAATATGCTCTTCGGGAAGATAATCTCCGGGATCAAGATCCATGAAGTAATTACAGAACCATATTCCGACATATGTGATCTCGGTATTATCCGCCGCTGCTCCTTCCGGAATCATCGCATATACAAAACCGTAATACTCATCCGCATCCATGGCGATAATATCGTATCCTTCGGGCTCTCCCGTTACATTATAGTAATCGAGATATTCCTCTTCCACACCTATCGATTCAAGTCTTGCGATCTCTGCGGCATAATCATCAGGTGTATAATCCACTACAAGATCCGTGACAAACTGAGGGTCCCAGGGATTATAGTAAACAACCATGAAATCCTTAGGATCCATGTCAGAAGTAATTGTTTCGGGGTAGATCCTGAACATTTCTTCATCCAGCTGATGAAATATCTGATAATCACCATCGTCGTCTATGGTTGTGTTGAAGTAATTGTCGTAATTTTCGATATCGTCATATACTTCTATCTTCTCAAACCATACCGACAGAATCAAAAGTCCGACAGCAACAAATATCCAAAGCAGTCTTATCAGCGCATACGCAAGGAGAACTCCGACCACTATTATTACCGTGGTGAAAAATCCCTTTTTGTTTTTAACTATCTTCTGAAGAACTCCCGTAACATAAAGCGTGATCACTGCCATTACGCCCAGTCCGAGTATGGATACAATAAGTGTTGCTACATTTTTGGCATCATATTCAAACTTAATTGACTGAAGTACTATTGATGCCGCCAATAATACAATCCCTATGATCGAAACTATCTGTACAAATGTCAGAAGCTTGCTTTTTTCCTTGCCTGCATAAGCCGCCATATGTTCGGCGACTTCCCTTACTTCATTGTTCATCATCTCGCTTTTCCTTTCTCCGTCTATGATTTCCCTTACATCAACTTCGTAAAAGTCCGCTATCTCGACAAGCAGAGAAATATCCGGAAGATTGCTTCCGGTTTCCCATCTGGATACAGATCTGGAACTTACGTTAAATACCTGAGCCAGTTGTTCCTGGGTCATCTGCTTTTCGTTGCGAAGCATTTTTAAAAATTGTCCTGTTTTTTTCTGATCCAACTTGCGACCTCCTTTCACGATTGATTTTGGGAAAAAATGTCGGAAAATACCACGACACAAAGCGAGAAGTGCCTGTTTTTCACGGCCGGACAAGGTATGTCCTGTAGAAAAATCCTTAAAAACTATACCATAATAGGGAGTTTTCTACAAAAAAAATCCGGCTGGCATTTGCCAACCGGATTTAAATAAAGGAGTTTATGAACTTGAAAACTGTTTAATAGAATTAATAATTTATTTGTGCTCCCACTTCCATCCGGCAACTTCGGGAAGATCTTCGCCGTACTGGTGGATGTACTGGGTGTGCTCAACAAGCTTGTCGCTCATCTTCTGATAGAGGTAAGCACCTCTGTTTCCGAGCTGAGGAAGATTCTTAAGTGCAAGCTGTACAAGGTGGAAACGATCCACATGGTTCTGAACACGTACATCGAAAGGAGTGGTGATGGTACCTTCTTCTTTGTATCCTCGTACATGCATGAGACGGTTGTTGTGACGTCTGTAAGTAAGCTCATGTACAAGTGATGCATATCCGTGGAAAGCAAATACAACGGGCTTATCCTGGGTGAAGAGCATATCGTACTCGGCATCCTGAAGTCCGTGAGGATGCTCGTTAGCAGGCTGGAGCTTGAAGAGATCGACTACGTTGATAAAACGGATCTTAATCTCGGGGATCTCACTCTTGAGGATTGAAACTGCTGCAAGAGCCTCAAGGGTAGGAGTCTCACCTGCACAGGCAAATACGATGTCAGGATCCTGTCCCTGATCGTTGGAAGCCCACTCCCAGATTCCGATACCCTGAGTGCAGTGCTTTACTGCTTCGGGCATGGAGAGCCACTGAGGTCTGGGATGCTTAGATGCTACGATTACGTTTACATAGTTACGTGAACGGATGCAGTGATCGAAGCATGAAAGCAGGCAGTTAGCATCGGGGGGAAGATAGAGTCTTACGACGTCTGCCTTCTTATTTGCGATGTGATCCATGAATCCGGGATCCTGGTGAGTGAATCCGTTGTGGTCCTGCTGCCATACGGTTGATGCCATGATAAGGTTGAGGGAAGCGATCTCCTCTCTCCAGGGAAGCTGGTTGCTTACCTTGAGCCACTTAGCATGCTGTGCAGCCATTGAGTCGATGATACGAGCGAATACTTCGTAAGTTGCGAAGAATCCGTGACGTCCGGTGAGGAGATATCCCTCGAGCCAGCCCTCGCACATGTGCTCGGAAAGCATGGAGTCCATAACTCTTCCGTCTGCTGCAAGGTGATCGTCATCGTCATAACGCTCTGCGTTCCAATCACGGTTCTCTGCCTCGAATACGGCATTGAGTCTGTTGGAATTGGTCTCATCGGGTCCGAAAATTCTGAAGTTCTTAGCTTCTTTATTAAGCTTGAAGATATCTCTTACGAACTTACCGAGCTCGATCATATCCTGACCGTCGCGCTCGCCGTGTCCCTGCGTATCAAATGCATAATCCCTGAAATCGGGAAGTCTGAGGTCTCTGAGAAGAAGTCCGCCGTTTCCGTGAGGGTTAGCACCGATTCTTGCATTTCCTACGGGAGCGAGAGATCTGATATCCTCGAATGCTCTTCCGTTCTCATCGAAGAGCTCTTCAGGCTTGTATGAACGGAGCCAATCCTCAAGAATCTTAAGGTGCTCTTCAGGCTTCTCCATGGAGATGGGTACCTGGTGAGCAAGGAAGTTTCCTTCGATCTTCTTGCCGTCAACTACCTTGGGGCCGGTCCATCCCTTGGGAGTGCGGAGTACGATCATGGGCCAAACGGGACGAGTGGTGTCGCCGGTGGTACGAGCATGCTCCTGAATAGCCTTGATCTTCTCAATAACAGTATCGAGAGTCTCAGCCATGAGCTTGTGCATGGTCATGGGATCGTCGCCTTCTACGAAGTAAGGCTCCCATCCGTTGCCGTGGAAGAAATCTACGATTTCCTGATGGCTCATTCTTGCGAATACGGTAGGGTTAGCAATCTTGTATCCGTTGAGGTGCATGATAGGAAGGACTGCACCGTCGGTTACGGGGTTAAGGAATTTATTTGACTGCCATGAAGTAGCGAGAGGTCCGGTCTCAGCCTCACCGTCTCCTACAGTTACTGCAGCGATAAGATCGGGGTTATCGAAAACTGCACCGAATGCGTGAGCAATTCCGTATCCGAGCTCACCACCCTCGTTGATGGAACCGGGAGTTTCGGGTGCGCAGTGTGAAGGCATTCCTCCGGGGAATGAGAACTGCTTGAACAGTTTCTGCATACCGGATTCATCCTCTGAAATATTGGGATAAACCTCGGAATAAGTTCCGTCGAGGTAGTCATTTGCGATATAGAAGTTTCCGCCGTGTCCGGGACCTGAAAGAAGAATAAGGTCGAGATCATATCTCTTAATGACACGGTTTAAGTGTACGAAGACAAAGTTCTGTCCGGGTACGGTTCCCCAATGTCCTACGATCTTTTTCTTAACCTGATCGATAGTAAGGGGCTTTCTGAGAAGGGGATTCTCAAGCAGGTAAAGCTGTCCTGCTGCGAGATAGTTGGCTGCACGGAACCATCTGTCCATACGGCCGAGCAGTTCATCGGTAATCGGTCCCTTTTCGGGGATCATCACATCTGAATTTTCGTTCATGGAAATACTCCTTTCTTATGTACGTCCTGAATGTCCATACGAATCTGCCATTATAATACTTTATAATTATTCATTTGTATCTCAGCCTATTGGTATTTTTTGAGCAATTTTTGCTAAATTTTTCACTTTCTTTTTATGAGCATTTACCTAATTTGAAAAATTATAACCAAAAAGTGTCGCGCAATTTGGTGTTTTGTTGGCTAAAAATAGCGATACTTTTCAGAAAAGTATCGCTAAATCACTTAAATATATACAACAACTACTTAAAAACTTAATTGCTTTTTATTTCATATTTCCTATATATGAAATATCCTCCGAATATCATAAAAAATGACAATGCAATATACGCGACCGGAGCTACTTTATATGAATTGAAAAAATGTCCTGCGAATTTAAACAATCTGAATTCATATACAAATCTGGGTGTGATCTGAATGGCCGGGAATAATGAGATCCACTTGGAGAGAGTTTTCATTTTCATCGGGATATTTGTTCCCAGGGCAAAGATCACAAAATATCCACCGAGCAAAACCCCCATCGATGCAAGAGAATTTCTGAGTACCTCGGATACAAACATGGCAATTGCCGAGATAAATACAGATCCGCATACCGTAAGTATGATCAAGACTACGATTGCCTGTCCGCATGTCATATTCAGCTGTGTAAACGGATATTCGATCTGAACCGGAATATCAAGACCCGTAAATCCGTAGGCTACGCCTACATATGTTATAAATCCTCCGAGAAATACCGCTACGGAAAAAAGGCAAAAGCTCATCCCTGCAAGGATCTTCGCAAAATAGAGCTCTTTTTCTCCGTTAATACTTGAGCGGATCATGGGATCGGTTTTCCTCTGACTTTCAACAGAAAACACCGAAGCAAGTCCGAGTCCTACCACAAAGAGCATCATGAGCATTGTATTGCAGATCCCGTTTTCAAGTCCGAAAGCTACGTACAGATCATGCCATACGAAGGGTTTATCGACTTCCTCTTCACGGGCTTTCCAGTAATCGATCTCTTCCTGAGTCAGATATGACTCCGTATACGCTTCATCTATGGTCTCAAGTCTTTTCTCATAGATCAAATCTTCCGTAATATCTTCAAGAACCGCATGATATCCGACAATATCTTTGATCCATTCTTCCATCGAATCATAGGCGATGTCTTTTTCATCAGTGACAACACCGTACTCATCCGTTACCGCACTCCACTCGGAAAGCAGCTTATCATCAACCGGGCGATAGTTTATGGTCTGATACTCGGCAAGAGTTTCAAGATCAATATTTCCTCTTACCTCGAATTCTCCCTGTATAAAAGAAAACACAAAGAAGATCAAAAACGTTACTATGGTGACCTTATTTCTGAGAATCTTTAAAAGTTCATATTTATACAATGTGCCGAAGCACGAATTTTTCTTCATTTACAGACTCCTTTATTCATACTGCTTAAGATAGAATTCCTCCAGACTTCCGTCGGATTCTTTCCATACACCCTGCCAGCAGATCTGACCGTCCTTCATCATGATCAGTCTGTCCGCCACATGCTCTATATCGGAAACGATATGTGTTGAAAGTAAAACAACGGATTCTTTGCCGAGTTCACCGATAAGATCCCTGAACCTGACTCTTTCTTTGGGATCGAGTCCTGCTGTGGGCTCATCTAAGATAAGCACTTCGGGTCTGTTGATGATTGCCTGTGCAATTCCTACTCTCTGCTTCATTCCGCCCGAATACTTTCTGATCTTCTTATCTGCGGCTTCTTCAAGTCCGACTATCTCAAAAAGTTCCGCACATCTGGCCTTTGCGGATTTCTTATCCAGTCCTTTAAGCGCGCAGAAATACATCAGAAATTCCCTTCCGGTAAATTCGGGATAATATCCGAAATCCTGAGGCAGATATCCGAGTACATTTCTGTAATCCTCACTTTTAACGGACATATCATCGTAAGAAATCTCTCCGCTTGTGGGAGTGAGAAGTCCGCTGAGCATACGCATAAGTGTTGTTTTGCCCGCACCGTTTGCTCCGAGAAGTCCGGTCACACCCTTCTCCAGACTCAAACTTATTCTGTCCACCGCTATCTTGTTATCATATTGCTTGGTAAGTCTGTCAGCTTTTAATTCCATACCAAAGTCTCCGTCTCAATTGTTTTTCTTACTTCAAATACATTTAGTGCAAAAAGAAGGGCTGCCACAAAGATCAAATATCTCATATCCAAACTTTGGAAAAATCCGTTACTGTACAAAGTCGTATGTATGCATGTTACGCAAACCGCAACCGCTACAAACGAATACCTGTTGTTTCTTCCGAACTCGCTTCTCTCAACGATCAGACTGATGATCGAAGTTATAAACCAAGGGATCAGAAGCATCGATCCCGATACCGCGATTCCGTATGGATTGTTTATTCCGATCAGGGCCGAGATTACTGCAGTCAGCATGAGCTGAAATGCGGATATCAGGGTCATCCTTGCAAAGAAAACTCCTTTTGCGGAAAACTTCGTAACCTCCTCAAGTTCGGATACGCCATGGTACTCGGATCTGAACACTTCCAGTATCGACAATCCCGCCATAAAAGGCATAAGTCCCGCAATTACAAAGAGCTTATCTTCACTTTCCACATAAGGGAAATAGAAAGTAGCCGCGATCAGAAGGGATATGATCCAAATCCTTTTACGGATATATCCTGCCTGCATCATTACCAGTTTGATATGTCCGGTTTTTTCACTCCCGGTTTCTTTTTTGTACCTTCTGATAAATGCGTCCTTGGATGCATGATCGGGAGATTCGGTATTTATTTGTAACAGTTGTTTTAACTCTCTGTCCTTCATCATACTTACTCCTCCAGATACTTAACCAGTTCCGACTTGGCGTTGTTTAACCTTCTGTAAAGTGCAAACCTTGAAAGTCCCGTGATCTTACATATCTCGGAAAGGGGCTCATCGTTTACAAAACGGAGGATCATTAATTCCCTATCCTCTTCGCTTAATTTTCCGAGAGCCTTTGCAACAGCTTCCCTGTCCACAACGCTCTGCTCAAAGCCTCCGTCAGCAGGTTCAACCGTTTCTTCTTCAAGGCTTACGGTTTTCACTTTTCTGTATTCGTCGATACACAGATTTCGAGCTATGGTATAGAGATAATGTTCGGGTCTGGTGCAGGTACTTTTTAAATACTTAAGGAAGGTTTCCTGGGTCAGATCTTCCGCAAGGGTTTTGTTTCCGACTTTGTAATAGCAATACCGGTATATTTTGTCGTAATACTCTTCAATTTCCATGGAAATTTCTCCTGCACCTCCCTTCTGTAATGATAGACGTATGACCTTATAGAAATGTGCGCCGATTATAAAAAAAAGAAGTCCGATAAACAGACTTCTTTCACGTTCCCGGGCGGATTCGAACCGCCGGCCTTTCGCTTAGGAGGCGAACGCTCTATCCTGCTGAGCTACGGAAACATTATTCTATAGGAACATCAGGTTCTTCGGGATAATTGATGCTTCCCTGAAGCCAGACGATACCTTTAAATCTTCTGCCCGGAACAGGTTCGCCGAGCAAATCCATTATATTGATGGCAACATCAAATGTCAAATCGTTAACAAGGAGCGTGAGGATATAAACCTCTTCCTTAGAGATGTTGTTTAAGATCCTTCGAACCTTAACGATCTCACCTAAAATGTTATATTGATCACACTCGACACCGTAAGGCATGATGCTGGTGTAAACGATGCTGTAGATGTCTTCATGTCCGACTCTTCTGGATACTTCACTGTACAGATCCATATCCTGCATGGTCAGCTCTTCGATAGCTTCTTCATTGCCGGTTCTTGCATTTTTCAGAAGTCGGTATCTTTCAACCTTCTGAAGTTTTGTTTTGACTTCATCATCTTCGGATTCTTTTCCCGCAGGGAGTAAGATTGTTCCTTTGATAGATAGTCCTGCAAGTGTCAGGGTGGTTCCTTTAATGGGAAGACGTCCCGAAACCTGGGCACTGATGTAAGGGATCTTATTCTGAATGAAAAAAATAAGGGACATGCCGAGTCTTACATCATCACATATTCCGGCATAGGAATCTCTCGCCGCATGCCTTTCGACAGAAACGTCTTCGGTCGAAGTGATCCCGGTTCCTTTAAGATAAGGAAAATAATAATCGGTATGGAAAAGATCGTCCTCACTGAATGTTCCGGCGGCAGTTATGCCGATGCCTTCACCGACATCTCTGGAAAACTCCGCGAGCATAACGTCATCAAGGGACATGGTATAGCCCCTTGAGTCATTTTTCTTGACGCTCTGGAGCACCAGGTCCTTGATGTCTTCTCTTTTTATTTTACTAAAGCCGATGGCTCTCAGAAATTTATGCATTTAAGTTGATCAATTCTTAGGCTCGATTTTGGTCTTTCCGCCCATGTAAGGCTGAAGAGCCTTGGGAATATTGATGCTTCCGTCCTCGTTAACATTATTCTCGAGGAAAGCGATAAGTCCTCTGGGCGTTGCAAGTACGGTATTGTTAAGAGTATGAACAAGGTAAGTTCCGTTTTCGCCCTTTGTTCTGATGCCGAGTCTTCTGGCCTGAGCATCTCCTAGGGTAGAGCATGAACCGACCTCAAAATACTTCTGCTGTCTGGGGCTCCATGCTTCAACATCGCAGGACTTAACCTTAAGATCTGCAAGGTCTCCGCTGCAGCACTCGAGTGTTCTTACGGGGATATCGAGACTTCTGAAGAATTCAACGGTATACTGCCACATCTTGTTGTACCAGTCCATTGATTCTTCGGGCTTGCAGAGAACTACCATCTCCTGCTTCTCGAACTGATGAACTCTGTATACACCTCTCTCCTCGATTCCGTGAGATCCGACTTCTTTTCTGAAGCAGGGTGAATATGAGGTGAGACACTGAGGAAGTTTATTCTCCTCAATGAGCTGTCCCTGAAATCTTCCGATCATGGAGTGCTCACTGGTTCCGATAAGATAAAGATCCTCTCCCTCAATCTTATACATCATGGCTTCCATTTCCTTGAAGCTCATAACGCCGGTAACAACATTACTTCTGATCATGAAAGGAGGGATGCAATAAGTGAATCCCTTATCGATCATGAAATCTCTCGCATAGCTGAGCATTGCGGAGTGAAGCCTTGCAGCGTCACCGATGAGATAGTAGAATCCGTTTCCGCTGGTACGTCCGGCAGCATCCTTATCAAGTCCTCCTATTCTTTCAAGAATGTCAGCATGATAAGGAACTTCAAAAGAAGGAACTACGGGGTCTCCGAATTTCTCGTTTTCTACATTTTCGCTGTCATCCTTACCGATGGGAACGGACTCATCGATGATATTGGGGATGACCATCATGATCTTGGTGATCTTCTCACCAAGATCTTCTTCCATCTTCTCGAGCTCTTCAAGTCTCTTGGCACCTGCTTCGACTTCTGCCTTTTTGGCATCAACTTCTGCCTTGAGTTTTTCAACCTCTGCAGTATCTCCGGTGCTCTCAGCTTTCTTCATTCTGCCCATAAGACCGCCTATCTCCTTGGAGACTGCGTTTCTCTTATTTCTTAAACTGTCACCTTCCTGTTTTGCCTTACGGACCTGATCGTCAAGTTCCGCTACTTCATCAACAAGTGAAAGCTTCTCATCCTGGAATTTCTTTTTGATATTTTCTTTTACAAGATCAGGATTTTCTCTTATGAGCTTAATGTCTATCATTTTCTTTTCCTCGCTTAAAGCTTTTTATTTTTTTAATGCTTTGTTCAGTGCTTCGATCTCTTCTTTTCCGAGTTCGTGTTCGCACTTTCCTTTTTCAATGACTCTGGTATATACATATCCGCCTTCGGTGGAATATACATTATTGATCAGAACTCCGTTATCTTCCTCATCGAGGATTACTACTACGGCACTCATCTCACCGCCGAGTTCTTCATAAGCATCGTATCTTACGATACCCATTTTCTGATATACGCCTTTGAGTCTTCCGAAGATCTTTCTGATGTCATCGGAATTTCTGGATGAATCTTTGAGGAGCTTTTTGTTGTCCTCGATTATCTGATCGAGTTCCTCTTCAAGACTCTTTCCGTCTTCACCGGATGTAAGAGCATCTATCCTTTCGGAAAGGATTGATATCTGTTTTTTATTCTTCGAATTCATTACGATCAGAATGATGATCGCAAGGAAGCATACACAAAGAACTATAACCCATATTCCGGGATCAAGATTTCCCAGACCGAGCATACTTAATATACTGCTTTGCAACGCGGCACCTCCAAATGTGACACTAATGTCAGCTTCTTAATTTTGCTGCTATACGATCGAGATCTTCATTATTATAGAATTCGATCGTTACGGTGCCTGCTCCGTTTCCTTTGCCTGAGATAGAAACCTTGGTTCCGACTGCCATCTTCAGATTCTCTTCCATGTCGTGATAGAATACCTTAAGTGCTTCATCGGTAACAGGTCTGGGCTTAACGGGTTTCTTAAGCGAATTGACAAGCTTCTCTACATCACGGACATTGAGTCTTTCATCAATAATCCTCTGAGCAACTTCTTCCTGCTTCTCTGTATCTTCAATTGCTAGAAGAGCTCTTCCGTGTCCGGCTGAGATCAGATCTTCGATGAGCATTTCCTGAACTTTGTCTGAAAGTTTGAGAAGTCTGATGGAGTTGGTAATAGCAGATCTGCTCTTTGAAAGCGTTTCGGCTATTTCATCCTGAGTAAGATCGTACTCATCGACAAGTCTCTTGAATCCCTGTGCTTCTTCAATGGGATTGAGATCTTTTCTCTGCATATTCTCGATAAGTGATATCTCGAGAATCTCTTTCTCACTATAGTTTCCGATAATTACGGGAACTTCTTTTAATCCGGCAAGTTTGGATGCTCTCCATCTTCTCTCACCGGCGATTATCTCATAATGATCTCCCCTGTCCTGAACAAGAATGGGGCTGATAAGTCCGTGGATCTTAATTGAATCAGCCAGTTCCTGAAGAGCATCCTCATCGAATTTTCTTCTGGGCTGTTTTCTGTTGGGTTCAACCTTATTGATACTTACCATGGTACGGGAATCATCGTTTTCACTTTTTGATTTTTCCCTTGCGGCTTTGGTATTTTCTTCAGCCGTATCATTTTTCACCACATTGGGTATCAGTGCATCAAGTCCCTTGCCAAGTCCCTTCTTTGCCATTTTTCCCTCCGAAAAAACAAATAATTATAACACTTGATATCTTTACTCGCCTGCGAGCATGGAATCAACTTCTTTAGCGAGGTTCATATAAGCTACTGCCCCGCTGCATTTAGGATCATATACGGTAATGGGCTGCTCAAATGAAGGAGCTTCCGATAACCTTATATTTCTGGGAATCTTTGTTTCAAATGTATGATACTTAACGGTATTTCTAACGCTGTCTACTACATCATTGGAAAGAACGGTTCTTCCGTCATACATGGTGAAGAGGATTCCGGTAAGATCAAGTGTGGGATTCATTCTGCTTCTGACCAGGTTAATGGTTTCAATAACCTGACCGAGACCTTCAAGTGCAAGGTACTCACACTGAACAGGAACGATTACTCCGGTTGCTGCTGCCATGGAGTTTACGGTAGTAAGACTTATGGCAGGAGGACAATCTATGAAAATATAATCGTATTCGTCTTTTACAAAATCAAGTTCTCTTCTGAGGATGAGGTTAGCCTTATCCTTACCGGCCATCTCGATCTCAACTGCGCCAAGATTTACATTGGCAGGAACTATCGATACGTTTTTAGCAACGTCTTTAATGATTGCTTCGGACAGAGTGCACTCCTCCAGCATTACTTCATAGATGGTATTTTCTACTTCGTTCTTATTAACTCCGAAGCTGCTGGATGAATTTCCCTGAGGGTCCATATCAATAAGAAGTACTTTCTTACCGAGTTCTCCCAGTGAAGCTGACAGGTTAACTGCCGTACAGGTCTTGCCGACCCCGCCTTTTTGATTGGCTATTGCTAAAATTCTATTCATATTTACCCCTTTTCGTAATGCGGACAGTGGTTATTATATCACGAATTGTTCCACGTGAAAAACTATTCGGATTATTTTTCGGCTGATAAATAGAAGGTAATCCTACATTCTTTCTTTTTATATATTCCTTCTATGGTTATCTTCCCATCATTAAACGGTATAAGTTCGACCTGTGAATCCTTATTGAAATCATCATATAAAAGACAGAAACCTTTTTCTTGGAAATGAACCACTGCATATCCTATATTTTCCCGATTAAGATATTGAAGTTCATTCATCTTAAGAGGAAGTTCTGTGTTCCAATCTTCTGACTCTATGATCAGTGTTTTCCCTTCTGCAAGTTCTTCATTTGAATAGTATCTATATTCATCCAGAAGCTCGTTTAACTTTTTGTTTCTGTCAAAATATCTGATCAGACCAAGCATAACCCACTCCTTACTGATAGTTACATCATTCAATCGAATATGTATGCCAGTAACATCAATATAAGAAAGAAAAACAACCAGGACGCCGCCAAAATACATAACGGTTTATTTGCTTCTAATATCAATCCGAAATACGGATTTTCTTTTACCTTCTTTATCAGTTCGTCTTTTTCCCTTTTGTGTATCGCAGGCTCAGGTGTTTCAATTCGGTTATCATATCCAATCCATGTTCCGCAATTGGGACAGGATTTTTCCTGATTATTTAGTTTTTCCTTACAGTTAGGGCATTTCATATGGAATCTGTATACCTATATATAGTGGTATAAGAATCAGGTGTTGTGAAACTTTTTTCTAAAACCACTAAAGATTGTTTCACGTGAAACATAAAAACCCTAAATCTAGAAAATGTTTCACGTGAAACAATAAAATCTAGTATATCTATATTAGGAAGAAACGGGCCTAAACAATATATAGGGTATGACGAACAATCAATCACAAGGGTTTCTTAGAAGGAGTACCGGGTTTTCTGGGATAGGACTTGGGACATGACCCATCTTTTGAAATAAGAATAAGATTTCTTACCATATCACTGTCCGGTAATATAAACTCATCCTCTTTAAGGATTGAGGAATTCAAAACCGATAAAGCATGAGAAGCTGCCTCTGCTTCTGAGGAGCCTTTATCAGATTTATATGAAATAAAAGTACCACCTGTTTTAACAAATGGTAAACACAGTTCACATAAAACAGGAAGATTTGCCACGGCACGGGAAACACATAGATCATATTGCTCTCTCATGGAGGCAACATGACCTGCTTCTTCTGCACGGCCGTGGTATGTAGATATACCCTTCAGGTCAAGGGCAGATATTACATCATCGAGAAATTTCAATCTCTTCTGAAGTGAATCGAAAAGAGTAATATTGAGGTTCGGAAAAATAATCTTCAAAACCATACCAGGAAATCCTGCTCCGGTACCTATATCAATAAGAGATTTATTCCCGGACATGTCTATATCTCTTACGATAGTAACAGAATCGATATAATGTTTAATGAGTACATCATCGAATTCTGTTATGGCAGTAAGATTAAGAGACTTGTTGGTCTCTATCATCATCTCATAATATGTATCAAGTTGCTTTATCTGATCATCGGATACTATGACTCCATACTGAGATAAATATGAAATTAATTTAGAATAATCATGCATAGAATTATGACACACGTGTCATTTAATTATTGCTTATATTTTTTCTGTTCAATTTTTCAAGGTAAACCAAAAGTACTGAAATATCGGCGGGAGAAACACCTGATATTCTTGATGCCTGACCGACAGAAACAGGTCTGAAATCTTTGAGATGCTGACGCGCTTCCAGACGAAGTGAAGGTACATCATCATAATCAATATCTTCGGGAATAAGTTTTACTTCCAGTCTCTCCTGTTCCCTTACCTGTTTTTCCTGACGCTTTATATAACCTTCATATCTGATCTCAATCTGGACCTGCTCTATTACGTCCGAAGGAAGATCAGGTCTTTCAGGATCCAAAGGCTTTAATTTCTCATAATCAAGTTCGGGTCTGCATAAAAGTGAAGCAAGTGAAGTAGCAGTCGAAAGAGGTGATGATCCCATCGACTCCAGATATGAACAAACATCCTTACCCGCGCCGAGCATTATCTCCTTAAGTCTGACAATCTCAGAATCGATCATCTCCTGTTTTTTCAAAACTCCGGTATAAATTTCATCTGAAACAAGACCGACTTTATGTCCGTACTTCCTGAGTCTGAGATCGGCATTGTCCTGTCTTAAGAGCAGTCTGTACTCTGCTCTAGAAGTCATCATTCTGTAAGGTTCACGATTGTCTTTGGTAACAAGATCATCGATAAGAACTCCGATGTAGCTTTCACTTCTCTTAAGAACAAGGAATTCTTTTCCGAGAATTTCCATTGCGGCATTTACACCTGCAACAAAACCCTGGGCTGCAGCTTCTTCATAACCGCTGCTTCCGTTAAACTGACCTCCGGCAAAAAGACCTTTGATCATTTTAAATTCAAGATGAGGATATAAGTCTTTTGCATTGATGCAATCATATTCGATAGCATATGCATTTCTTACGATCTTACAATTCTCAAGACCGGGAACCGTTCTGTACATTGCAAGCTGTACATCTTCGGGAAGTGAAGAACTCATTCCGTCGACATACATCTCATCCGTATATAATCCTTCAGGCTCAATAAATACCTGATGTGATTCTTTCTCGGCAAACTTTACGACCTTGTCTTCTATCGAGGGACAATATCTGGGACCTGTTCCCTCAATGATTCCTGCATAAATGGGTGACCTGTCAAGATTGGCTCTTATGATATCATGCGTTTTCTGATTTGTATGAGTAAGCCAGCATGACACCTGTTCTTTTTGAATAGAATCCGGATCCGTCGAAAAAGAAAAGGGAACTATCCTCTCGTCACCCTTCTGCTCTTCCATCTTGGAAAAATCTATTGTTTTTCCATCCATCCTGGCAGGGGTTCCGGTTTTGAATCTTCGTAAATTAATCCCTGCAGCTCTAAGTGAATCCGACAGATGAGTAGCTGCCTGTAATCCGTTAGGTCCGGTATAAACAATGGACTCTCCGGTTAGACATCTGGAATTCAGATAAACACCTGTACAAAGAACAACAGCCTTTGCATGATATACCGCACCGGTCTGAGTCTTTACACCTGTTACTCTTTTTTCAAAAGATCCTTCTTTGGAATCGGAAGGAATCTCTTCCCACAGAAGTTCACAGACTTCAGCCTGCTTTATGGTGAGGTGTTCCTGGGATTCGAGAACTTTTCTCATCTCTGCAGAATATTCTTTTTTATCCGCCTGAGCTCTGAGTGAATGAACCGCAGGTCCTTTGGACGTATTGAGCATTTTACTCTGGATAAAAGTCTTATCAATATTTTTACCCATCTCCCCGCCAAGCGCATCAAGTTCTCTGACAAGATGACCCTTGGATGATCCTCCGATATTGGGGTTGCATGGCATCAAAGCAATGCTGTCCACACTTACGGTGAAGATAACAGTTTCAAGTCCGAGTCTGCTGCAGGCAAGTGCGGCTTCACATCCCGCATGACCTGCGCCGACTACGACAACATCCATATCAAATTCGACGCCTCTACATTTCAGATCCATTTTATTTGCCCATACAGAATTTGGAGAAAATTTCATTAGCAAGATCGTCACCGATCTCTTCTCCGATTATAAGTCCCAGTGATCTGTATGCATCATACAGATCTACGGTATAAATATCAGTTTCCATGCCTGATGAGATACACTCAAGAACATTACCGAGTGATACATCAGCCTGCATCAATAATTCTTTATGTCTGAGTCCGGTTATTACAACTTCGGATGATGAAGAGATCTCTCCGGACATAAACAGCTTTTTAATCGTTCTTTTAAGATCATCGAGACCCTGTCCGCCGGATGCGGACATAACTACACAAGGGTATCTATCAAAAAATTCTTCTTCGGTGAGGCTTTGAAGCGAAGGATCTGCCGAAAATCTGAAATGCTCATATATATCCCTGGGTTTGATCTTAAGAACCTTATCTGCTTTATTTAATATGATAATACACTTTCCGATATAAACGGATGAGAAAATCTCCATATCATCCGTGGTCAAAAGTTCGGAAGCATCTATCATGAAAAGCACAAGATCCGCACCGGATGCGGCATCCATTGCCTTTTTAGTTCCGATACTCTCTATGGGGTCATCTGTTTTCCTGATGCCGGCGGTATCGGTAAGCTTAAGAAGTATATCATCAAGTCTGACATACTCTTCTATCGTATCCCTGGTTGTTCCCGGAATATCCGAAACAATAGCTCTGTCCTGACCGGTAAGAAGATTCAGAAGTGATGATTTTCCGGAATTGGGACATCCTGCAATACAGGTATTTATCCCTTCTCTTACAAATCTTCCCGAATCATAAGAATTAATAAGCTTTTTTATAGTTCCGGATACATCCCTGACAACTTCTTCAATATGTTCGTCATATCCCGTCAGATCATAATGCTCCGGATCATCTATTGCAGATTCTATATAAGCGGTCTCATATAAAAGTTTTGCTCTGAGATCTTTGATCACTTCCGATACTCTGCCGGACATCTGATCTCTCGACGCTTTTAATGCCGCTTCAGATCTTGATGAAATAAGATCCATAACTGCTTCCGCCTGGGCAAGATCCAATTTTCCGTTTAAAAAAGCTCTCCTTGTAAATTCACCGGGCATGGAATGAACTGCACCGTTTTTGATGACAAGATCAAGAACTTTTTTAAGCAGAAAAACTCCGCCGTGACACTGAATCTCTACAATATCTTCTCCGGTATAAGAATGAGGAGCTTTATATAGTAAAGCAATACATTCATCAATCGTTTCTTCCCCATCCTTAACATAAAGATGTCTGAAAGAATTAGCCTGCATGGAATCAAGAACCTTTTCGCCTCCTGCATCAAACAGAATATTTGAACATACCGAAACAGCATCAGGTCCGCTGACTCTGATGATTCCTATTCCCGATTCCGACAAAGCGGTTGAGATTGCTGCAATTGTAGATGAAGTAACTTCCGACATATTTATAAAAAGGGCCAAGGCAGATGCCATGGCCCTGTAGGGTTAAGTCTTAAGGATCAATATCTTCTGCCTCTGCGTCCGTTATAACGACCGCGATCTCCGGTAGGCTTTACACCTTCTTTGAGAGCGACAACAATGTGTCTGTTTGAACCTTCACCCTCACTGTAGGTATATACATAATCGTTATCCTGAAGTGCGGAATGAATTATTCTTCTCTCATAAGGATTCATGGATTCAAGCTCGTAAGGACGGCCTGTTCTCTTAACCTTTGAAGAAACATTCTTGGCAAGATTTTCAAGAGTTGCTCTTCTTCTTTCTCTGTAATCTTCGGTATCAACCTTAACTCTGATATACTGCTCGCTCTCCTTATTAACAACAAGGCTTACGAGATACTGGAGAGAATCAAGAGTTGCTCCTCTTTTTCCGATAAGGATTCCCATGTCACTTCCGAGAAGTTCGATATCAAGTGCATTTTCCGAAAGTTCAAAAGAAGTCTTGATCTGAGCTTCAAGTTCCATAGCCTTGAAAACATCTTCAAGGAATTTAACTGCGATTGCTTCATACTTAGCGGGATCGGATACGGGAACTATTTTCTCGGATTCACTCTTTTTGGAGGAAACTTCTTCGGTCTTAACTTCGTTTACGCTCTCTTCAGCTTTTTCTTCCTCAGCAGGAACTTCATCAGATTTGATACGGGCCTTGATAACTGCATTTTTTGAACCGAGTCCAAGGAAACCTGAAGATCCTTCGGAAACAACCACATAATCAAGTCTGTCACTGGTAACTCCAAGATCCTGGCAGGCATCAGTGATCAGATCATTAACCGACTTACCTGTATATTCTTTATATTCCATCTGTATGTGACCTCACTTACTGTTTCTCTTATTGAATTCACTGACCATATTAGCCTTGGCAGCCAGTGATCCGGGAGCATAATTTGAAGGCTTTGCAACTTCTTCATTTTCGGTATCATCTGAAGTTGCCTTATTTACATAAGAAGCCTTGCTCTGGATGCTGCGGGTATTCATTGCTGCATAAGCCTGCATTCTTTCCTGATTAGCCTGAATCTGCTCGAGTTTTTTCTTGCTCTTCTCGGCATTCTTTTCAATAAGCTCATTAATGTCGATCTTATCGATACGCTTATTCATTATAATCTGAATAACAATACGTACAACAGCGTTTGCCGTCCAGTAGATACCCATACCTGCGGGGAATGTAAAACCAAACCATACAGACATAAGAGGCAACATAACGTTCATGGTCTTCATGGACTGGGCCATTGAATCTGCGGTGGAATTATCACCTGAAGGCTGAGGCTGACTGGGTGAAAGCTTAACGGAAAGCCACTGGGTAAATCCTGATAAAAGAGGGATCAGGATAGCCACGATCACAATCAGATATGCATGACTTGCAAAACTCTCCTTAATAATATTTATGGGAGAATTGACGATGTTAAGTCCGAGGAAATTGTTGTAAGTATCAAGAAGTCCCTTGGTAACAACTTTTCCGGATGCATCAAGAGTAGAAAGAATCTGCTGTCCGTCTGCATTGGTAAGATTTGCAAGACCGTAATGATCACTGATCTGTGCCATATCGGATGTCGATACTCTGTTAAGAACATCGATGATTCCGTTGGTAAGATTACCTTCTTTTGCAAGATTCTTGGAATACATACCAAGAGCGGACTTTACGCTCTCGAGTTCAGCGGTATTATCCGTGATGAATGCACCGTTATCGGTAGCAACGATCTTATCGGCAAGAACTCTGAAAGTATCCCCAATCTTGGTAACATAAGCGGGAACCTGATAGATAACTCTGTACAGAGCAATGAGAATAGGGAACTGAATGAGCAAAGTAACACAGCTTCCGGCCTGGGAAACACCGTACTTTGCGTAAACAGCCTGAGTCTCAGCCTGCATCTTCATCATTGAATCCTGATCTTTTCTGCCATCATATTTCTTCTGAATGGCTTTGATCTCAGGATTGATCTTAAGTGAAAGCTTTGAGAACTTCTGCTGCTTATAAGTAAGAGGAATCATACATACATTTACGAAAATGGTAAAAAGTATGATTGCTATACCTATGTTCGGAATTCCTATCTTATCAAGGACAAAGAACAATCCCTCCATTATCTTACCGAGTATCCAAACGATATACTTGAAGATAGGAGTGGAATTAGGTGTTAATAAAGTAAAATACATTAAAATCTCCCTGAATATTTCTTCCTCATCTTGGGAACGGGATCATAACCTCCATGTGAGAAAGGATTACATCTTAAGATTCTCCACACAGCAAGTAAAGATCCTATAAATGCACCGTGAATCTCTATCGCTTCCTTTCCGTAAACGGAGCAGGTAGGATAATACGGACATCTGAATCTCTTAATAGGAGAGAAATATTTCTGATAAATTGAGATCAACCAAATTAGAAATCTCTTCATAATATATATGATCAATTGCCTGCTTTTAACAGGATGTGATGGGAAGCTGCAAGACCCATCAGAGATTCCACAGTCTCTTTATACGACATTGATGCAGCATTTTGTCTGGCTACAAAAACTATGTCCAAACCACTATTGAACATATTCTCGGAATTACGAAAAGCTTCCTTAACTAATCGCTTAACACGGTGTCTTACGACACTGTTTCCGACTTTTTTACTGATACTTACGCCTACCCGGTTAAAGGATTCACCGTTTTTTCTGACATACATGATCAAATACTTGTCTGCGAAGGAGTTGTGTAAACGGTAAACTTCCGAAAACTGTGCGTTTTTTCTTAATCTTTCCATTTTAAATATGCGGAAAAACAAAGGTCACATCAAATGTGACCTTTACTTTTAAGCCGATAATTTCTTTCTGCCCTTTGCTCTTCTGCTCTGAAGAACCTTACGTCCACCGGCTGAAGACATTCTTGCTCTGAAACCGTGAACCTTGGCATGAGACTTTTTCTTAGGCTGAAATGTCATCTTCATAAGGAAACACCTCCTTTTAATCAATCTCTTCGCTTGGTGTGATTCAAACCAAATCAACACATGGATCTCACTACCTGAGATCAGTCAGAACCGACACAAAACAGATTTTAATTAATATAAGAAGGAGTGTCAAGCAAAAATAGCGGTTTTTATTTAATTTAAGGGAAAAATCAGGATTTTAATCTTTTGAAAAAATGTTGAAAAATTTTCTTTTCCACCGAGTTATCCACTTTAAATATCATCTATAATCTTATCCCCATTTAGTGTAAAAGATGTGGATATTTACTCCAAATTATAAACTTTTTTATGTAAAACAGTGAAAAAACCCAGTAAATATCTATATTATATTAATTTATAAATTAGGTACCTGTTTTCCACATAATTTACAATCATTTCTCCAAAAAAACCTGATTAACCCATTTCAGTACTTAATCCACAATTGTGGAAAACCCGCAAACGCACAAAAGGGAATAACCCGATTTGAATTAAAAATCCATCCATTATAAAATGGTACGGCAGCCTTAATTTGAGGCATTTTAAGCTGCATAAATTATCAGGAGAAATACTTAAAATACCTATGAACGCAGAGAAGTTTACCAACGAAGAATACTGGGAAGAAATCAAGAGAAAGATCCAAAGAGAAGCAGCCGTATCCGATATTACATATCATCTTTGGTTTGAAAACCTGGAATTCTGTGAAGTATCGGGAAATACCGTTTATATCAGATCCGAAAAAGAAGACGAAAGAGCGCTTGGTTACTTAAATAATAAGTTCAAGCTCTATTTTGAGACCGTTATAGGTGAAGAACTCGGCCAGATAATATCGGTCAAGTTTATTCTTAATAATAGTAATACCGTTATCGAACCCGAAGACAATAAGGTAGATAACGATACTCTCAATCCTGATTATACTTTTGAGTCCTTTGTCGTAGGAAATAACAATAAAATGGCTCATCAGGTTTCTGTTGCAGTTGCCGAAGATCCCGGTAAAACATGGAATCCTCTTTATATATACGGAGGTCCCGGACTCGGCAAAACCCATCTTATGCAATCCATAGGTCATTTTATATTAAAGAAGGATCCTTCCAAAAAAGTTATATATGTTACCAGCGAACAGTTCACAAATGACGTTATTGAGTCATTAAGAAGCGGTAACAGTGCCGATTCCATGAGTAAACTCCGCGATAAATACCGTACCGTTGATGTACTTATGATCGACGATATCCAGTTTATTATAGGAAAAGAAGCAACACAGGAAGAGTTTTTCCACACATTTAATACCCTTCATGATGCCGGAAAGCAGATAATTCTTTCTTCGGATAAAAATTTTAAGGAATTTAAGTCATTAGATGACAGATATATATCAAGATTTGCATGGGGAATGACCGTAGATATCACTCCTCCCGACTATGAAACAAGATCCGCAATTCTTAAAAATGATGCCGAAAAGTACAATATTAAGATAAGTGAAGAGATAATCGACTATATTGCTTCAAATATCAAGTCAAATATAAGAGAACTTGAAGGAGCTCTCAATAAGATCATAGCTTTCTCTAAACTTAACAATAATATGGAACCTGACATGGATTTTGCTAAAGAAGCCCTTAAAGACTTCATTTACCCCTCAGAATCAAACATGATCACATTTGACCGTATAGTTGATGTGGTTTGTCAGGAATGTAATGCCAGCAAAGACGCTATCATGTCCAATAAGAGAAATGCCGATATTGTCTATCCCAGACATATAATCATGTATCTGGCCTACGATATGCTCGGTATCACTTATCAACAGATAGCTCATAATCTTCACAGAAGCGATCATACTACGGTAATCAGCGGATGTAAGAAAATAGAAGCTGATATTAATTCAAATAAAAGTGGAAAAAACACCCGGGAGAAAGTGGATAGAATAAAAAAGATACTTTCAGGGTCATAAATCATTGATTTACATAATTTTTTAAGTGTGAATTAAGGTTTGTAACTTATTTAATAACCGGTACTATTTCACATACTTATTCATTCCATTTTAGCCTTGAAAATAGTATAATAAATAAGGTTATGCACATAGTTCACACCCCCTATTACTTATTATACTTATTAAGATTTATATATAACATAAAAAAGGCACCATCAATCACCAAAAGGAGTTTTTCACAATGAAGATATCCTCTTCCAAATCATCATTACTTACGGGTATCCAGACTGTTCTCAGAGCTCTTCCCGCTAAAAGCACAATGTCCATTATGGAGTGCATTCTTTTTAATACTACCGGAGGAAAGATTACTCTTACCGTTAATAACCTCGATCTTGGAATAGAAACGGTTATTGATGGAAATATAGAAGAAGCAGGTGTGGTTGCACTTGATGCCAAGCATATTTTTGAAATAATAAGAAAAATGCCTGATTCAGCATCAGATATTGAGATAATTACGGATTCTAATTATCAGACTGTTATCAGATGTGAGCAGGTTGTCCACAATATGGCAGGAAGAAGTGATGATGAATTCACATATCTTCCCGATCTTGATAAGAATGACAATATAGTTATGAGTCAGCTTTCTCTCAGAGAACTTATCAGAAAGACTATTTTCTCGATTGCCGAGATAAGTGAGGATACTCCAGGTCAGCAGACCATGAGGGGAGAACTCATGGAGATAAAAGAAAACAAAGTAAGAATGTGCAGTCTTGACGGACATCGTATTTCAATGTGCACGATGGAACTGAGAGAGAATTATTCCGACAAGAAAGTTATTATTCCCGGAAAGAGTTTAAAAGAACTTTCAAGGATCATTAACGGCGGAGCTGAAGATGATATCGAGATTATATTCAATCCCAATCATATAAGCTTTGAATTCGGATCTACAAAGGTTGTATCCAGAATAATCGAAGGAAATTTCTTTGATGTTAACAAGATGCTCGTAGGAGATTATGAGACCAAAGTTAAGATCAACAAGAAGAGACTTAACGAATGTCTCGACAGATCTACAATCTATGTAAAAGAAGGCGATAAGAAACCTATCGTTCTTGATATTAAAGATGACAGCATTTCAATCAAGATAAATTCCGCAACCGGTAACATGAATGAAAATGTTCCTGCTTCAAAGTCCGGAAAGGATATGGTAATAGGTTTCAATCCCAGATTTGTTATAGATGCACTCAATGTTATCGACGATGAAGAAATAGAGCTTGATTTTGTTAATTCAAAAGCTCCCTGCTTTATCAAAAAAGATGACATGTCCTATGTTTATGTAGTGCTTCCCGTAACTATAAGTGCGGTATAAAAATGAGAGAATTTTATCTTAAAGATGATTTTATAAAACTCGGTCAGCTCCTTAAAGCGGCAGGATTATGTGCTTCAGGAGTTGATGCAAAATATGACATAGTTAACGGTGAAGTTAAGTTGAACGGCAATACCGAAATCCAAAGAGGAAAGAAAATAGTTGCCGGCGATGTCATAGAGTACAAGGGAAACAGTCTGATCGTAAAGAAAAAGGAAAACTGATGTGATCATAAAATCATTAGAACTTACGGATTACCGTAACTATGACAGACTGAACATAGAATTTGATAAAGGTACCAATATCTTCTACGGGGATAACGCACAGGGAAAGACAAATATCCTCGAAGCTTTATATATAGCGGCAACAACCAAGTCACATAAAGGAAGCCGTGACAGTGAGATAGTAAGGTTCGGCAAAGAAGAATCTCACATCAGAACCGTTGTTGAGAATGATGGAATACCCACGAGAGTGGATATGCATCTTAGAAGTTCCAAGTCAAAAGGAATTGCTATTGACGGTAACAGGATAAAAAAAGCTGCGGATCTTATGGGTATTTGCAAAGTAGTCTTTTTTTCTCCGGAAGATCTCAACATTGTAAAAAACGGTCCTACATACAGACGTAGATTCATAGATATGGAACTGTGTCAGTTAGATCAGTTTTATCTCTATAATCTCAACAATTACAATAAAGTTTTAAACAGAAGAAATCAGGTTCTCAAAGATATTTATTTTGACAGATCACTCGAAGAGTCATTAAATATCTGGGATGATCAGTTAATATCTTACGGAACCAAGATAGTTGAAAGAAGAGAAAAATTTGCGTCCGAACTCGAAGATGAGATAAAGGAAGTTCATTACAAACTTTCCGGAGGACGTGAAAATATAAGTATCATCTATGAACCCAGTACCACTGTTGATGATTTCGAAAAAAATTTGAAGGCATCAAGAGCAAGAGATCTGAAATCAAAGATGACATCGATAGGTCCGCACAGAGATGACTTTGCATTTATGGCCGGTGATATCGATATAAGAAAATTTGGATCCCAGGGACAACAAAGAACCGCAGCTCTGTCTCTTAAATTATCTGAGATAGACATGATGAAGAAAATATCCGGTGAGAGTCCCGTACTTATGCTTGATGATGTTTTATCAGAACTCGATAGAAAGAGACAGGGATTTTTGCTCGACAGCATAGGTGATATTCAAACATTCATAACCTGTACCGGAATCGACGACTTTGTTAATGACAGATTTGTCATGAACAGAGTGTTTTATGTTGAAAACGGAAATGTAAGACAGATGTCTTAAAATATAAACCTTTGGCTTTTAAGAGAAAGAGGTATCATGGAAGGCAGCTTGGAAAATACCAAAGTTACACAGGAATACGGCGGAGACCAGATTCAGATACTCGAAGGACTTGAAGCTGTAAGAAAGCGTCCCGGTATGTATATCGGTACCACCGCAAGCAGAGGACTTCATCATCTTGTTTATGAGATAGTAGACAACTCGGTTGATGAAGCACTTGCAGGTTATTGTACCCGCATAGAGGTAACTATCAACGAGGATAATTCCGTAACGGTTAAAGATAACGGAAGAGGAATCCCCGTAGGTATCAACCATAAATCAGGACTTCCCGCAGCGGAGGTTGTATTTACCATTCTTCATGCCGGCGGAAAATTTGGCGGTGGAGGATACAAGGTATCCGGTGGTCTTCACGGCGTTGGTGCTTCAGTTGTAAATGCACTTTCCGAGTGGCTTGTTGCCGATATCAGACAGGAAGGACATATCTACAGACAGAAATTCGAAAGAGGACATGTCGTAGAAAAGCTTCATATCATCGGCGATTGTGATAAAGATGATACCGGAACGACCGTAACATTCCTTCCCGATAAAGAGATCTTTACCGAGACTACAATTTACGATTTCAATATCTTAAAACTCAGACTTCGTGAGATGGCATTCCTTACCAAGGGTCTCAGGATCATTCTTAAGGATGACAGATCCGCGGAAGCTGCTGCCGCAATCCTTACCGACAGCCAGATTGAAGAAGCCAAGGAAGCAGCTGAGGGAAAAGAAGATTCCGAAGAGCAGATCAATGAGCTTTTAAACAGAGCCAAGAAAGATGCCGAGGAAAGAGGAGAGGACGCTAATTTTGACACTACGGTCAAAAAAGAATCCCATCCCGAAAAAGAATCACAGATAAAAAGTACCGCAGGTAAAGTACTTGAATTTTACTATGAAGGCGGTATCAAAGAATATGTTCAGCATCTGAACAAAAGTAAGACTCCCATCTATGAAGACATTCTCTATTTTGAGGGTGAGAAGAACGGAGTCTATGTTGAGGTTGCGTTCCAGCACAACGATTCATATAACGAATCCGTATTTGCATTCGTAAATAATATCAACACTCCCGAAGGAGGTACACATCTCCAGGGATTCAGAAATGCAATTACCAAAACATTTAACGATTATGCGCGTAACAAGAAGATGCTCAAAGATTCCGAGCCCAATCTTTCAGGTGAAGATATCAGAGAAGGTCTTACAGCTATCGTAAGTGTTAAGATCGCGGATCCTCAGTTTGAAGGACAGACCAAGCAAAAGCTCGGAAACTCCGAAGCAAGAGGAGCCGTTGATAATATTGTCAGCGAGAAGCTTACAATTTATCTCGAGCAGAATCCCGATGTAGGAAGAGCAATCTGCGATAAATCAATACTTGCACAGCGCGCAAGGGAAGCTGCCAGAAAGGCAAGAGATCTTACCAGAAGGAAGACGGCTCTTGAAGGAATGGCTCTTCCCGGAAAGCTTGCCGATTGTTCGGATAAAGATCCTTCACATTGCGAGATCTATATCGTTGAGGGAGATTCCGCAGGAGGAAGTGCAAAGGAAGCCCGTAACAGAGCAACACAGGCTATCCTTCCCTTAAGAGGAAAGATCCTTAACGTTGAAAAAGCAAGACTCGACAAAATCTATGCGAATGCCGAAATCAAAGCAATGATCACTGCATTCGGAACCGGTATTCATGATGACTTTGATATATCAAAGCTTCGCTATGACAAGATAATCATCATGACCGATGCCGACGTTGACGGCGCTCATATAGCTACTCTTATGCTTACATTCATTTACAGATTTATGCCCGAACTTATCAAGACCGGACATGTATATCTGGCTAAGCCTCCTCTTTATAAGCTGGAGAAGAATAAAAAAGAATGGTATGCATATTCAGATGATGAACTTAATAAGATCCTGGATGAAGTAGGAAGAGATCAGAACAATAAGATCCAGCGTTACAAAGGTCTCGGAGAAATGGATGCCGAGCAGCTTTGGGAAACAACAATGGATCCCGAGAGAAGAATTCTTCTCAGAGTAGGATTCGATGAAGAAATGACAAGTGAGATAGATCTTACTTTCACAACTCTTATGGGTGATAAGGTAGAGCCCAGAAGAGAGTTCATTGAAGAGAATGCTAAATTTGTTCAGAATCTCGATATCTGATAATTGTTAAAGACTTTCGTTCGAAAGAGGAATTATGGAAGATACTATTTTTGACAAAATACAGGAAGTAGATCTCAAAGAAAAAATGGAGACCTTCTACATCGATTATGCGATGAGCGTAATCGCGGCAAGAGCTCTTCCCGATGTAAGGGACGGACTCAAGCCTGTTCAGAGAAGAGTTCTCTATTCCATGGTAGAACTCAATAACGGACCTGATAAGCCTCACAGAAAGAGTGCACGTATCGTCGGTGATACGATGGGTAAATACCATCCTCACGGTGACAGTTCCATTTACGGATCACTCGTTTTCATGGCTCAGCCCTGGTCCATGAGATATCCTCTTGTAGACGGTCACGGAAACTTCGGTTCCATGGACGGCGACGGAGCTGCGGCAATGAGATATACCGAGGCAAGACTTTCCAAGATCAGTATGGAACTTCTTGCTGATATCAATAAGAATACCGTAGACTTTATTCCCAACTTTGACGGAACCGAGAGTGAACCTGTTGTTCTTCCAAGCCGTTATCCCAATCTTCTGGTGAACGGAGCAACCGGAATCGCCGTTGGTATGGCTACCAACATTCCGCCTCACAATTTAAAAGAAGCAGTTGGCGGTGTTATCAAGATCATTGATGACCGTATCGAGGGAAAAGAAACCACCATCGAGGATGTCATGGAGATTATCCAGGGTCCCGATTTCCCTACCGGCGGACTTATCCTCGGACACCGTGGTGTAGAGGAAGCATACAGAACAGGACGCGGAAAGATCAGAGTAAGAGCGGTAACGGAGATTGAGCAGCTTCCTAACGGAAAGAGTCAGATCATTGTTACCGAACTTCCTTACATGGTAAACAAGGCAAATCTTCAGATCAAGATTGCCGAACTTGTTAAGTTCAAGAAGATTGACGGTATCACCGACATCAGAGATGAGAGTAACAGAGAAGGTGTAAGAG